>CP129478.1:345460-690921 GCA_030583845.1 Candidatus Dojkabacteria bacterium
AGAACAAATTTGTTGTTATTACCGGCGTTTCTGGTTCTGGGAAGTCGTCGCTCGCTTTTGACACCCTCTATGCTGAGGGGCAGCGTCGTTATGTGGAGTCGCTCTCATCATACGCACGACAGTTCCTTGGACTCATGGAGAAACCCGACGTTGAGAGCATAACTGGACTATCCCCAGCTATCTCCATCGACCAGAAAACATCTAGCAGCAATCCACGATCGACAGTCGGCACAGTGACAGAGATTTATGACTACCTGAGGCTTCTTTACACCCAGATCGGTGAGCCGCACTGTCCAAATTGTGGCCGCCCTATCCAAGCCCAGACTATCCAGGAGATCGTCGCTCAGATCAATACGAAACTGCTTGAGGGCAAAGAAGACAAGGCTAAACTGCAGGTGCTTGCACCTATCGTGCAGGCAAAGAAAGGAAGCTATAAAGATCTTTTCGACAACCTTCTGTCCAAGGGATTCCTAAGAGTAAGCGTCGACGGTGAGGTATACTCACTAGACGAGGCTGACGAGATCAAGCTTGATAAGAACAAGAAGCACAGCATCGACCTAGTTATCGACCGACTGGTATTCGACAAAGCATTGCATGAAGATAGCGAAAGTGAGGAATATAAGAGCTTCCAAAAGAGGCTTAATGATGCGATAGAGCTCTCCTCAAGCATGGCCGACGGCGAGGTCAAGATCTTGATCGACGAAGAGGCTCACTTCTACTCCGAGAGCAACACCTGCTTCAGCTGCAAACTATCGTTCCCAAAGCTAAAGCCAGCCTCTTTCTCATTCAACTCACCACATGGAGCCTGCCAACGCTGCTCCGGTATTGGCAGCCTCAAAGAGATCGACGTAGAGAAGATCTACAATCCTCGTCTTTCTATCCTTGAGGGAGGCATATTCCCATGGTCAAATCGCACCACAAGCGACTCATGGACAGCCAAAATATTGCAACAGGTCGCCGTAGAGCACAAATTTAGCCTCAAGACCCCTATTGGCGAGTACCCGAAAGAGATCCTCGACCTTATCTTCTATGGCACAGGAGCCAAGGAGCGTTACAGAATCAGCTACAGAAATAAGCGAGGCGAGTTAAGAGATTATGATGCAAGATTCGAAGGAGTTGTGCCAGAAATTGAGCGCCGCTACCTTGAAACCACATCGAACTATATCCGCGCTGAGACCGAAAAATATATGGTTGAGCGAGAGTGCTCGGAATGCCATGGAGCTCGCCTCAAGCCCTACCCGCTATCGGTCAAGCTAAAAGATAAAAACATAAACGAGCTGAGCAATCTCCAAATCAATGATGTGGTTAAATTCTTCAAATCGCTTGATCTGAAGGGAAATCGTAAAGAGATCGCAGACCCAATTTCGCGCGAGCTGATAACCAGGCTTACATTCTTGCTCGACGTCGGGCTTGATTATCTCACCTTAGATCGACGAGCCAGCACTTTATCAGGCGGTGAGTCGCAACGAATTAGGCTAGCCTCACAGATAGGCACAGGGCTTACAGGTGTCCTTTATGTCTTAGATGAGCCATCAATCGGCCTCCACTCTCGCGACGTAGACAAGCTTATCAAGACTTTAGAAAATCTTCGCGATATCGGTAATTCTGTAGTGGTCGTTGAGCACGACTATGACACAATCTCTAGGGCCGACCATATCGTGGATATAGGTCCTGGTGCAGGTGTAAATGGTGGCGAGGTAGTTGCCGAGGGTGTATATAAAGATTTCATGAAGCAAGGCAGTCTAACAGCCCAGTACCTCTTGAACAAGAAGCAGGTCGGAGAAAGCCTTCAGGACATTGAGAATGAAGAGACTCAGAACTTTGTTGACGGGAAGAGGCTCGTCCTGAAAGGGGTTAAAACGCACAATTTGAAGTCGGTAGACCTCGAGGTACCTCTTGGCAAGTTTGTGAGCGTTACGGGCGTCTCAGGCTCTGGGAAATCCTCGCTTGTAAATGACACACTCTATCCGATCTTAATGAACGAGAAGATGAACGGCAAGCAAAGCGTTGGAGAATATGAATCTATCGAAGGGCTTGAGCATGTACAGAAAGTCATCGGAATCGACCAGAGCCCTATCGGGCGCACACCTCGCTCCAACCCTGTCACCTATATCGGCGCTTTCCAGTATATCCGAGACCTTTTCGCAATGACACCAGAGGCACGCGCCCGAGGCTATACACCAGGCCGATTTAGCTTCAATGTGAAGGGGGGGCGTTGCGAGAAATGCCAGGGCAACGGTCAAATCAAGGTAGAGATGCAATTCCTCGCCGACATGTATATCACCTGCGAGGAGTGCGGTGGCAAAAGGTATAACAAAGAGGCTTTGCAGATCGATTACAAAGGGAAAAACATCTCCGAGGTGCTAGATATGTCAGTAGCTGAGGCACGCGAATTCTTCTCAGCTATATCCAATATAAAGAGGAAGCTTGATCTACTAAGCGATGTTGGGCTCGACTATATCAAACTCGGTCAGTACGCCACTACCCTTTCAGGTGGCGAATCGCAGCGTATAAAGCTAGCTCGTGAGCTCACTAAAATGGTGCGGGGACACACAATGTATATCCTCGATGAGCCAACAACAGGCTTACATTTTGCTGACGTCGACAAGCTCTTAATTGTATTGAAAAAGCTTGTAAATAAGAATAATACCGTGCTCGTAATTGAGCACAATATGGACATCATCCGCTACTCTGACTGGATAATCGACCTAGGTCCAGATGGTGGCGACAAGGGTGGGTTGATCACCGCTCAAGGCAGTATGGCAGACATTATTGCTGCAGGTACGCACACTGGCAACTATTTGAAGGAATACCTAGACCATACCTCATAGTTGGTAAAGATTCTGGCAAAGTTGGGTAAGTCATTCAAAATTGCAAATTTAAGCAAAATTTGCACAGACGTCTTCACTTGCTAATATACTAGCGGATTCTTTATAGAAAAGGATCCGAATTTATTCGCCATTAAATTATAGCTCCGTAAAAGCAGATTTGGTATCAACCCTCCTTGCTGTCGAACTACAGGATACACCAGGAGGAAGTAACACCAAACTACAGGCTACACCTATAGTCAACAACTTTGAATGCACTGACATTATTATTTAATAAAACCCTCAAATATAGCAAGAAAGTCCTTCCGTACAAGATAAAGAATAGGTTGCTCGCAAAATTACTATACCTGCAACACTAGCGCATAATTAGTTGTAGGTAAAGACACAATTATATCATTCTATCCAATAATAATAGACGTAAATAATCCTGTAGTCGGAATAAAGCAGTAATACAGGTTCGCAATCTAGATGAAATGGCGTAGCTACAAGTGCAAAATAGTGGTAACATTACTTTCATAATGTAAGTCCATCTATTTATCATAGCAATACGGCTGCTGCTATATTATTTAATTTACTCTTTATACTAAAGAGTTTCAAATTAAATAGTGCCAAAATTGCACTGCAACATTTACTCCTTGAAAATATTACCAAAAGTAGGCGGATACTTTACTTACAAGCTTTACAATCAAATTCAAGCACTTATATACGTTTTCCTTCTTTTTCTAACTTAACGTCTTATGTAAAAGCTTTTCACACGGTTAACCCAAACCATAATATTTGGAATCCCCCTTACCCATAAGGCATTAACGATTATAAATATATTTTTAGCCATAACCGCTCAGTCCACCAAGAATTATGCAAATCTTCTCGGATTTTACATAATATATTTTATAGGCCTACAGTTAGCTACCCAACAGCATTCATGGATACATTTGTGAAACATATGCCCAATCCAGGGTACGCAATTCTGACCCACTCATAATGTGACACCTATGCACAATACCTACTAATCATATAGTGGCGCGTCGCAAAATGTGCTTTAAGGTTTATTTTGCAATATTGGCACGCCCTGTATTGGTTTGCTACATGCTTTATAGTGCAAACTTGTATAGAAACATACATTACTGATACCAAGGGAAAATTTATATTGGCTAGCAGAAGTACATGGAGTGTGACAGTGTTAAGTCTGCTACTCACCTCCACATAGAAAAATTTTGTTGGGGATGTCTGATGATATGTCAGACCTAGATGGCGTACCTGGCAGGATTCGAACCTACAACCTACTGCTTAGAAGGCAGTTGCTCTATCCCTTGAGCTACAGGTACATAACCTTAGCAGATCACCTATTCAGGATTGCTAATTAGTCGCATGAGTATAATACATTTAGACTAAGCTTTCAATTAGCATGCTCTCTCTCAGAGCCCTATTACAATAGACTTTTTATTAGCTGTGGAGAGTACTTTAGCGTCCACATTTGCCAGCCTGCTTAGAGCCTCAGGACTAGGATGCCCGTAGCTGTTCTCACTTGCGAAGCTACAGATGGCAGTCTCGGGCTTAGTTACAGTCAGAAACGCCTCGGTACTTGAGCTTCTTGAGCAGTGATGACCAGCTTTCAGTAAGTCTATATCTTCTAACGAACCTTCCTCTAGCAGCTTTTTCTCGAGCTCCGCTTCAGCATCGCCAACAAACAGCAGCTTTTTTCCTGCCACTTCGAGAAGGAAAACTATTGAGTCATTATTCACATTTTTGTCTGTGGGATTCAGGCTACCTACAGATCCTTTACAATCAGATGGTCTCGCTTCAGCGGCAAATGGATGCAAGATCTGTATCACCATATCCTTATACCTGAGTTCGTGAAGGTTATTAACTGGCTTTATCTTGAGATCGAGATCTAGCAGAAGTCTGTACAAGCTAGAGTTGAAACAGACCGGATTAATCCATACTTCTCCGATCTCATACCTATCAACAATATCTAGAATTCCCGAGATGTGGTCTGCGTGTGGGTGCGAGACTATCAGTATATCGATCTTACTGTCGTCGACAGACATGTATCGCGGCAAGGCAAACGTAAGATAATCGGCTGGTCCACCATCCACCAATATATTCAGCCCTTCATACTGGATCAAAGAGGCGTCACCCTGCCCTATATCCAGGAAGATCACTCTGTTATAGCTGCTATCTGGGAGCAGATCTACGATGAGAGCACCGATCAAGAAGAGAACAGTGATGAAGTTCTTCCTAAGAGTATCCATGCTGCTTGTAATAATAACTTTTCTCAACCCCACTCTTCGGATACAGACTCACAACCAGCAGTAGCTCCAGGATGAATATTGCAGCTGCATGATATAGCCCAAAACCATCCAGTGATACCAGCACATGCTCATATTGCCCTATCCAATCCACAACCAGTTGAAAGTACTTAAGCTCAAGATAGAGCGCCAGGAATGTGAAACCGCTAATGTTCTGACTAATCATATCGCCCAGTATTGAAACAACCCCAAGAAGCAACGAGCCTTCTACCACGGGCAAAATCAAAAAGTTGCTTACGACTCCAGCAATTGAAAGCTGCCCGAAATAGTATGCCGTAATCGGAATCGTACTCAATGTACATGCCAAAGTTGGAAACAGATATGCCCCAAGCATTGCGTGAAACCGCTTGCCAATCAACTTTACCTTACCAGCACCCTCCTCCAAAATTGGAGTTATATAGATCAGACCAGCGGTTGCAGCAACAGATAGCTGAAAGCTAAGGTTGTAAAATATCTTTGGATCAAATAGCGAGAAAATAAGAGCGCTGAGTGGCAGCAGCAGATGAACTACACCTTTTCTTCCCTGCGACAAAGCCAGTAAGGCCAGCGTGCTCATAATAGCCGCACGCACGATTGATGCCGAGCCTCCAGACAAGATAACAAAGAGCCATACAGCCAGTAGCGAGAGGGCAATCCGAGCTCTCTTTGGTAGCCAGCTAGCAGTAAGTTTATGAACCGAGGCGATAAGTATGGCCACATTATAGCCTGAAGCCGCGATAATATGCGTTGTTCCCGTAACCCTTAGCCTCTCGGCAAAAACCTCGTCGAAAACACGATCTTCACCTAGAAGTATGCCGATAAGAAGCGACGCTTGAGGCTCAGGAATCTTCCTCTCTACTCGGTTTACGACCATCAGCTTGATATCGTACAGGCTATTCCTAAGCCTGCTACCACTCCTAACATTCTCGATATTTTCGCACTGGATCACGCTGCTGGAGCGGGCTATATAGAAGATTTTCTTATATCTTAGATACTTTCTATAATCAAAGTCAGAAAAGCTTTCTGGCTCAACCAGCTTGCCACTAAATCGGCATCGCTGACCTAGGCTGTAAACAGGATACCTCTCACCTTCGATCAGCAGATTAAGCTTGATAGATCTGAAATCTTTAGCTTCGTCAGTTTCACGATCAGTAATATTCAGAACTCTCATTACATAACTCACGCTTTCATGATCTAGCTCTGGCTCGCGGCTGATATAACCTTCAATCTCTACATCCTTGCCCATGTACCTCTCTCGTACAGCTGCTCGTACCGCAGCCTCATTGTGAAACCACCTGACTACTACAAAAGCTGCCAAAAGTGAGCCAAGAAGAGGAAAGAGTATAAAGCGAGGCCTCTTCATTAATAGTAGTGCCAAGCACACGACTAAAAGGCACAGCAGGCAAGCTATAGCAAAAGTAGGATTGCGCAATTCGCTCTCTACTGCGAGTATATTTACGACTATATACCCGATGCATAAAAGCAGTATTGGTGTGTCGCATATGAGCCGAGCTAGAGCCAAGAGTCTTTTCGATACTGCATCAGTCATCAGATGCAGACCAGATCTTTTATTGCGTTATACTTGCTGTCACCTATACCGTTCACGTCGAGTAGCTGCTCGATAGTTGTGAAAGGCCTTGCGTCAATTATCCTCGCTGCTGTGGCCTCGCCGATGCCTGGCAGCTCTTGCAGCTCTTCATTTGAAGCAGTATTGATATTGGTGCAATCGCCCTGACCTGGATTGCTGTTGCCTTCTTCAGGATTATCTTCACCACGACTGCTTACATCAGTCGTATCGCCATCTTCATATGCAGTCGATATTAGATCGTCATCCATAGGAACATCCTCTGCGTACTGGAATTTCTTGGCAGTACAGCTGTACTCTTCCGCGAATGGTATGTAGATCTTCTCATTCGCGCGGAGCTGGCGTGCATAGTTAATATATTTCGACACATACTGGAAAGCGTAAACATCATAGTTAATATCTCCAGCTCGAAGTATTGCGTTCACTACCATTTCGCCCTTATCAAGGCAGTAGACACCCGGAGCCATTACTGCACCTGCTACATCAACACATACCTTCACACTATCCGATACCTCGACAGTATCATCCATTGTCGAGCCAGCACTTTCCGATAAATCCGTCAAAGTTAGCTGCTCTTCGCTAGGAGGATCACTCGATGGAATATCTCGATAACTTATAATATGCGGCTGCGAGAAAAATCCTAATGCGAAGCCCACCAGCAAGCCAACAACAACCCCCACTAGCACTCCTTGCCTCTGGCTAAATATGAATTTATGGGCGGTGAGAAAAAAGTGTTTATGATCCATACCAAGATCATAAACGGAGAACATGAAAATTTGCTAAAAAGTGGAAGATCTCCCTAATCAGAAAGAGAATTAGTTCTCTACAATCTCGATATCGTTGATGATTATAGGGTTGAGGGGGCGATACTCGCTGTTACCTTGGTATACAGTTTGAGATTCAATCTTATCAACAATTGTGAAACCGCCTGTCACAAAGCCGAATATTGTGTACTTGCCGTCGAGAGTATTGCTATCAAACTCGCGGCTTGTGATAAAGAACTGTGAGCCATGAGCATCATTAGCACCGCTACCTTCGGACATCGCTATCACAAAAGGCTCAAATTTCAATGTAGGGTCACTCTCTAAGCTAAGCTCGTATCCAGGACCACCTGTACCATCACCTTTCGGATCGCCACCCTGAATTATGAATCCTTCTATCACCCTATGGAATGAAGTGCCATCATAGAAATTTTCCTGCGCCAGGAAGACAAAGTTATTGACCGCCTCTGGAGCCTCGTCCTGATAAAGATCCAACTCAATACTGCCCATGTTGGTGCTGATTCGTGCAGAATAATCTGAGCCACGATTTATAACTGTAGGGGGAGGATTGTTATATGCGTTATTTTTGCCGTTGCTGACAGGCTCTGGTAGATCGCCGCTATTATTTCCGCCATTGTTATTATTTCCAACAGGATTTAGCGGTCCGGTAGCAGACCCGTTCAAATCCCAAAAGTTAAACACGTTCTGGCTGGTGGCACTTGCGATAAGCATTGAGAGAATAACAACCGCCCCCATCGATAGGAACAGCTTCTGGTTATCTTTAAATACTCCTTTTGCGTCTACTTTCATGCCTTTATTATACACGAGACAGTTTATAGGTCTACAGGAATCCAACCCACTTTCGCCCTATGAGTCGCGCCTACCCATGAAACTCCGAAATGATCCCGAGAAACAGATGAGTACATTTTTGCAATTAAGCCACGACCATGCTGATACAATTGCAAACTTATCAACACCACCCAAGGCCAGAGAATTCTGATCAAATTTCCCAGAACCCCCGACCAAATATTCTCTAGGACAGAATAACGTTGGCAATTTTGCCTGGCACGTAGATAAACTTCTTTACATTCTCTTTGCTAACATATGTAGAAAGTCTTGCATCGGCAAGGATCTTTGCTTGCACCTCTTCTTGGCTTGCACCAGCGTCTACTTCTACTGTACCGCGAGTCTTACCGTTGACCTGCACTGGGATGCTAATAGTCTGCTCCTTAATAAGCTCCTTATCATATCCCGGCCACGCCTGCAGATGGACGCTGTTCTCAGCCTTCCACTCAGTGAAGCTATTGATCTCCTGCCACAGCTCTTCTGCTGTAAACACGGCAAATGGAGCAACTATCTTCAAGAAATCTTTCCATACTTCGACTGGGATCGCTTCGGCCTTCTTCATTTCGCGCACTGCGATCATGAACTCGCTCACCATTGTGTTCATCTTGAACTCCTCTGCCATCTCTGTGGTGCGCTTAATTGCCTTGTGAATGACCCGTCTCAGGCCCAGGTCATCAGCACCCTCCTGAACCTTCTCTCGCAGCTTGTAGATGTCTTGAATCAGCTTGTAGCACCTCTGTAGGCTGCTCTCGTTATATGGGAAGGTGCCGTTGTACGGTCCGATGAAAGTAATATACATTCTTACCGCGTCTGTGCCATACTTTTCGAGGACTTCCTGCGGTTCGATAACATTGCCACGTGACTTAGACATCCTGTAACCGTCTGGTCCAAGCAGTGTCCCTCCATTCATCCTCCAGGCATACGGCTCAGATGTAGGCACAACTCCGTTATCGTACAAGAATTTATGCCAGAACCTCGAATAGAGCAGATGCAATGTTGTATGCTCGCTACCACCGAAGTAGTAATCAACAGGGAGCCAGTAGGTCATCTTGTCCATATCTGCAATTGCCTTCTCATTGTGCGGATCAATATAACGCAGGTAGTACCAGCATGAGCCTGCCCAGTTAGGCATCGTATTTGTCTCGCGCTTTGCGGGCTTCCCCTCAGAGTCAACCGTATTCACCCACTCCTCATTGCGGGCCAATGGTGAGGTGCCATCATCAGAAGGTGTGTAATCAGGCACCTCAGGGAGGTTCAGAGGAAGATTCTTGTCCACCGAGCTAGCATCTGTCGTGTCTGCTATAGCTTCTATACCACCGTTCTCTTTATGGATCAGAGGTATTGGCTCTCCCCAATATCTTTGGCGTGAGAATAACCAGTCTCGCAAGCTGTAAGTAACCTTCTTCTCAGCCCAACCCTTCTCGATATAATACTCAGAGATCTTCTCCTTAGCAGCCATGATCTCCAATCCGTCTAGGAAGCCTGAGTTGACCATATGTCCTTCCTCTTCCTGCACCTGCTCTGGCTTGGTGATCTCAGACTCGTCTCCATCAACACCCACCACCACCCTCAAGATCGGGATATCAAATGCTTTGGCAAACTCGAAGTCTCGCATATCGTGACCCGGCACTCCTACAACTGCGCCGGTACCGAAATGCCCAAGCACGAAGTCTGATACATAGACCGGGAGCTCTGTATCATTTACTCGGTTCAGCACTTTGAATCCGGTAAATACACCTGTCTTCTTCTTGGTCTCGGCCATACGCTCAAGGTCGGTCTTGTTTGTGGCTTTCTTCACATATGCTGCCACTGCCTTATATGTTTTCTCATCAACCTCGATCTTCTTCGAGATGATATCTTGTACGAACTGATGCTCAGGAGCTAGTACTACGAATGTAGCACCAAAATTCGTATCTGGGCGAGTTGTGAAGCATGTAATATCTACTCCCTCTACACCCACTACAGGATAGTTAATATTGATACCCTCTTTGCGGCCGATCCAGTTTGTCTGAGCAGCAATAATTGATTCTGGGAACTCGATCTCAGTGATCTTCTTGCCGTCGAGATCTTTAATGTCGCCTCTCAATCCATCGATCAGCTTGTCTGCATATGCTGGGATCTTCAGCACCCACTGCCTTACCATTTTGCGTTCCACCGAACTGCCATCGCGCTCTGCTACCAGATTACCATCTGCATCCTTGACCACCTCTTCCTCTGCCAACACAGTCTTCATCTTCTCACTCCACCACACCGGTTCCTCACGTAATTCCGCCAATCCAGCCTCATAGAATTTCAGGAAGATCCACTGTGTCCACTTGAAATACTCTGGATCGGTGCTATTTACCTCCCTATCCCAATCAATTGCATAGCCCATATCTTGCATCGATTTCTTGTAGAAGACCTTTAGCTCATCTACCTGCTTCGATGGATGATTACCTGTCTTAATTGCATAGTTCTCCGCCGGCAATCCAAATGCATCCCAGCCCATCGGGAACATCACATTATATCCACGCATTCGTAGGTATCGTGAGAAGATCTCAGGCAGCGTGTAGCGCATCATATGCCCAACATGCATGCTCTTACCCGACGGGTAAGGGAATTCGGCTAGCACATACTTTTTGGGCTTATCTGAGAAATCCTCTGCTCGATAGATATTGTCTTCGAACCATTTCTCCTTCCAGTTCCCCTCTATTTTCTTGAAATCATATTTTGTCATTTATATCGGTTGATAATTTAGTGTAGATCGAATTGGTCTATATGAGTGAATTATACCGTCTAACAGCCAATTCTGTAATAGGTTGTGGAAAGAAAATTACATCCCCGAAGGGAGGAATACTATCGCGAGGAGTTGTGTGCGATATTTAGTCACCATTTATGGATTTTACTTGATAATGCAATTGGGTTCAATCATGCCTCTCCTGTAGGTAGCTGGTATTGCTCTGCAATCCAGCAAAGCTCCCCTGCCACCTCCTGTCTGCGAATGTTGATGTACCGTTGGTATGTTGGCTGGTTAAAGGATGTAAGAAAAAAATTGAGTGACTCTCTATTGCCGTCCCAACAAAACCTTAATGACCTGCTCCATTGCAAATCAGTCAGCATAATGGCAGTATGCGACAAGCTAACTACTTCTAAGTCATCAATATAATTCAGAATCGCTATTAGTGCAGCAGCTACAGGATGTTGGCTTATATTAACGTTTTCAAATGTTTCGCCAAACCGAATGGTAGCAGCTTCTTGTGCAAGTTGGTAAACTGCATTAACCAGCTCGCCCTTTTCTGGATCACGGTACCTCGTACTCCATACCTCATGGAGCGTTGTGAACCCTCCCAAAGGCCCACCCTGAACTATATCCGTCATACAATTATCTCCAAGAACTTATCCACAGCATAATTATATCATCCTATAGGCCAGTGTGCTATGCGACTATACAAACAAGTCTTGCTGAGATAAGCCTTTCTGGTATAATTTCGTGCAAGCAGTGTCACAAAGAGTTTGCGCTGGAAGAGTATTAAGTATCTTCCCCCCACATCTTAGGTGTTAAAATTTTCGGACGTGTTAGCGAGTAAAATTTTAACACCTAAGATGTGGGCCTGTAGTTCAGTTGGCTAGAACGTTTCGATGGCATCGAAAAGGTCGTGAGTTCAAGTCTCACCAGGTCCAGGTTTTCCATGTGTATTCCGACTCACTGCCCTGCTTCGCAGAGCTCTAACGTTCGTCGAAATACACATGGAAAACTGCTGAATAGCATCACCCAAAGGGAAATTGCTACGTCATGCTATTAATCTATTGAATCAAAATGCCCACGCAGAGGATTGTACTACCCATCTACTAAGATTGTGTGAGTTGCTGAACGTTAAAGAGCTGCCGTAGGACAGCTCAGTGAAGCAACTCACACAAGATTAGTATCCGCAAAGGCCATTAATCATATATGCGCCAGGGTGATATGCAGTCCATGTACCAGTCTTTACCAAGACGAAGTGTACGTGAACACCATAGGCTGTACCGCTTCGACCCATCTGGCCTAAAGCCTCGCCTGTTGAAACACGCTGACCATTGGTTACATAGATCTGATTCAAGTGGCCATAGATTGATGTGAGGCCGTTACCATGGTCTACCATTACGGTCCAGGCTAGACCTGTACCACCAACCTCTACTCCAGGTGCTGGACAGTAGCCTGATTGGCAGCCTGCAAAAGTAACCACACCGTCAGCAGAAGCAACAATGTCAGGCTTGAAGTTTACATTTCGGCTCGCGATATCGATCGCCCTATGCCATCCAGAGTAACACTGGGACAGGTAGCCTGCTCCATTTGCTACTGGCCATCCAAGGAATCGGCCAACACCTAGATTAGGGTTTGAGTAGCCCGGAGCTGCGGTTGGAGATGCTACGACACCAGTGTATGTGGCTGGACGCCTAGTTGCGATAATTACTGGCTGTGGTGCTTTACCATCAGGTAGGAATAGATCTTCTCCTGCCTCAATATTGTAATTACCATTTTCATCTGGGTCGAGCCAGTTCCATTCAACGATCAGCTGAGGCTGTGTCTGATACTTCTCGGCAAGCGATGCTACTGTATCACCCGATTTAACCTTCACATATACACCGTCTTGGCGTGGAATGACCAGCTTCTGCCCCGGCTTCAGCACATTAGCAGAAGTCAATTCATTCGCCCACATTATTGTATCCACATTGATACCGTGATCTGTAGCAATTGAGCTTAGGGTGTCTCCACCCTTGACAATATATTCAATATTGTCGGTTCTCGCGATTTCTTGGGAGACAGATGTCTTTGTAGATGAGTTCTGCACCAAGACGTCAGTCGCATGGGCAATATTTGCTTGAGGTGTAAGTGCCTGGAACTCTTTTGGCAATGCACCCTGCTTATAGACGCCGGACACAAGTATCATCACGATGAAAGACAGCACTCAGGAACTGAATAGTAAATTTGAAAAGGTTTCCTCTACCCCAGAACATCTTTCCGAATCAAGAATCGCTTTGATGATTCAAATTGATTGGTGAGTACCTCTACAAATACTGTAGAAAGGACAAAGAAAAGACGCGTTCGGGATCCAAGATACTGTGCCGTGTCTACAAAGAATTGTACTGGCCAAAAGTCGTACCCAATCTTGCGAGCAAATCGCTTAAAGAGCATTCTCGCTACTAATAATCGCAATTTCCGGAGTATCATCGGCATAAGAGCCGATTTCTTTAATAAAGAGGTTACCATCACTCCTGCCGCTTACCTCGGTGGATGCTAAGTCCTCCTCTCTCACTTATTTGTCTGAAGTTCAATCCTTGGATGAACTTGTTGTTTTTTGGGGGCTTGCTAGAGCTAGTTTCCCCGGGTGTTTCCATTACAAGAGGTAATTATAGCAAAGAGAAAATTTATATCAAACTTTTCTTTACCTACTATAGGCTAATATTTATACCCTCGATACTAAGCTTCGTGAAGAGTCGCAAGAAACTCCTTGTTGTTCTTTGTTTTCTTCATTCGGTTGATAAGCACCTCTGTAGGCTCGTCATTATTCTCTAGGACCTCCAGCATCCTTCTAATTCTCCATGCCTGGTTGAGCACCTCTTTATCGAGAAGAAGCTCTTCATTTCGTGTACCTGAAGCAGTCACATCAATCGCAGGGTAGATTCTCTTCTGCTGCAAGTGCCTGTCTAGGTGCAATTCCATGTTTCCAGTACCCTTGAACTCCTCATATACCAGGTCGTCCATTCGGCTACCTGTATCAACAAGTGCGGTTGCGACGATCGTGAGGCTCCCGCCATTTTCAAAGTTTCGGGCTGCACCGAAGAATCGCTTTGGAGGGTATAGGGCTACTGGGTCGAAACCACCTGAAAGAGTCCTACCCGATGTTGGCATAGTGATGTTGTAAGCACGAGCGAGACGCGTGATGCTGTCCATCAAGATGATCACATCGTGGCCCCACTCTACCATTCGCTTTGCCTTATCAAGAGCCATCTCTGCGATTTTGCAGTTATGCTCAGGCAGCTCGTCGAAGTTTGATGCGTATACTTCACCCTTAACACTGCGCTCCATGTCGGTCACCTCTTCAGGTCTCTCACCTACGAGGACAACCATAAGCTTGGCTTCTGGGTGGTTCTCGGAAATTCCGTGCGCAATTTCCTTCAACAGTGTAGTCTTACCCGCCTTAGGAGGAGCAACAATCATGGATCGCTGTCCAAAACCGATAGGTGCGAGCAGGTCAATAATCCTCGTGGAGATCACGGTTGCATCTGTCTCAAGCTTGATCTGCTGTTGAGGAAATACTGGAGTCATCTTATTGAATGCAGGCCTACTTACAGCCTCTGCAGCTGGATGACCACCAACTGTATCAACTCGCAACAAGCTGAGATACTTCTCCTTATCCTTTGGTAGTCTAGCCGGACCGCCAACAATATCACCCTCTTTTAGGTTGAATTTCTTGATCTGGGAGCCGGAAATATATACATCGTTCTCACCCGGGAGCACACCATCTGTGCGCAATACACCGTGTGTTCCATCCTTCATCACCTCGAGGATACCCTCGACGGCGATAAACCCTTCCTTATCAGTAGACACCTTAAGAATCTCAATTATCAGATCTCGCTTATTTAATTCCATAAACTCCTGCATATTTAGCTTTTTAGCCATATTGCGAAGCTCGGAAAGCGGCTTCTGATCGAGTTCTTTAATGTTCATTGATAAGGAATTGGAAAAAATTATATTACGATAAAAATTTGGGGAATCTCTCTAAGTGACAATGCTTTTAGGTGAAAAAGTGATGATTGATTAATGGATTATATACATCTGAAAATCACAAGTCAAACTAGGAAATTTGGGATCGGCACTGCCCCGACCGACCCCAATAACTTTGTACACTTCTGTATACAGAGTGATCAGGTTACATCATTTCGGAGCTCAGAGAGCTGCATAGATGTATCTAAAAGGGGAACTTCCTACTCCGAGGGCTCAGTACGAAGGGACTCTTCAACCAAACCCTGGGAGTAAGAAGCTTCACATAAGTCCACTATTCCTATCTAAAAATATGAATATGAACCTATTTCAATGATCTTGTACATTATACCTATAATATTACCATGTGTCAACCCTATATCATTTAGTCGGTTGTACACACCCTTACATTCACTATACATACAGCATATTTAACGCAGGTCGTCTACAGATGTTACGATTTACACAATGCATAGATATTATTACAAGAATTGTGGATAATTAAACAAGGCATGTATCCAGACATTGAAAAAGCCCTCTCCTCTACACCACCTTGGATATACTTTTTACAGCTGTAACTTTCACCTTCGAGCTCGCCTTACCAGACTGAGGAGTTACAATTTTCTTATACCCCAACCTCCCAGCCTCTTTCATGACAGCATCCAAACCTAAGAATCCAGAGATCCTGCCAGTCAGCCCAACCTCACCTACATAGAGAGAGTATGGATCGGACTTAGAGTTTATCGCAGATGACTTGATCGCAGCACATACAGCAAGGTCTACCGAGGGCGACTCTGCTTTAATACCACCAGCCACATTTACAAACACATCTTTATCCCCCAGGAATACACCCGTATGCCTTGTAAGCACCGCGCACAACATCTCTAAACGCTGCCTGCTAATGCCGGTTGCCACTCGCCTGAGCGGACCAGCAGTAGCACCACGCTCTACCACTAGCGCCTGTATTTCAACAAATACTACTCTGGAGCCATTTACCAGTGCACTTAGACAAGATCCAGGCGATAGATCGGTGCCCTCGATAAACACACTTGATGGGTCCATGACCTCCATTAGACCACCCGACTCCATCTCAAACACACCTACTTCAAATGTTGATCCATACCTATTTTTGAGTCCTTTGAGCATGCGATAGTAGCCATCTCCCTGCCCCTCCATATATAAGACGCAGTCTACTGTATGCTCCAAGATCTTCGGGCCGGCTACACCACCCTCTTTATTGATCTGCCCAACTATGACAAGAGGGATAGAGAGCCGCTTTGCCACCTCTGTTAGCCCAACTCCGCACAATCTTACCTGTGCAATGCTGCCTGGGTAGCTGGTAGATCGCTCACTTACAATCGCCTGAATTGAGTCAACAACAACAAAATCAGGCTTCTCGCTCTCGATTGCGGCGACAATTGATTCAAGATTTACCTCAGAACTCACAAGAAGGTTGGCTGAGATAGATTTTGAGCCACCGATGCGCTCGACTCGCGACATAAATTGACTCACCGACTCCTCGGCAGTGACATAAAGCACAGTGTTGGACTTGGCTATTTTCACAACCGACTGGAGCAGGAGCGTTGACTTGCCGATCCCAGGCTCACCACTTAAGATTACCACCTCACCTGGGACATACCCTCCACCAAGTACACGGTCAAACTCATCAAATCCAGAGCTTAATCGCTTCTGTGAGAGCTCAACTTTCTCCTTGTTGGCATAGATACTTTTTAGGCTTTGAACATCGGCAGCGCCTCTTGAGACTCCGGTCAGTCCAGCTTTCTTAGCAGTAACTTCCTCGAACTCTTCATAGCTTCCCCACTCGCCACAAGCCGAGCATCGCCCTTCCCATTTGAGTGAGATATTGTCACAATTGACACACTTATACTTCATTGAGTCACAGTCTGTTCACTAACTTATCGCAATTTCACCATTCTTCAGGACGACCGAAAGCCTTTTCGCCTTCTCTCCGTTTACTTTCTTTGACTTGCCATTCCTACTGTCCAGCAGGTAATCTGCTAGTGCACTCTCAACCTTATCCTGGAGCACACGCCTCAAATTTCGCGCACCATACTCCTCGCTAAACCCATCCTCTACGATCTTATTTACTACGTCTTTATCCAATGATAGCGAGATCTTCTTAGACCTTAGACGACCATTTAGCTCATCAACGAGCAGCGATACAATCATCCTTGCATCTTTCCTGGTCAGTGATCTGAAGATCACTATGTCATCAAGCCTATTGAGCAACTCTGGACGGAGTGTATCTTTCAACTCTTTCTCCAGATCATCGCGCATGCTCTCAAAAGCCGCCTCTATCTCTGAATCTGAACGCTGATTCTTCTCTAGATTTGCGGCGAAGCCAAGCACCTTATCCTTTCGGATCTCCTCAGCTCCAATATTAGAGGTTAGAATTACAACCGTATTCTTAAAATCAACCTTATGCCCCTTACCATCCGTCAGGTGGCCATACTCCATGATCTGCAAGAGGATATTTAGCACATCAGGATGAGCTTTCTCTATCTCATCGAACAGTATTACCGAGTGAGGTCGCTTCCGAATCTTCTCGGTGAGCTGACCACCCTCTCGATATCCGACATAGCCTGGTGGCGAGCCGATCAATTTAGAGATGCTGTGCATCTCCATAAGCTCGCTCATATCGATCTGGATTAATCTATCCTCATCACCAAAAAGCAGCTCGGTAAGCACTTTTGCCAGCTCTGTCTTGCCCACACCTGTCGGCCCCAGGAATAGCAATGATGCCCACGGCCTATCGGATGCTGAAATGCCCGTACGGGCACGCTTGATAGCAGAAGCAACCGCGTTAACAGCCTCTTCCTGGCCTACAACTTTGGTCCCCAATCGCTCGTTAAGCTTCTTCAAGATATCGGTCTCCTCTGTGCTGATCGTGGTTACAGGGATACCTGTCCACTTCGAGATTGTCTCCTGGATAGCGTCGACGTCTACCTTATATTTCGATGTGTATTTGCTGCGGGTTCGTTTCTTCTTTACCTGGTCCATCTGATCTTGGATCGCCCTCTCCCTTTGCTGCATCTTCTTGGCTGTCTCCATATCACCCTCAAATACAGCCTTCTCTTTGCCACGCAGTGCTGCCTGGTACTCACCCATCAGGTCGGCTAGATCTTTATATTTCACCTCCAACTGCAATCTTCGTGACGCCGCCGCTTCGTCCATAAGGTCGATAGCCTTATCTGGCAGGAATCGGTCACTCACATATCGATCTGATAGCCTCACCGAGGCCTCGATCGCCTCTTCGCTAATATTCACATTGTGGTGCTTCTCTAATATAGGCTCAACCCTATGCATAATCTCAATGCTCTCCTCGATCGAAGGCTCCTCGATAAATATCGGCTGGAATCTCCTCACCAGAGCATTATCCTCTTCAAAATATCTCGAGAACTCTACCGTAGTCGTCGCACCGATCACCCTGAAATCATCTCTCACCAGCGCCGGCTTCAGCACAGCAGCTATATCCATCCCACCGCCAGGGAAGTTTGTCCCCAGGATATTATGGATCTCGTCGATAAAGAGAATGACATCTTTCGATTCGGCTACCTCGCTGATGATGGCCAACACCTTCTCCTCAACATCACCGCGCAGTTTGCTGCCTGCCAGCAGCGCTGATACATCAAGCGAGATCAGTCGTGTGTTCATTAATGAGTTTGGCACTGTGCCAGCAGCGATCAGCTGGGCTAGCCCCTCGATTATTGCTGTCTTGCCTACTCCAGGGTCTCCAATTATTACAGGGTTATTCTTACGACGACGGCTCAATACATTTATTATCTGCTCCAGCTCATCTTCTCTTCCTACCAGCGGGTCAAACACTCCATCTCTTGCGAGCTCGACTAGATCCTGACCAAGCAGTCCTAGCTGGCTCTCTTCGCCGTCCATGTCGTCCTGGAGCTCTGGCTTAGCCAGTATGCCGATCGGGTATGTAGCGAAGTTAGAGAGGTTCTCCTTGAAGAACTTGTAGGTCAGCCCTGCATCCTCTAGCTCTTGGGTTATCTTAAGATCTGTCTGGCGGAGAATGGCTAGAAGGATATGCTCGGTACCTACATACACGTGAGAAGAGCTGCTTGCTATTGAGTAAGCGACTCGGATTACATCCTTTGATTCTTTCGATAGCAGGATATCTTTTGTATTTTTCTCAAATTTCGCGCGGTCAAACGCCAATAGAGTTGTGCCAGCGAGCTTCTGCAATGTCTGAGTTGTGTCTACCCCCATCGCTGTGAGGGCTTTAGAGCCTATCGATTCCTTATTGAGCAGTATGCCCAGGAATAGGTGCAGAGGAGTCACCTCTTTGTCGAAGAGTGTAGTCGCGATATCAGAAGCGAACCGGATTGATATCCGGGCGTTCTCGCTCAGCTTGCTGAAATAGTTTTGCTTCTTGCTTTTATTCATATATTGATCAATGACCCCAGTATCAAGGATTATACTTTCAATCTAGCTCAATGGATAGTCCTTAATTCGCCTAGAAAGTATAGCGGTACTTTCTTTAAATCTAAATTAACCCCCGCTAACTTATAGTGAGTTCCTCACTATAAGTTAGCGGGGGTTTTCGCTTTGATCGAACCTTCTATTAGTCTGAAGGGTTCTCCTCTTTCAAAGCCTCTTCTACTTTCTCTGCCAATTCTGCAGAGTCTACTGTCTCTGAGCTTGTATCATCTGAAGAGATCTTAGACTTCTTAGTCTCGCTGTCCCACTTCAGGCTCAAGCCCAAGTGTCGCTCGGTTGATGAGATCGAAAGGATCTTCACCTTTACCTTGTCTCCCTGGGATACGATATCTCGTGGATCTCGAACAAGCTTGTCTGACATCTCTGAGATATGCACAAGTCCGTTCAAGCCTTCGTCAATTCTTACGAATGCACCGAAGTCCACAACCTTCTGTACCTCACCGTCGACAACATCGCCAACCTTATATTTAGCAATAAGCTCTGACCATGGATCTGTGAGCAATCTCTTGACGCTGTAGGCTACTCGCTTACCACCATCTGTGATGCCGATAACCATAACCTGAACAGTGTCACCCACTTTATATAGGCTTTCGATATTCTCAACCTTGTCCCATGATAGCTCTGAGAGGTGTACAAGTCCCTCGAGTCCCTGAGCATTAACGAAGATACCGAATGGTGTAATACCGCTAACTTCTCCCTTGAGTACATCACCCTCTTTGACAGACTTAAGAGTCTTCTCTCGTCTCTCGAGGTCTCTCTCCTGGGTAACCATCTTCTCTGAGAGGATAATCCTATTCTTCTCGCGGTCGAGCTCAATAATTCTTGTCTTGATAGTCTCACCAACCAGACTGGTTAGCTTCTTCTGTACCTTAGCAGAGATATCCTTACCAACCTGTCGAACACCATTTACATACACTCGCTGCGCATCAAGCTGTGATGTAGGGATAAAGCCTCGTACATCGCCCTTAAGCTGCACGATAACACCACCGTTGTTTGACTCTACAACTGTAGCCTCAACAACATCGTTATTTGTCTTAGCCTCTTCAAGCTCTAGCCAGACACCTGCCTGCTGTGTCCTGCGCACTGAGAGAATCAGCTGACCCTCTTCGTCCTCTGGACGTACAACATAAACTAAAAGTGTGTCGCCTTCCTTCAAGCTGTTGACGTCGATCATATCCGACTTCAGCTCTCGCCCAGCAACAATTCCCTCTGACTTGTAGCCAACATCTACGATGATAGCTCCAGGCCTGATATCGACCACCGTGCCCTCAACAATCTCACCTGAGGTGAGGCGCTTTGGCTGGTTTGAGTCGTCTGCAATGAATTGATCCAATTGTGAATACAACTGGTCCGCGTTTGTTTTTGCCATAGTAATTCATAGCCTCGGATTTACTGGCTCCACAGTACCGGTAATTCCATATGTTAATTGCCTGTGGATTTATGGGGCGATTATAGCACGGGAGCTGGGTTTTGGGGAAGGTGGTTAAGGCTGCGCTGAGGTCAGTCATTACCTAACTCTGCAATGTCAGAAAAGCCTGACTCTCATCAAGTGGGTAGCCTGCCAGATTGAGTAGCCTCATTAAATTTTCATCTGTGCTATCTGCTTCAAATGATAGTTTTTCATAGCCGGCATTCATCATTGCACTCATTGCGTACTCAACATATGTTTGAGACTGTTCCGTTGTAGCGGGCGCTAGCCAGAAGTCGAGTAGGAACAGCTCCCCGTCTCCATCGCTCTCTTCCAATATTATGTATCCTATAATTTTACCTTCCAACTTGAAACAGAGCGAAAGCTGCTTATTTATCGCTTCGCTGGACATATCTCTATCCCAATACTCTTTGTAAATTGACCCAACTACTGGGTTGTGAGGGTGACAATCAGCATATTTCTGCAAAGCTAGATCAGAAAGCTCCGCTGCCGCCGCTTTATCAAGAGCTTCGAGCTTAGTCGCCACAACCCTCTCTGGAAGCGACACATCCTTCGTTACAAAGCTGTAGTGAAGTCCTACTGTGCCTTCATACGTTTTCATCACCACCTTGAAGCCGTTATCGCTTAAGAAATTAAGATACTGCTCATGCGATACGTCATGCCCTGCCTGAAGCGGTAAAGACCTTTCATGCGATATCTCGAAGGCTTTGTTAAGTATAGGCTCAAGCTGGTTAGTGCTACCACTGTCAAAAAGAAGCATATTGAAATAGAGAACTTTATCGTGAACTGCCCTACTCCAGAGCGTTAATATTCCTACTTCTTGCTGTTCTTGTGTACATCGGAACGCTTTGTGGAATGTTGTTGATTCTGGAGATGGCATTCTTTGATAGAAGGATCTCTCCTCACCAAAGGCATTAGCAAGTTTGGTGTCGATTTCTGAGTATTGGCTTTGGTTGATTTCGTGGTATTCCATGGTTCTATTTCGATTATAGCATCAGCTGTGAAAGCCCAGGTCAATCGGGCTAGTAATATAACGGCGTTACCTGATGTTAGTAAGCGCGTATTTATGAGTGTCTGTTCTTTGAAAAAGAAAATAGGAGATAAAAATGAAGCAAAGACTAGTTGTTATATTCGTAGCACTGCTGGCAGCATCGGGTTTAGGTTTCGGGCTGCAAAATGCTGTAAAGGCTCAGCAATCTGAACAAGCTGATCCCTATCCTGATTGCGTACCAGGCTTCAATATGAATCTTGAGGCTAGCGATAGCAATCCCGAAGTTTTGGAATGGGTGACATTTACAGCAACTCTTACCAACGAAACGGGATTAACGCAGGAGCACTTGCAGTTTGTGGTGGGCTTTGGCCAGGCAGTATGGATAGTTGGCAGCGCCGACTTCCTTGAGCCTGGTGAAACCATCACGGGTACAACCCAAATGCGTGGCGGACTAACTGGACCAATGTTCAACGAAACTGGCGTTATACTCTTTGATGCTGAAGGCGAAGTTCTCTGCATAACACGCGGTCAGGGCGTTGATATTTTCGTTGGACACAGAAATTTCTTGCCATTAATTAGCAAAAGTTAACACTTTATAAATCAACCAAGAACAGACAAAATGAAATTAGGGGTAACCCACTCGATTGCCTCGACAGCATCTCGGGTTACCCCTAATCTTCAATTATACACAGAATCTCCTATATTCCCCTCTACGACAACTTAATCATGACATAAGGCTCGACACACATTAACTCGATACCTTCAATAACCCAGCCTATAACATCGCAAAAGTGTTATAATAGATTATGCTACAAGTGCCTAACGAATCAGAACAACAACCGGCTGCTTTAACCTGGGACCAGGTGCTTCAGGGCGTTCCGGAGGAAAAAATCTCTCCAGAACAAGCAAGAGCTGAGATTGGAAACAGATTGATTCCAATTCTCCTCGAAACTGAAATCCCTGACAAATTTGCGATTGAGAGAGTAACAAGCGTTGATAATAGTACTGTTAACACAAAACTAAGATATCTTTACACCATAGAAGCGCTAAGGGATCATCTATTTCCAGCCTTCCTAACCGCAGAGCATCCTATACGAACCGACGAGAATGGCAGTATTGTTGAACAACCTAAGGAGGAGATTGAGATCGCTCCATGGGTAAATATGGTTCACGCATGGACCAAGCTCCTTAACCTCGCAAACGGTCTACACTATTACCAATACCACAAAGACGACCCCTCTATTTCCAACTTCCTTCTATATGCGGTTGAAGATCTGCATGGATTCACAACAATGGGATCACTGAAAGAGCGACTTGCGAGACCTAACTCTTACTACGAAAACCAAGATGGATATTATCCAGAAAATGCATGGAGAGAGTCAAGAGTTGCTGGAGTCAACTCTTTGCGTCACGTTAATCTACCTGAAATGCTCTACATCCTAGACACATTTAGAGCTGCTTTCGCCAGACAAGCACCCAACGAATAGACAGTTCACTTACCCGCACACCAACTACACCATCCCCTCTCCTTAAAAATACACTTCGACACTTCCGGCTTCACCCGAGCCTTACAATAATATCTACCATATAGTACGAAAAGCGTATTCACCCTATGCCAATCCGCGCGGTCATACAGCCGCTGCAGATCATACGCAATGTCTCCAGGCTTCTTCTTATTGGTGAGTCCAAGCCGCTGAGAGACCCGCATAATATGAGTATCCGCCCCTATCCCCTGGTTGCTCTCGTACAGATCGTTGAGGAAGACATTTGCAGTTTTGTTTCCAACACCTGGCAGCTTCACCAGCTCCTCGACTTTATCTGGCACTTCACCACAGAAATCCTCGTCGATCATTCTAGCGGTCTCTATTATATGCTTTGCCTTATTGTTTTTATAATTTGCACCGTGGATTAGCTTCTGTACTGTGGCCAGGCGTGCTTTTTTCAAAGCTGGCGGGTCAGGATATTTAGCAAACAAGCCCGAAGTGACCCTGTTCACCTGTGCATCTGTGGTTTGAGCTGATAGAATGATGCATATCAAGAATTGGAAGGGTGTGTCCCAGTTGGATAGCTCTGACTTGGCACCGGGGAAAAGCTCTTCGATTTCTTGGAGAATTATGTTGGCCCGCTCTTTTTTGGTCATACATGATTATATATTAATAGGGATCACATGGGGAACAGAAGTATTAACCTTACAAGCAAAAATTTAGGAGTAACCGATATGACTACTCAGAGTAGATCCCGACGGCGCAAAAACGCTACGTTAGTTATCATAGCCGCAATAATATTCATCCTGGTAGATGCGCTGTTTATCTACAACACCTTCTACCCCGAGAGCAGCGATCGTTTCTATGACTCACTCCGCTCCTCCTTAAGCCCGAAGGATCGCTCGGGCGATAAAGAAGCTGAGCAAGAAGATGATAATGATCAGCCTATAGAACCGATAAAGCAAAATATTACCTACAACGAGGTACCAGTTACTCCTGATGGTCACTTCTTCGAGAAGACTCCCACTATAGGTGGTCAGGCAGCATATATCGCACACCCCATAGAGATCGATCCAGAAGATCCTCCCACTATTATTGTATACAGTCACGGCTCGATTACCTTAATTACCAACGATTTTTCCGATGAATTTATGCTAGAAATGCGCTCATATGGCGATTTCTTTACTAAGCAAAACTATATCTTCGCAGCGTCTAACGAGCACGGCGAGAACTGGGGAAGTGCCCAGTCAGTAGAGGATATCCGGGCAATGGTCGAGTGGATACAGTCAAGATATGAGACAGAACCAAAAGTTTACCTTACCGGGCATAGCATGGGTGGACTCCCAACATTTGAGTATGCCTTTGCTTATCCTGACACAGTGGCCAAGATCGGATTGCTCGCCCCCACTACTCGCCCAAGTGTATGGACAGCTGAAGAAATGCAGTCCCTAAACGATAAACCTGTGAAGATCTGGCACGGTGAAGCCGATGTAAATGTTGGCTCATTCCTCAGTAGTAACTTCAAAACTGCTGCAGATGCACATGGAAATAACATTGATCTGGTGCTACTTCCTGGGGTAGACCATTGGGGTGTAGACACCGAGCTCATGGACGAGCTACTACTATTCTTTAACGAGTAAACCACGGAGTAATTTCACAATTGTTTCATTAAAACAAAACCCCGCTAACTTATAGTGAGATGCTCACTATAAGTTAGCGGGGTTTTTAGTTGTCAAAAAGTCCTGGCAACGACCTATCTTCCCGGGACCTTTCGGACCAAGTATTTTCGGCGCTAAAGCGTTTTACTTCTGAGTTCGGGATGGAATCAGGTAGTGCCGCTCCGCTACAATCGCCAGGCCACATAGAACAAGTTTATTACACGCGGGATTATAAAAACCCCTTACGTACAACAGAAAAATTTGTATACATTTCACAAATTCTCCGAGGTCGCATGTTTCACTACGCTTGGCGTAGTTCCACGATACGAGCACTTGCACTATTTGGCCTGACAGCCACTAAATAAATAGTGACTCTCAGGACTTTTAATTCGAAAGAGCTATGTACTTCGGTTGGACTGCTTGCGCAGTCCGACCTCCGTACTAGTGCGTATCCCCTTGCGGGGTTACACACTAAAAACCGAATAGAATAAAATCATTCAAAAAGCATTCGTCCGATTAGTACTCCTCGGCTAAATACATTGCTGTACTTACACCTAGAGCCTATCAACGTAGTAATCTAGCTACGGGACTTCATTCTCCTCAAGGGAGAAAAGTATATCTAATCTTGAGCGGGGCTTCGCACTTATATGCTTTCAGTGCTTATCCCTAATCAACTTAGCTACCCAGCGATGCTCCTGGTGGAACAGCTGGTACACTAGAGGTTAACGTTTCCCGATCCTTGCGTACTAGGGAATAAATCTCTCAGATATACAACGCCTGTACCGGATAGAGACCGACCTGGCTCACGACGGTCTGAACCCAGCTCACGTGCCGCTTTAATGGACGTACAGTCCAACCCTTGGGTGCTTGTCCACACCCAGGATGCGACGAGCCGACATCGAGGTGCCGAACCTCCCCGTCAATATGAACTATCGGGGGAGACTAGCCTGTTATCCCCGGGGTAGCTTATCTCCGTTAAATAATGGCGCTTCCACGCGCAACCAAAAGGTCACTTAGACCTACTTTCGTAACTGCTCGGGGTGTCCCCCTCACAGTAAAGCTGACTTATGCCTATGCACTCTTCACCCGATTTCCATCCGGGTTGAGTCAACCTTTGTGCGCTTGCGGTACTCTTTAGCAAGCAACCGCCCCAGTCAAACTGCCCACCACACACTGTCCTCCGACTGGTTATACAGCCTGGAGTTAGAAGCAAAACCGTGAAAGAGTGGTATTACACTGACGGCTCCCCAAACCCTGACGAGTCTGGTTCAAAGCCTCCCACCTACTTCTCTACATCCAAAATTCTGATTCAATGTGAAGCTGCAGTAAAGCTCCACGGGGTCTTTTTGTCCTGGTACAGGTAGGCCGCATCTTCACAGCCATTTCAATTTCACCGAGCGCGTTGTCAAGACAGTAGAAGAGTCGTTACGCTTTTCATGCAAGTCACTAATTAAGTGACGAGGTATTACGCTACCTTAGGACCGTTATAGTTACAGCCGCCATTGACCAGGGCTTCAGTCGGCAGCTTCTCCACCGTTGAAAGCACAAGTGCAATCAACAGTATGATAACCACCTTCCTTAACCTTCTGGCATTGGGCAAGCGTCAGCACCTATACATCCTCTTACGAGTTTGCAGGCGCCTGTAGTTTTGGTAACTAGTCGCTCCTCCCTATTCTGTGCCTCCACAATTGCCACAAATTAAAACTTATGACATGTGGACCCCCTTCTTCCGAAGTTACGGGGTCAATTTGCCGAGTTCCTTAACAACGCATCACTCGTACGTCTTGGTGCATTTACACCAGTCCACCAGTGTCGGATTGCGGTACGGTTACCTAAAATTTCTTCAAGTCACATAAGTGACAAGATAGCTAGAAGTTTTTCCCGGAGAGGTAATCTGACAAATCGGATTCCCGAAGTGCACCTTTGCATCACAGCTCATGTTCATCCCCGAAGGGAAACGCCGGACCGGATTTACCAAGCCCGACTAACTTACTGCTTGCACCCCCAAACCAATAGGGGGCTTGCCTTCTCAACTCTCTGACTCCATCGCAAAAATTAGGTAGTACAGGAATATTCACCTGTTGCCCTTCGCTTACGCTTTTCAGCCTCAACTTAGGACCGACTAACCCATGGTTGACTGCCATAGCCATGGAAACCTTAGACATTCGACGAGCAGGGTTTTCACCTGCTTTACGTTACTCATTCCAGCATTCTCACTTCCATACGCTCCAGCGACTCCTTACGGGCCACCTTCACAGCTATATCCTGACTGCTAATCAGGCATGTATGGAACGCTCCTCTACCACTCTCCATTGTGTGCAAGCACGACGATGGAAAATCTGCAGCTTCGGTATCTACCTTCAGCCCCGTTGAATTTTGAGCGCAGAATCTCTTAACTAGTAAGCTATTACGCACTTTTTAAAGGATGGCTGCCTCTAAGCCAACCTCCTAGTTGTCTGAGAAACTCCACTTCCTTTCCCACTAAGGTAGAATTTAGGGACCTTATCTGTCAGTCTGGGCTGTTTCCCTTTCCTACGCTGGAGCTTAGCCCCCAGGTAGTAACTGCTGCAATGTACCTCTCGGTATTCGGAGTTTGACTGGACCGGGTACCCTTTCGAGCCCCAAACCCAATCAGTGCTCTACCCCCGAGGATTAAATTGCAACGCTAGCCCTAAAGCTATTTCGAGGAGAACCAGCTATCACCAAGTTCGTTTGGCATATTACCGCTAACCATGCGTCATCACATAGATTTGTAACTCTAACGTGTTCGAGCCTCCACTCGTCTTTCGACGGGCTTCACTCTGCGCAAGGCTAGATCACTTGGTTTCGGGTATAGTGCACACGACTGATATCGCTCTATTCGAACTCGCTTTCGCTTCGGCTCCACCCCAGAAGGGCTTAACCTTGCCGTGCACAACTAACTCACTGGATCATTCTTCAATAGGCACGCCGTCACCCGAATAAATCGGGCTCCGACTGTTTGTAAGCATACGGTTTCAGGAACTATTTCACTCCGCTAACAGCGGTACTTTTCACCTTCCACTCTCGATACTGGTTCACTATCGGACACAAAAAGTATTTAGCCTTGCCGGGTGGTTCCGGCCGCTTCCCACAGAGTTTCACTTATTCCGTGGTACTCAAGAAATTCATCAGAAGATACATTGCCTTCACATACGCAGCTATCATGCTCTATGGCCGACCTTTCCAGATCTATTCTGCTAGCAATATATTTTTTCAAACTTCTCGATCAACTTGTAGATTGATCAGATGACTCTTACAACACCCATGTAGCACGAGCTACAACCTGCGAGTTCAGATCCCCGCTCATCGCAACGCGAATCACAGTTCACTTTCCTCTTACACTACATAGGTTTAGGCTTTTCCCGTTTCGTTCGCCACTACTCAGGGAATACTAAATCGGTATATTTTCCTGTGGTTACTGAGAGGTTTCACTTCACCACGTTCCCGTCACGTTGACTAATAAATTTCACCAACGGACTACTGGACATTACTCCAGCAGGGTTTCCCCATTCGGACATTCTCGGATCAAAGCTCACTAGGCAGCTCCCCGAGACTTATCGCAGCCTGTCACGTCCTTCTTCGGCTTTTTGTGCCAAGGCATCCACCGTACGCTCTTAATTCGCTTTTTAAAATGACTAATATTCTATTCGATTGTTAATGTGCAAACACCGTGAGTAAAATACTTTAACAGCGACTGGCCTACCTAAAAGTGTCCTGTTACTGATTTTACCCTCCGTTAAGTGCTCAACTTTCGTTAAACACTTAATGAATATTTAATGAACTGCAAACTACCCTACCACTCCAATTTTTAATATGATTTTCGAGAATTGGCTTCGAGCCACCTCGAGAAAATCATATTGAAAATTGGACCTAAGTGGATTCGAACCACTGACCTCCTCATTGCAAATGAGGCGTTCTAGCCAACTGAACTATAGGCCCGCGACTATATTCATCTCAACCCTATCTCCCATTCATTACCTTAGCACACCAGTGGGCGTACCAAGGCTCGAACTTGGGACCTCAGTCTTATCAGGACTGCGCTCTAGCCAACTGAGCTATACGCCCACTAGAGTTCCAAGTTCTGCGGGCAAGATTAAGGTTGCTTGCAAGTTTATTCCAATGTAATGAGCTCAACCTTTGAAAACTTAAAAGTGGTAGGAAAGTCTCTCGTGCAACGCCTAAGCGATGCAATAAATGACCTAGACAACCTTCTAGGTTAGGTTTTCTCCTTAGAAAGGAGGTAATTCAGCCGCAGATTCCCCTACGGCTACCTTGTTACGACTTTACCCCAGTCACAAGCATTACCCTCGTAGCCCCATATAAATATGAGACCCCTTCAGGTATTACCTGCTTCCATGGCATGACGGGCGGTGTGTGCAAGACCCGAGAACGTATTCACCGCAGCATGGCTGATCTACGATTACTAGCGAATCCAACTTCATGAGGTCGAGTTGCAGACCTCAATCCGAACTGAGACCGGTTTTTTAGGATTAGCTCCACCTTGCGGTTTGGCTTCCCGTTGTACCGGCCATTGTAGCGCGTGTGTCGCCCAAGATATAAAGGCCATAAGGACCAGACGTCATCCCCACCTTCCTCAACGTTTTACCGCTGCAGTTTCCCAAGACACTTGTAACATGGGATAGGGGTTGCGCTCGTTTCGGGACTTAACCCTACATCTCACGACACGAGCTGACGACGGCCATGCAGCACCTGTACTTGATCCAGCCGAACTGACTCCAGTCTTTCGATAGGATACGATCAGTATGTCAAATCTTGGTAAGGTTCTTCGATTGCCATCGAATTAAACCACGCGCTCCTCCGCTTGTGCGGGTCCCCGCCAATTCATTTATGTTTTAGCCTTGCGGCCGTACTCCACAGGCGGGATGCTTATCGCGTTAGCTGCGCCACTCAGCACTTCCGTCTATGTTCCGAAGAATATAAACAGTCATGCCAAACAGCTAGCATCCAGAGTTTACAGCGTGGACTACACGGGTATCTAATCCGTTTTGCTACCCACGCTTTCGAGCCTTAGCGTCAGAACAGAGCCAGTGAATCGCCTTCGCCTCTGGTGTTCCTCCCGATATCAACGTATTTCACCACTCCACCGGGAATTCCATTCACCCCTCTCTGTCTCAATCCTAGCAGTTTCCAATGCACTTCCGAAGTTAAGCTTCGGTCTTTAACAAAAGACTTGCTAAGACGCCTACGCATCTCTATACGCCCAGTAATTCCGGATAACGTTCGCACCCTACGCATCACCGATGCTTCTGGCACGTAGTTAGCAGGTGCTTATTCATGTGGTACCGTCATTTATTCGTCCCACATAAAAGGAGTTTACAATCCTAAGACCGTCGTCCTCCACGCGGCGTCGCTGCGTCAGGGTTGCCCCCATTGCGCAAGATTCCTAATTGCTGCCTCCCGTAGGAGTATGGGCCGTGTCTCAGTCCCATTGTGGCTGTTCGCGCTCTCACGCCAGCTACCCGTCTTAGCCTTGGTGAGCTATTACCTCACCAACTAGCTGATAGGACGCAGGCCCCTCCCGAAGCGCCGGAGCTTTACCCAGTCCGCTAACTTATAGTGTCGACGACACTATAAGTTAGCGGACTGGGACTATCGGATATTACCACTCCTTTCGAAGAGCTATTTCCGACTTCGGGGCAGGTTACCTACGCGTTACTCACCCGTTTGCCACTGTCACAAAGAGTTTCTTTGGCCGAAGCCTCCGAAACAAAGTGACCGTTCGACTTGCATACCTTAGGCACGCCGCCAACGTTCATCCTGAGCCATGATCAAACTCTCATTGAAAAAGTTTTTCACACAACCAGGGCACACTCGCAAGCGAGTATGCTCTATTGTTGGCTATTACTTAAAAATTGCGTCCATGGAATTAATGAATTAATCCATAGACGACTATTACTGGACTTCCTATGAAGTTCACGAAGGAACTTCTTTAGAAAGTGCTTTCACAGTATTGTGAAAGACTTCCTACCACTTTTCAGTTTTCAAAGATCAACATATTTCTGATCAGTATTCGGGTTACCAAATACTGAAGCAGTCACACGCACGAACAATTACGCTTATATCACTTCATGCCGATCCTGTCAACATTTCTTGAGGTTTTCGTAGGGTCGCCTACCGCCTGGTAGTGCCCAAGAGGAAACCTGTTCCATCCCGTATTTCTTTATGTGGGGGATTATATCAGAAATTTGGGCATCTCACAAGGGAGAAATACTGACGAATTACAGACCCAGCACCTACTTCCTCTTGATCATACCTAGCTGCCCAATTCAAAGTTGATCTACTCTTGTGTCCTTATCCATTTAATCGCCAGTGCCAGTGCATTATCTTCGTCGCACACCACATCCGGATTAATAACCCCGCTCTGAACCGTGCCATTTCTATCTGCAACTTGAGCTGTCGCGAGCCCAAGTATCCTCCCACAGGGCAATTTAAATGGGGTTACTCCGGTGAGATAACCTGCACTATGATTACCAAACGTCCGCGTATTACTATTTCCCATAAATGAGACCAATACCATTTCACCAGAACTGGCTGTAGCACTTCCCACAAGCAGCGCAATCGGCTTTCTCCCAATGCCATGCATAGCACGCGCACCTATCCCCACGACATTATTGTACAAATAGTACCCACCACGGAACCCCCAAGTATAACGCTTCCCTCCCTTTGAGATAAAGTATCCTAAGACCTCTGAATCAAAAAGTTCCCCAATCCCCGCAATCATGGGCTGCATGTTACCCCCATTATTTGACCTAAGATCTATAATCCACCCCTCGACACCCATCTCGTCCATTTCTTTGATATACCCACGCAATCTTTCAATATAGAGAGTAAACTCACTTTCATCAAAGCCTGATATGCCCGGCACTTCTATATAGCCACAGCTACTTATAAACTCTGCTTTGGGTTGAGATGCCTCACTGTTTGGCTGCTCAAACTGCCCTACCGAACTAAGGTAGGAGTGATTGTCTCCTTGCTTCCTAAGTGCAGATAGAATGTGTTCAAGAGCTGTATAATAACCGCCATCTGAAGAAGCCATCTCGACAACATCTCTTTGCAGGGCATGCTCAACCAACCCTTCTGCAAAAATAGAGTTCTCAAATACAATTTTACAGACCTCCAACGCACAATCCTGAAAAAACGTATGCGGCCCATCTTTTACTTCTGGCCTTTTTATATCATCAATCAAATGAATTCTACGCTATTAATTTACCTACTTCCCCCACAATTTCACAAACTCGTCGCTCGTAGTCGCCTGTTCTACCGTCTTATCCCTATCAAATTCAACTAGCCTTGGAAACCTGAGCGCCAGCCCATACCCAAGCTCACCCTTACCAGCTACATGCAGCTTACTCTTGGTGATCTCATCCGCCTCAACTGTGCTTACAACCTCTGGCGCAACCCACACATCGGGCTCAAGCTCGCGCGCCACACTGTACTGTTTTGGTCGATCCTTCACCTCAATCTCCTTCAATCGCATAGCGATCTCTCGCCACTGCCCATCGGTAATGCCAGTGCCTATCTTGGTCACAGACTCGATCTTGCCGCTCTCAGGATTGTAGATTCCCCCAAGCAGCGCACCCATCCCGAACTGCGTTTTCTTTCCAGAGCCGAAGTAGTAGCCCATGATTACCACATCAATTGTATCGACAAGCTCCTTGTCCATAGACTTCTTCAGCTTTATCCACTCGAAATTTCGTCACGCCAGGCTGATACCCACCCTTCTTTGATTTTGCAATTAACCCCTCAAGCCCCTCTTCCACACTCTGGACAAAGAATGAGTCTAGCTCCTCGCGGCTCTTGATCACTCTTGTGTCAGTCTTCGCAATCAGCGAGTCTAGCCGGCACTTCCGACAGCAACTTATCCAGCAGCTCCAGCCTCTCCTCAGTATCTTTATCCAGCAACGATTTACCCTTATACGCCAAGATATCGAATACAAACAGCTTCACAGGGATATCAAGCGTCGCTGCATCGATACCATGCTTACGCTTCCGACTCATCGTCTCTTGAAAAGGCAGGAACGACCTAGTATCTGCATCCCACCCTATCACCTCGCAATCAAGCACGGTTCCCTCATCTATATGCTTGCTAAGCTCAGCCACTACATCCGGGAACATGCTGGTCATCCGCTCAAGATTTCTAGAGAAAAGCTCAACGCCGCTATCCCCTGCTGACTGATCAGCTGCAAACAGCCCAAGTGCCCCACCCTCGCCAGCAGTAGAGCTGTGCATTTTCATAGGCTCAATCCATACACGCTCACCCATCGTGGATTCGACATATTTAACACCAACATGCGCCTGGCACCTCAACCCATCAAATTTTGGCTGGAAGATTATCTCCTCGCCCAGTCTAGTAAATACCTCATCAAAATCCTTCACCCTCTCAACCAGCCTCGAATGGAGCGGAATTCCAACAACGAGCTCTCCATCTACACCTCCCTCTCCATGAGTTAGCATGCTATACAGTAGCCAACCAATATCTGGATCCACCCCGTAGCAGCGGTCGAGCCGCTCACGCATGCCCTTGTCGCCCTTGAGAGCTACCGAGATTGCATCAAGAAATGTCTTCACGCTAACACCAAGTCTCATCTTGCCCGAGACGATTCTCGCGAAAAACTTAGCCTCAACTGGAGTTAGCCGCACCAGAATCTCGCCAGCGATATTGCTCTTGGTTGCAATCGAGCCTGAGCCCGATGTATTAATTATCTTCCACAGCTGCTCATACAGATCACTTACCTGATAGCCTTCCGCTTTGCCGGAGCCATCTAATTTCTCAGAGAGCTGAAAAGCTACAAGCCCCGCATCGCCAAGCTCTGAGCGCAGCTTAGTTATATCGACCTCACCTCCAAGCTGAGTTGCGATTCCGACCATTACATTCAGCATGCTTTTCTCAGAGTAGTTAAACTCCGCAGGTACAAATAGTGGTGCCACCCTACCCATGAAGAGATATGCAGCCATAGCAAGCTGCTCACTCTCGGACCTGTTGCGGGTAATAAAGCCGGCCAACAGTGCAGTCATCTCATTGCGACTTGAGGTTGACTCCAATTTTTCGAATAGCTCAGCGAGCTCAAGAAATTTCATATTTGCTTAAACGATATTAACTCAGTCCGACCACCCGACCACTTGCTCGACCCACTTGCGAAGCAAGTGGTCGGGTGGTCGGACTACTCCTTTATCTCGGCCCAATTATCACCATACCCCCACCCCACTTTCAACGGCAGGCTCATCTTCACGCAATTTTCCATAATCTCCTCAATCTTCTTGGCGACCTCTTCCACGACACCCTTCTCAATCTCCAGCACAAACTCGTCGTGGATCTGCAGTAGCAGGAATACTTTCTCACCCCACTCCTTATCGATCTCACGCTGGATTCCGACCATCGCCAACTTCATAATATCCGCTGCACTTCCCTGCATCGGCATATTGATTGCCTCGCGTACGGCAGCATTCATGATGCGGCTATTTGCCGAGTTTAGCCCACTCATATATCTGCGCCTGCCAAACATCGACTCAACATAGCCTCGCGATTGCGCCTCCTGAACTGCACGATTCATATATTCAGCCACACCTGCATAGGTCTGATAGTAGGTCTTGATGTATAGATCTGCCTCTTCGGGAGAGATACCAAGCATTCGAGAGAGCCCAAACTTTGACTGACCATACAAGATACCGAAGTTTACAGTCTTGCCGACATTTCGCTGCTTTGAAGTCACCTCTTCTGCCGAGACCTTAAACAGCTTCGACGCCGTATTTCTATGAATATCAAGCCCTTCATCGAAGTACTTGATCAGTACTGGGTCATTTGATGCATCAGCGACAATTCGATACTCGATCTGTGAATAGTCAAATGAGGCTAGGCAAAATCCATCACCAGGGATAAAGAATTTCCTCACCTTCTCAGCGAGATCACCTCTGGCTGGGATATTTTGCAGGTTGGGATTTAAGGATGAGAAGCGTCCTGAAGATGCCCCTGTCTGCACAAAGTCAGTATGGATTCGTCCATCCTCGGCGCTTTTCATTATCTCCTCAAACGGGTTTACATAGGTGCCGAGCACTTTTGCAGCTTCACGATATTGAAGAATTGACTCAATCGCTGGGTGCATCTCTTTCAATGTAAGCAGCACCTCTTCGCGTGTGCTCTTCGCCCTGCCACCACCTGGGAGGTGTAGCTCATCAAACAGCACCTCTCCCAATTGCTTAGGAGAATTGAGGTTAAACTCATGACCGACAGCTTCAAATACAGTTTTCTGCAGCAGATCGACCCTGCTCTTGCAGTTCAACCTTGAAGCTTGCTAACTCCTCTTTATCTACGCGTATCCCTCGCCTCTCCATTCGAGCCAGCGTGTATGACACTTCAGGCTCGAGCCCTTTAATGACCGCCTCAATCTCGGTATCGCAATTCTTATAAACCTTCTTCACAGATCCGATGCGACTAGCCGCATACTCGCCTAGAGCATAGCTACCCATCTTTTCGTTGTAAGCTCCGAGCAAGCTTTTTTGAATAGTAGACAAGTCGGACCGCATCCTGAAAATTATTGACCTCTTCATGCAAATTCTTGCCCACTTCATTAAAAATTAATGAAGTAAGGCTGTAGTCACGCAATCCAGATGACATATGGAAGGCTGCCAATTTCAGGTCAATAAAGCTGCAGCTTACACTGTCGAAATCTACGTCAGCACCCTGAACTGCAAAAAGTGCCTCGCTGTTGTGAATTATAGTTTCACAGGGCGTCACGACCAATTTTCGCATGAGATCACTTAACAGGGTTTCACGACCCTCCCCCTCCAAGATTAACCCTGAAAGTTCTCCCGATTTATCCACAGTTGCTACCACCCACTTCCCAGACAGAGCAAGAAGGTACACTTGAGCAGCTTCATCCACCTTCTTTACCAATTCATCTTCATTAACTTCATGAATTTCATTAAACTCGTCACTCAAAGATTCCGTGGCCTCACTACTTTCCTTAGACTCGCCGCTACTTTTAGTCTCACCAAATATACCTAGCTGATCCCCACCTTCATCCGTTCGCGATGACTGAGGAATTTTATTGACCAGCGATCTAAACTCCAACCGCCCAAAGAGAGAGATTACCTCTTCACGATTAAAATCGCGTAATGTAGAAGCCTCCAGAGTCAGATCCAGATCAACCGCCTGGTCAATTGTGGCTAACTCACGACTAAATTGCGCCTGCTCCACCCCCTCAGCCAGCAGCTTCTGCTGCCTTGGCTTAAGTTTATCGATATTTTCATAGATCCCCTCAAGCGACTTATACAACCCAAGCATCTCAAGAGCGCTCTTATCGCCAATACCCTTGATCCCTGGGATATTATCAGAAGCATCACCTACAATAGCCTTATAATCGATCACCTGCTCAGGGTAGTAGCCATACCTCTTATATGTAGTCTCGGCATCATAAAGAAGCAGATTTTTAAAGCTCCCCGCCGGCAGAGCAATACGAACCTTCGGCGTAATAAGCTGCAAAAGATCCCTATCACCCGACACAATTACCAACTCCACGCCATAATCTTGCCACTTTCCACTATCCACCCACTTGGCGACTGTCCCCAATATATCATCCGCCTCAAACCCATCCTTTTTAATTATCGGAATATTAAATGCATTTAACACCTCTTCTACTACTGGAAACTGATCGGTTAGCGATTTATCAACAGGCTTCCTTTGAGCTTTATATTCAACATACTTTGTATGACGGAATGTCGGCTTGGGGGTATCGAATGCGCAAAAAATATATTCAGGCTCAAACTGCTCAAGAACGCTCAGGAGCATTGCGGTAAATCCGTATACAGCATTCACCTGCAACCCGGTAGTAGTAGTCAGATTTGGAGGAAAGGCGTGAAAAGCCCTGTGGACTATTGCATTTGCATCGATTGCCAATACTGTTGGAGTTTTAGCCATAAGCGGTTTAACCTAATCATCCGCAGCCGCTAACCTATAACTCCGAACCGCAGCTTAGTAGCGTGGTAGCGGCACAACCATACAATTAATTAAACAAGCTATTGAACTCGTCCCTATCAATCTCTTCCTTCTCTAGCAAAAGCTTAACCAATGTCTCTACGACTTCACGATTATCCTTAAGCACCTTGCGGGCATAGTTCAATGCCTCGTCAATAATTCCCTTTACCTCTTCATCAATCAATCGCGAAGTATGGTCACTATGATCCTTCAAGCCACCATACTGGTAGCCCATCATTGCTGATTCTTCAGGGTCACCATACTGTACAAAACCGAGCTTATCACTCATACCGTATCGCTGAACCATTGCCCTTGCTACCTGAGTAGCCTGACTGATGTCACTTGATGCACCGGTTGTGATACTACCCAAGAACACCTCTTCTGCTGCACGGCCGGCAACACTCGACTTGATCATCGAGAGCATTCTATCTTTTGTGATCATCATTCGATCATCTTCAGGGACATACACTGTCACACCACCAGACGAGCCTCGCGACAGGATAGAGATCTTGTCGACAGGGTCGGTATGTGGAGTGAGCTTGGCAACAACTGCGTGCCCAGCCTCATGATATGCAACTCGCTTATGGTCTTCCTCGCTTCTGGTACTCTTTCGCTGTCGGCCGAGCCTCACCTTGAGGTATGCCTCAGTCAGATCACTATGAGAAATCTCTTTGCGATCATCTTTTGCGGCTGCGATAGCAGCCTCATTTAGTAGGTTCTCAAGATCAGCCCCTGAATAGCCGATCGTTTTCTTGGCGATCCTCTCGAGATCAGCATCTGCGGCAAATTTCTTATTCTTGGCGTGGACCTTCAAAATCTGGAGCCTTCCATCATAATCAGGCATATGCACAGTCACACTCCTATCAAATCGACCAGGCCTCAAGATAGCTGGATCAAGCACATCTGGACGGTTAGTTGCGGCTAGCACAATTACATTCTCCCTACTCTCAAGTCCGTCCATCTCAACCAATATCTGGTTCAATGTTTGCTCGCTAGCCCCAGAATGTACTACAGTTCCCCGTTTCTTAGCCACGGCATCGATTTCGTCGATAAATATGATACATGGAGAAGCCTTCTTAGCTTTTGCGAAAAGGTCGCGGACTCTCGATGCACCAGCTCCAACAAGCATCTCTTCAAACTCAGAGCCTGAGGTATGGAAAAATGGCACACCTGCCTCACCTGCCACTGCCTTGGCGAGCAAAGTCTTACCAGTTCCCGGAGGACCTACAAGTAGAACACCCTTAGGTATCCTTGCCCCGATCGCGAGAAATTTCTTTGGATGCTTGAGGAATTCAACAATTTCAATCAGCTCTTCTTTGACCTCTTCAATTCCTGCTACATCATTAAATGTAATACCTGTTCGCTTGCCGAAGATCAAACGAGCCTTGCTCTGACCAAAATCCATAAATCTACCACCAGAGCTCTGCATCCCCTTAATCATTGAGTAGATCAAGAAGATTCCAACACCTAGCAGCACAAGGGTAATAATGTCAGCGATATTGATCGCTACATCAGGCTTAAAAGTCGCATCCTTCAGCTCGCTAGTCATCACACCTTCAGACTCCATTCGGTCGTAGAAGTTCTCATTTGGTGGAAGCACGGCATGGATCCTGGTTGCACCGACTCGCTCATCCTCTGCCTCACGCTCAAGGATCAATGTACTCTCCTGCCAGATAATCTTCTCGTAATTACCTTCTACGGTCTCTTTTACAATCTTATTGTATGAGACCTCTTCGCCGGTTGGCTCGTATGCATCAAGGAAGAACCATGTACCCAAGATTAGTAGCGCAATAACAACTGTTGAGACAATTGTATAATTTGAAGGCTTTCGCTTTGAAATCTTCCGTATATCCCCACTCCCCTTTTCTTTACTCTTTGAATCTGCCACTGCTATCACTGTCTAAAAAATTTATACTGTGCATCTTTCTTACAATCTCGTATGCCATACAATTATATACCAAAGCCGACTAAGTTGTATCGTACAGCGCCTTAAATTTACTCTGGATATTTAAACTGCATTGAGTTTAACAATATGGTGGTGGCGACTGGAATCGAACCAGTGACCTTGGGTTTATGAATCCCATGCTCTTACCTACTGAGCTACGCCACCCGTAGCCTTATTGTCAAAGGATCTTAACATTTTTAGCGCTATCTTGATAGTACTATGGCTTCCTTAAGCCACAATTAAGCAAAGATTACCCACCCAGCGCCTTGTACAATATATACCCCCATAGGTATATGCTTATACCCTACCTGTATACTCTCCAGTCTCAGTATTGATATATATAGTATCCCCCTGGTTAACAAACAAAGGCACAGCGACCCTATACCCAGTCTCAGTAGTGACAAGCTTGGTTGCCGCATTTGCTGTATTGCCACGGACAGCATCAACAGACTCGGTAACCTTTAGCTCTACAGTCGGGTTAGTACGGATCGAAAGCGGCTTGTTTTCGTAAAACTGCACCACATATTTGTCGCCCTCTTTCATGAATTGCGCGTAATCGCCGACAAAATCAGCTGCGACAGCGATGGTTTCAAAGCTGCCTGTATCCATGAAGTAGCAAGACTCATCATCCTTATAGAGGTACTGCATCTCCTTATGCTCTGGGGTGACAGTCTCAAACTTGGTACCGGCTTTTACGGTCTTGCTTACGTTGTGACCGTTTGAGAGGTTTTTCATCTCCAATATAATGAGTCCACCCTGCCTACCCTGCGTCTTATACTTTCGCTCAACTACGAGATGAATATTCCCATCGATCATTAGGTAGATCCCTTTTACGAGGTTATCTGTCATTGCCATGTGTCGAATCATGATAATTTAATGAAGCCACCATTACTTCCGCCACTTGGGTGAAAAATTGGAGGCAGCTGAATATACCACAAAGCTATTTGCCGGCCAACCTACCCACATGCCCAAAATGTTTGTGTAAAACGGGATATTTGTATATAATCCCAGTGCCCTCAAATCGACGCGGGGTAGAGCAGTGGCAGCTCGTCAGGCTCATAACCTGAAGGTCGCTGGTTCGAGTCCAGCCCCCGCAATATATTGAAAATATCCGAAGGATATTTTCAATATATTAAGGTGTTGACGAGAACCAGAGGCTCGTGAGGACGCATCCCACGAATGTAATGAGTGGCAGATGCGACGTCATGCTAGATTCATTGAGGTCTTCGAGCAAAGCGAGAAGTAACCGAAATGAGATCCAGTAAGTCCAGCCCCGCAACCAATTCCACCAGATTAGATTCCTGTGTAGTAACCCTGAAAAAACTCAACCCAGTACTGATACACCTTCTTATCTCTACCCAGATTCTCTTCTTCCCCACTCTTCACTGCCTCAATATAGTGCTTAAGCTCTGGTTTCTCTAAGAGCGACTCTTGAATCACAAACACGACCTCACCATCCTGGGTGTAATTAAGGCGGTCTCTAGACTCAGTTTCCACATGGTCGTCACTGGTCACCTCCCGATTCTCTATGTATACCTCAAGATTCTCTAGCCGCAAATTATCAACTTCCTGCTTTGCATTCTCAATAATCATTAATTTCTCTTGGGTGTGGTAGATCGTCAATCCGGTTTGATATAGCAAAAAAAAGGTCATCATGACCAGACCCAGCCGGACTAGAAGCTTTATAAGCCCACTCTGCTCTCCTTTTAGCTGCCTTCTTTTGGCACTATGCCTGGCGCTATTTTCCGCCATCCTTCACTCCAGATTAATTAAAGATATCGCATTAACTATTCACCATATTAACATACTACACCCGTCATTTTGCATTCGATAGTTTGACCTATAATCTAACCCTATGCTATAATTTTCCAGCACTATATAGGGATATAGTTTTGCTTACTGCACAAGGAAAATTGTTAAATTGTGAAAGGTTGTACCCATGGGATCAATAAAGAACCCTCAATTTAAAACCCACCACGACAGCTTCATAAACGACCTCAAAGGAAAGGGTCGGTCGGACGCCACAGTTATCGCTTACTCAAAGGATATTGAGCAGCTTTTAAATTTCTTTTCTACAAGAGGTATTTCATCGCTGAACAATACCAGCATCGAGGATCTCGAAGCCTTTAAAAGAGACCTAGAGGATAATAACTATACACCCAAGAGTGTTTCAAGAAAGATTAACAGCACCCGCACATTCTACAAGTACCTCTTAGACAACGGACAGATCAGCGACAATCCATCTGAGAAGCTTGCTCACCCAAAATTTGAGGTAAAGCCACCACGAATCCTTACAGAGATGGAGTATCGAGCACTCCGCGACGTAAGCCGAGTAGACCTCCGACTCTACTCTATTGTAGAGGTGCTTTTGCAGACCGGCATCCGCATCGGAGAGCTGGCAGCACTCACAATTCACGACGTCAAAGAATCAAACAGCGGCATCAAATATCTATATATCGCTCCACAGGGCAGCCACCCAGCACGCAAGGTCCCATTGAATAAGTCGGCAAACAAAGCAATCCAAGAATATCTGAAGGTACGACCTGAATCAGATGAAGATACGCTCTACATCACAAAGAATGGTCGCCCCCTACTCGTCCGCAACATTCGTACTACGATTGATAAGGCATTTGAGAAGGCTGGCATCAAGAACGCAAAGGTTAATGACCTTCGCAACACCTTTATTGCCCACCACCTATCAAATGGTGTAAGCTTGGTCACAGTTTCAAAGCTTGTTGGTCATAAGCGTCTCTCAACAACTGAGAAGTACCTGAATCTCATCAAGAAGAATGGTGAGGAGCAGGAGAAGAGCCTTCAGGATCTTTAGACTGTAAAGGGATCGTGAATTAAATTACGCGTTTTAATTCCTTGGCCATCCCTAATCCTGCAGCTAATCAACCTCACCAGGAAGACCCTACTGAAATAACCCCGTTACTCATGATTAGTCAGGAATTCGGACTCCAAAAGCTTGCCGAGGTTCCATTCAGAAGCGTACGTGCCTATATGAGCGTGGCAGGATTCACAGAAGAGGTTCGCTTTACTCCTGATGATTCACTTACTGCGATTGCATTAGATATTCTTTCAGTATACTTTCTCCTATACGGACGAAACGGATCTTTTTCTCCGATGCCTATAGATTCAGCCTTAAACCAACATTATTCAATAGTCTCCAACCCGATTATTTCTGAGCCAGCAGATTTCATCAACACCCCTTATACTGACAAGATAGATAACCCACACCATAATGCGGAAGGGATCTCTCTACGCAGCGTCACAATCCCACTCAACCCTGCCCTCAGGCAAGGCACACGAATATACTTGGAGCCGAATATCGATCAAGAGGTCTTTACCATATATAAGATGGTCAGCAAAAACACTCCCGAGGGTTAATGATTAATGGGAAATGGTAGGGGTGGGTGGAATTGAACCACCGGCCACTGCTTTATAAGAACAGCGCTCTAACCACTGAGCTACACCCCCAGATCAGCCAGAATATCCATGACATGCTCGAATTGGCTGCCTGAAGTGATTTTACCAGACTTCCAGCGAATTTTACACCGCCCGGCCACCCGACAACTTGCGAAGCAAGTGGGTCGGGCAAGTGGCCGGGCTTTATACCGTCAATCAGCCTCTCCCCCTAAAGGCGGCGGTATACATTTCAAAATCATTTTGCTAAACTGGAAAAACTAACAACATGTTGCAAAAACTAAGTCATGAACCGTGGTTCTAGAACAGTACTAATTATTATCCTCGTGATAGCCGCCCTCTTAGGAATTGGGGCTATCGCTCTTCTCTGGTATAACTCAACAATTAACGACCAGGATGGAGACGATAACAATAATAATGTATCAGCCAACAAGTGTAACCAGATTTTCGTCCTTGATGCTTCCGAGAATGCTATTGATAATGATGCGACACTTGACCCTGCCCAACCTATCTTCATAGGTGCAGAATTTCAAGTTGATAAAGATGTGCTTCCTGATCAGCAGACCGGAGCGGATGTCGAGCTACAGGATTTCGGATTTGCATTTACTGTTAACTCGGCTAATCAGCCAGAGGTTGTAACAACCGTCGACGTTGAGGAAAGCGGAGACTACTACATATTCAAACCACAATACTCCTACTCTGATTTTGGTGGAGACAGCACACTTTCTATAGTTGCTGATTTCGACGCAGAAGAGAATGTCGCACTTGATAACTCGCTTGGAGCAAACTCAAGCTGTGCCGCAGTATATGAGGTAAAGATTGAAGGGAACCAGGGAAGTGGGTCATGCGTTGCAGTTGGAGACACAGGAACTATCAGCGAGGATCAGTGTTGTACCGGCCTCGAGCAGGTTGACAACTGTACAGAGCCAGATTCTAATAACCAGTGTACCCTCGAAGTCCCAGAGTGCTTCACCTGCGTAAATGCCTTGGGTGACAACGAATGTGGGACAGGTGAAAATGAATGTAACAGCCCTCAGGATTGTACAGGCGAGCCTGGCGAGCCAACTGAGGAGCCAGACGCCTGCATCTCTGCCGGCAATACAGGCGATGGTGGTGCAGGTGAAGTTTGCTGTAACAACCTTTTCGAAGTAAATTGCGAAACTCCTGACTCTAACAATAGCTGTAGCGAAGCGGATGCTAGCTGCTTCAGATGTATCAGCGGCGAGCCAGGAGATAATGTGTGCGGAAGCGGGGAAAATATCTGTAACAGCTTTGAGGATTGTGGAGATGGTATTCTTGAACCAACCGACCCAGGCGAGCCATCTGCAGGTGGCGGTGATGATGACGGAGATTTCGATCCGACAGAGCCAACATCTGACAATTCAAACTTTACAGTCACAGTCACAACAGCCACACAGTGCGTAGAGAGAATTACACCAAATAACGATATCACTATCCTTATCACAATCCGTAACGCAGGCTCGACCACCCATGATGTAGCCGAAGTCACAAATGCCCTGCCACTAGGATTTACATATATCAGTGGCAGCACGGTCATAAATGGAGCGGCAGATACAGGCGACCAATATCTCACACTTAACAACATCGGAGATAGTGAAGAGCTAGTCTGGACAGTAAGCAACGGCTGGAGCGTATCTGCAAACGGCACATTGACCATCCAATTCCGAGCGATTGCAGACCAGAATGCCCTCACAGGCAGCAACCTAAACCAGGTAGTCGTCACACCGGAAAATATCCCTGTAAACAGCGACGCGTTGCGTGCATCGCTCTCTATAACCGTCGCACAGAACTGCTCTACGCCTCAGACAGCCATCTTTGGTGATTCATCAACCAAGATAATTGCCGGAATTGTAGCCCTTATCATAGCAATGGTATTCTACATCACATCTGCGGGCGAGATGGTCTCAATGAAGCTGGCTGGAAACAAGGTTATCCGAGACCAGGCTGAGAAAGTACGCATGGTTCACCTCAAGAAATCGAACCCACGAGAGTATTTCGAGGAGAAATTCCGAAAGAAGGATAAGAAATAGAATCCCATAGGTGTGACCGCGTGCGTGACTACCTTAGAAGGTCTAGAATGACGGCGTTTCTACAATTATAGCTTCCCCGCTATCATCGTACAGCTTCCCATCTGAGATGATATAGAATTGATACACTTTGCCTCTCTCTAAGCCATCTACATACGATTCATGGTCTACAGATGGAGCCCAACTATCACCGCTAATCTTTGAAGTATCCGAGGCAAACTCATTGTACTGAAGATAACTTACGCAGTCGCCATTGGTTTTCCACTGAATAGTGACATTCTCTTCCCGGATCGCTATTGTTTTCACATCGTAAGGTACACAACGAGGTAGCTCCACCTCTTCATTTGCTTCAGCACCCTCACGGATAAAAATCGCAGAAAATCCGAGAAGCAGTAAGATGTTCACCCCTATCGCTACGAGCAGTATATTGTTAGTTCGCATCTTCATTTTCGCGGTGTATTAATAGATAAAATGTTTGAGTTGTCTCATGAATTCCATCAGACACTTCGACCACTACCTTCACTGTCTCGTCGCCTGTTATTACAGGTATACCATAAAGCTCATATCCATTCCGTAGATCCATCCAGCTTGGCCCTTCTACAATCCTCAAGCTTATATCTTCAGTCGGACTGTCAGAATCTGCCACCTTCACAATATAGCTAAACGGTAAATCTTCATAGGCATTTTGTGGGGCTACCGTGACGATCATCGGAATCCCAGTAACCCTTTCAGCCACTTTTTCTTCCTCATTCTCCTCTACCAAGCTGCTTTTCTCGACTATTGTGATCTGCTTGTTTATCAGTAGAGAGGTCATTATCGCGATAATCGAGACAAGTGGGAAGAGGATTAGGAATGCTATCTTTCTTCTTTTAGCGTTCATACCTGTACAGGTTAGCAGAATCGGCAGTTTAGCACCACCCCGCTAACCTATAGCACGTTCGACAACAGCCTAGATATGCGGTTTTATGTGGATATATTAAATCTAGCCCTGCTACCCTGCCCTACTGATTAATCTTCGACGCCTTATAGGTTAGCGGGGGGGATTATCCTTTACACAGCCACAATTTACCTATATAATCTGACGTTTTACATCGAATATCATTAAGTGAATGGCAAATATTAAGGCCTCCCTTAAATCAATCCGAAGAACAAAGACAGAAACTGTCTATAACTCAAGGTTGAAAAATCGATACAGAAGGGCTATAAAGAAATATAATACTCTTCTTGAGCAGAATGATTTTGAAGCTGCTCAGCAGTATCTACCAAAGGTATACAAGCTTCTAGACAAAGCGGCAAAGAGGAATATTATGAACAAAAACAGTGCCTCGAGGAAGAAATCAAGGCTAACTGTCAAACTTAATCGATTGTCTGCCCTTGATGTCGAAGCTACTGCTACAAATTCTTAAAATATCAATACTTCCGGCGGCGCTCATGATTACAAGCAAGGCTCTTGCTATGTATCTCTCTGTTCGGATTTTTGATATTACCCTCTACATTGATGACAACATTGAGAGCCTCTTCTCAGTTCAGCTTTACATCGATAATTTCGCCCAGGCTCAACTGGTTGAGTCTGTCTCAAACCTTGCAATGCTGCTCTCGATGGGTACAGTTTTCGGATACATAATGATCCGCTACATCCTGTATGAGAACAGCAGGCACGACCCAAGGACGATCGTGAAGCTTACCAAGCTCAATATGACCAAGTGGGTAACCTCGAAGGACACAGTTTTCCTGAAGATTTTCGTATGGGCACTTTTCCTCTTTATTACCTGCGCTATTGTTATCTCTAGCACACTCAAAGGCATGACATATCTATGGATCGGTGTAGCTGCTTTTGTAACCATCATACTTACTGGATGGGGCTTGGTAAGGGCTTTCGAATCTGAATTCGGAAAGGTCTTCCCTTCTGAGCACTCAAATGGTAGCGTATAGCGACATTTCAGGTTACAATATTTTTATGAAATCTCGCGAGCTCAAACGCTTACAATTGAAATATGGTTCGCTTTTAGACCCATTCGCAATCGTTCTGCTCATAATCCTTTACTCGATCCCTATCCTAGCAGTCATCAACCTAACCCCACGCATCCGCCAATCGCTTACCGAGGGGAAATCGGTCCTAGGAAGCCAAGATAACACCGCAGTTGCAGTAACAAACATTACAGGGGTGCACACAGTCATAACCAACGAGGAATTTGACCAGATACTAGCAAATCGGTATGAGTATTCAGCCCGACTCGCGGTCCGCGATGAGGGAAGCTATTCAAAGCCATTTCTCAAAGTCAGCAATCCTACATTAGTAGAGCAAACAGTTGAATTTCTTCCGATGAAAGAGAGCAGCTCGTCCACCGAGCTTGCAGTTATCTTTGACGATGTAAGCTACGTCGTCGCTGAAGCCGATGGAGAGACATTTTCAAGGCAGTTCACCCTAAAACCAGGCGAAGAGAAGGTCGCCTACCTCAGAGTCAGAAATGAATCGAGGGCGAATTTCTCAGAGAGGGTTAAGCTTGAGGTGAATGTCTCGCAAAATTTTGCTTCAGATTCTTCCGAAGAGTAAGCTCATCCCACACACAATCAGCCACTATCAATATACCTTAGCGGTAAAACCTTTTGATGATATAATCATTCCGTTATGAAACAGGAACTGATAAGAAATTTCTCAATAATAGCCCACATTGACCATGGTAAGTCTACGCTTGCCGACCGAATCCTTGAGCACACACTGCACATGAAGATCAAAGAGAAGAAGGTCGAAAGGGTCTTAGATACGCTCGATCTGGAGCAAGAGAAAGGCATCACCATCAAATTACAGGCCGCACGTATGTCCTGGAAAGGTCACGAGCTAAACCTAATCGACACACCGGGCCATGTCGACTTCTCATATGAAGTCTCTCGATCATTGGCAGCATGCGAGGGGGCACTACTTCTGGTCGATGCTGGCCAAGGAATCCAGGCACAGACCATCTCAAACACTCGAAAGGCTCTTGATCTAGGGTTAACTCTCATCCCGGTAATCAACAAAATCGACATCCCTGGGGCTGATATAGAGGCGCGAGTGCAGGAGCTTCATGAACTTTTGGGATTTAATGAAGATGAAATATTAAAGGTATCAGGAAAAACCGGACAAGGTGTTGAAGAGCTACTGGACCACATTATCGAGGTATGTCCCCCACCAAAAGGCGATTCAGATGCACCGATGAAGGCTTTGATCTTCGATTCTTTCTACGACGAGCATAAAGGTGTCGTAGTAGCTATCCGTATGGTAGATGGAAAGATTGGCCATGAGGGCGAGGCTTATGGAAGCCTAAATGCCTTACCAAAGCTACATATTTTACAGAAGCAGGAAACATTTATCCCAACAGAGATCGGTGTGTTCGCACCAAATCTCGAGGAGATTAGCATGCTGGAAGCTGGTGAGGTTGGATATATAGCCACGGGTATGAAAGATATTAAATATTTTGCCGTGGGTGATACGATCTCGACAACCTCTGATGTTGAGGCGCTTCCGGGCTACAAGACACCAAAGCCGAATGTGTTCGCCACATTCTTCCCTGTTGAGTCTGATGAGTACGAGGTACTCAAAGTAGCACTGAACAAGTTGGCACTAAACGATGCAGCTCTCACATTCGCCGACCAGCGCTCAAATCTGCTTGGATCCGGCTTCAGGTGCGGATTCCTGGGTCTCCTACATATGGAGATAGTCCAGGAACGGCTTGAGCGCGAGTACGATGTGAATCTGATCATTACAGCTCCTACCGTTGAGTACCAGATCACTAAGAACAGCGGCGAGGATATCGTAATACAGACTCCACAAGAATTGCCTGATCCATCGGAGATACGAGAGATTCGCGAGCCGTGGGTGCAATTAAAGATCTTCACACCTTATAAATATATCGGCGTACTGATGGAACTGTGCTCTAGGTACCGCGGAAATTACATCAACACCAAGTATCTGACCGAAAGCAGTTCAATGAAAAGCCTTGATAACCAGTACATCACGTTGGAATTTGATATCCCGCTTGCCTCATTGATTTCAAATTTCTTCGACCAGATGAAGAATCTCTCAAGCGGATATGCGTCGATGGAGTACGAATTGATCGATTTCTTCCCTGTTGATCTTGTAAAAGTAGCCGTGCTAGTCCACCACGAGGAGGTGCCGGCATTAAGCTTCCTAGAGACCCGTGATAGAGCTCGTGGACGTGCAGTGAAGCTGCTTGAGATAATGAAGGAGGTGATCCCCCGCCAGCAGTTCCAGGTGCCAATCCAGGCCGCAATCGGCGCTAAGATCATAGCGCGTGAGGATATTCGTGCATTCCGCAAAGATGTGACCGGGAAACTGTATGGTGGCGACTACTCGCGTAAGAAGAAGCTACTTGAGAAACAGAAGAAGGGTAAGAAGCGATTGAAGCAGATAGGCCAGGTGAATATCCCGCAAGAGGCCTTTCTTGCTATACTGAAGACATAAAGGGCTCGATTATCGACGCTTGATTCAGTAAATTTTCGCTAACGAACTACAGGCCGACGCACAATTTCATTACGATTTCATGATAAAAGAATTAAAACTCACCAACTTCAGAAAATTCGAAAAACTTTCATTAATTTTTAATGAAAGGGTCACGATAATCTACTCCGACAACGCGGTTGGCAAGAGCACAATTTTAGAAGCTATCCACATCATTACCAATCAGTTCTCCCCCTTCTCCTCCGACAACAACGAAATCTACAATATCTGGCAGGAGGAGCCAGACTCCCACTTCAGGATCGAGGTTCGCAATAAGCTTGACGATGATGAGGAGCAGCTTGCCCATTTCCAGGATAGAAAGAGCCGTCAGTACTTCAGAAATCGTGCAAAGACCACACGCAAAAAGCTCACTGAGAATGTCGCATCTGTAATCTTCAGCCCCGAGCAGATTGAGATCCTCATGCTCTCACCAGACCGACGCCGTGATTTCATCGACGAGGTAATAGCCAGGCTTGACCCAGACTACCAGGACAATCTTAAAATCCTTCGCCGCACACTTAAGCAGCGCAATTCTCAATTAAAGAAGCTCTCAAAGATCTTTTACGAAAGTGGCATCGTGCGAGAAAATGACCAACAGCTCGCCTACTGGACCAAGCAGTTCGCACATATCTCATCTCAAGTGATGCAGAAGCGAGCAGAAACAATCGACCTTCTATGCAACGACCTGCAAAAGCTAATCTATCTACCATCAGTAAGCATAAATATATTGAGCGACATGGTTAAGTATACTGAGCTTGTGGAATTGCACCTAGAGCAGCTTCAGACCAGCACAAAAAGAGATATAGCAGTGGGACACTCCACGGTTGGCGCACATCGCGATGATTGGAAAATCATGGCCATCAGCAATGAGAAAAATGGTGTTGATCATAGCCAGGCCAAAGATGTGCGGAAATTCGGCTCACGTGGAGAGAAACGGATGGCTGTAGGCCGTCTGATACTGACTAGTCACACTCTACTCCAGGAGAAGCTTGGCTTTGCCCCCACTCTACTTCTCGACGATATCTCATCCGAGCTAGACCAGGGCAATACTGTAAAGATATTGCAGGATGCCATATCGCGAGGTGCGCAGCTGATAATTACAACAATCCATCTTGAGGAGATACCTGAGGAGATCCGTGATCAAGCCGAGGTGCTCAATCTATCCGAGCTGCTCCGAGATTAAGAGCTCAGACCCGATCGGGTCTGAGCTCTTAATCTCGGAGGAATCTTGCGCTTACCTACAAAGCATTCACAAAATCGATACCGTTTACTCTCCCATCGGAGTTCGTATCAGCAGGGCCACCATCGTCGCCATATGCATCAATCACCTGCTGTGGCGTAACGTTCCCACCACCCTGGCATTGAGTACATGTCCCTCCACAACCATCACCCTCGCTACAGCTCCGTGTGACACAATCAGGAATACATGCTCGCACATTTGTTGAGGGCTGAAGATGTTGGCACTCTACCCTATCCGGTGTACATCCAGACCAGATTGCATAGTTTCCAACTGAGTTTGCACCATTAAGATTATCAACCATCACGAAGCCAGCAGCGTAGTAATCGGTTAAAATAGTACTCAGGAAAGGATGGTAGTTCTCGGTCCCCAAGAAACCAGAAAGGTGGGTGTTTAGCGAAGGATTTCCCCCTTTCGCGCCATTTGCGAAAGTTTGCCAAGCGACCTGGTTGTTGTAGTGCCTTGGGTAATGAGAAGGTGGCTCGATATGCAGACCTGATGCTTGCACTACACTATTGAGAATTGAGAAATCGACCTCGGGCATATGCAGATTATTATCATAGTAGTAGGTTGCTATTGTCTCCGCGTTGCTATCTTTCGCCCGAATCTCATTGGCGATCTCATTCATGAAGCGAGCCATATTGTACTTCTTGAAAAGCTCGTAGTTAGCATTTTGTGGAAACGGCACCTGTGAAACAGGTGACTCGTTGCGTGTTGCACGCCACGCATTATATTTTGCCAACTCAACCGTGGAATAATCGACCTGGTAATCGTTCTGATCCCCGATCTCGTAGTCTCGATCGCCAGCGTAACCAGTTGTAAACACCATATTCTCACGGATATGGGAGTAGCTTGGCTCCTGCCAGAGCAGATATCCACGCACATTCACATGATCCTTGTATCGCTCTGCTCCTTCACCGACAACCTTCTTAGTGAAATTAAGAAAAGCATCAGATGAATAGCTTGGGACAGGTGTGTGTACACCAAGATCTGTATCTAGACCATTGAACACCATATCAGCTGACTCGTACACCTGAATCGGTGCGCCAAGATGCTCCATCTCCACACCATTTGTTGTGAGTGGTAGGTGTCTCCCATTTGGATGGGCGTGGCTATCCTGGTAGATCATGATATGCTCGATCCAGTTATAGTTGGATCCATTTACGTTGCTGGATGGATGTCGCATAGCATCAGTCGCGGGATCAGACATGCAGTAGCCTTGTGCAATTTTCTGTGCGATTGTCATACCTGGCCCCCAATCTGGCCTGCACCAATACCACCCCATCAGCGAGTAGTACGAGTATGGGTATGGCGCCTGACCTCCATAAGCTGAGGTATTAATTAAGAAAAAAACTTCGATCCCATTTATCCTTGCTAGATCCACCAGGTCATCATAGTAATCATAGTCAGGATTGTTAAAATCAACGAAATCGTTGATCTTGTTGGTGCCGCCAGGATGGTTGGATGGCAAACTATTATCTTGGCTCCATCTTGGTGGATATACATCCTTTGTATCCAAGAGAATCTGAAGCACATGTGGTTTGTGGTATGCGAGCATGGCATTGAATTCACCCTGTAGCTGAGCATAGTCTGTCGCGTGATCATACTTCATGAATTTATAGCCGCCCATCTGTGTCTCGGGTTTGAAGACCCACGGGGACGAAAGCGGAGCCCACCACAGATTCCACGTTTTATACCCCCCTTGAGCCTTCACTGGTGCTGACGAGGGTACATATCCAATGAGTACCAGCATCATTACGAGCATCACAAAGAAGTATTTTGAGTATTTCAGGAGCCTTTTCATCCTCTAATATAGCACTTTGGCTGCGTGGTAGTAATTGTGGCAGGCCTAGAACAGGCTAAGGTTCTGATCATCTACGACAACTCCCTGCTTTTCTCCGAGCGACCAATCGATCTCGGCCTCTTTCAGGAACCCGCTTCTATCATAATATTTGATTACCCCATGCTCTACGCCATAGTCATAAAGCTCCATGGTGACTTTCACATCTTGCAGGCAGTATTTCTTGAGGCTCTCAAGGTCGCCGGATACCCAGTAGCGCACTGCATCAGCCCCACTCCCGTTCTTGCCGTGGCCAAGTGTTGCATTGGCGACGTCGTCTAATTTAGGCCGGAAGCCAATCTTCTTCTGAATTGCCACCATCAGATCTATCTGCGGCAAATTCATGACATCCTCGCCAAGGTAGTTGGCGATAACCGGCATGTCGAATGTAAATCCGTTGTAGTGGACTATCTTATCTGCACCTTTCAGCATCTCCCCCAGCTTTTCCATGTCCGATTCCCAGAAGTCGTAACTCTTGCCCGTCGCAGAATCGATTACCCCTGTGTAGGAGATCTTCATGTCTTTGATCTGAAAGGCATCGCCGCTTGTCCAGTCATTTTGTGTTTCAATATCAAGAAAAATCATATGATTAATTATATTTGAGGTTGATTAAATTATCGTTAAACAGCGCGTGGTCTTATAGCCTTCTCAACTGCCTTAGCTGCTAGCGTGCCGCATTTTATGCGTCCACTACTCTCATCCATGTTGATCAGCTTGAGCGAAAGCTTCTCTAGATCGTGTAGCTCTTCTACTTTCAATCCTTTAATTTGGTCTGACAGCATAGATGCTGCAGCGATGCTTATTGCACACCCACGAGCCTCGAATTTTACATCATTCACCACCCCATTTTCCACCTTTAATGTGACTTTCACCTCATCTCCACATGATGAGTTGGTTTCCTCAGCCTTATGAGTGCAATCATCCAATACCCCATGGTTATGTGGGTACTTGTAATGGTCGATTATCTGCTGCTTGTACAATGTTTCTTTCTTCATCAGCTTCTACTGTGAGATTTCATTAAATTTTCATGAAAACTGTCCAACTACCTCTTTTAGGCTATCAATAAAATAGCGGATCTCATCCAAGCTGTTGTATGGGGCTACACTTATTCGAGCTGTTGGTCCAAATCCGTACCGCTCATGCAGCGGCTCGGCGCAATGGTAGCCGGCACGGATAGCGATACCTCGCTCATCCAACGCCCCTGCAATATCATGTGGATGTATGCCATCGATACTAAAGGCAACTACACCGTAATGCTGCTCGGGATCTTCACTGCCAAAAATCTTGAGGCTCTTTATCCCTTTCATCCCAAGCATTGCTGTTTTGACTAGCTTGCTCTCATGATTGTGCAACGAATCATACTCGAACTGGTCGGAGAACCAACTTATTGCAGCATCTAGGCCTACCCCGCCAGCGATATTCGGCGTACCCGCCTCGAATTTCCAAGGCAGATCATTCCATGTGGCACCAGTCTTCTTCACGCTGCTAATCATCTCGCCGCCTCCCATCCACGGCTCAAGCTTCTCACCCCACTCTTTCTTCATATAGAGCACGCCTGTGCCGGTTGGCCCGTACAGTTTGTGGCCAGAAAACACCAGGAAGTCGCACCCTATCTGCTGCACATCTACTTTGACATGCTGAACACTCTGCGCCGCATCCACAAGCACTGCTGTACAATATTTCTTGGCCATCTCGGTGACTTTCGCTACATCATTCTTGCAGCCCAGCACATTTGAGATATGCACTATGGAGATAAGCTTTAGCTGCTCTTTATATTTCTTGGTCAAGAAGTTGAGATATTCAAGATCGATGGTAAAATCCGGAAGCATCGGGATCCACTCAATGCGTGCGCCAATTAGCTGCCAAGGGACAATATTGCTATGGTGCTCCATTTCGGAGATTGCTATCACCCCTCCCTCTTCGACGATCTGCTTCCCTACGGTATTGGCTATCAGGTTGATTCCTTCAGTCGCATTGCGTGTGAAGATTATCTCTTCCTCTGATTGCGCATTTATGAACGTAGCGGCTCTCTTATGTGCGTCTAGCCACAGATTGGTGGCCTCGGCTGCAAGAGTATGAATGCCACGATGAATGTTGGCGTTATGCTCTTTGTAGAAATCATTCATGGCTTCGAGCACCTTCTTCGGCTTCTGGGTGGTAGCTGCATTGTCGAGATAGACAAGCTGATGCCCATTTATATCCCGAGATAGTATTGGAAACTGTTTTCTTAGACTCTCATTCATCCCCGATTATACCCCACGCACCGGAAACCCGCTTGCGAAGCTCTTAACCTCTTCGGCTACCTTGCTTATCGCTGTCTCATCCGCTAGATTGCCCATCACTTGATGCATCCAGCCGGCAATCTTGACCATATCGGCCTCTTTCATCCCACGACTTGTGAGTGTTGGAGTACCTATGCGAATCCCGGACGGCTTCCAAGGTGTAGATTTCTCGCCTGGTACAGTATTCTTATTTACAATAATATTTGCTTGCTCAAGTGCGATCGCTACCTCGTGGCCGCCCAGACCGTTCGCGCTCAGGTCTAGCAGAACCAGATGCTTATCAGTCCCACCTGAGAGCACTTTGTATCCCTGCTTTACTAATTCTTCCGCCAACGCCTGCGCATTTGCGATAACTTGCTTTGAATAATCAATGAAATCAGGTTGCATCGCTTCTTGTAGTGCAACTGCAATACCTGCAATGCTATGGTTCATCGGACCACCCTGCAATCCAGGCATTACTGCCCTCTCGATTTCGGCCATGCGCTCAGGATTGGAGAAGATCATGGCCCCAACTGGCCCTCTCAATGTTTTTCTAGTCGTCATCGTTACAACATCTGCATATTCAAATGGTGAGCTTAGCACACCTGCAGCAATCAACCCCGCCTCATGGGCGACATCGGCCATATAGATAGCTCCAACCTCTTTGGCAATCTCACTAAGGGCCTTGTAATCAATATCTCGTGGATATGCAGTACCACCCGAGATAACTATCTGTGGCATCACTTCCTTGGCTTTAGCACGGATTTTTTCATAGTCGAAATAGCCTGACTCCTCATCCACATGGTAGAAATATGAGTCGTACACCTTGGATGTAAAGCTGATAGGCTTGCCTGTATCTGGCAATTTCCAGCCGTGCGAGAGGTGACCACCATCATATAGCATCATCGCCAACATCTTAGCTCCTGGCTGCAACAGTGCGTTGTAAACAGCAAGATTTGCAACACTTCCGGTTACTGCCTGCACGCATACATTCCACTTCTCTGGGTCTAACTTGTATAGCTGCAGTGCTCGCTCTTTTGCGAGCGCCTCGATTGAGTCGATATGCTTATTTCCCTGATAATATCGCTTGCCTACCTGCCCCTCGGAGTATTTATTCATGACAATTGAGCCAACAGCCTCTTGAACTGCCTGGCTGACGAGGTTTTCGGATGGGATCATCTCGAGCTGCTCTTTAAGACGCTGCTGCTCGTCGGTGATGTATTGGGCGATTTGTGGGTCGGTTTGTTGGAGTTGCTTCATGTTTTGCGATGATATCATGGATTTTGTTGTATATAAAGGGTATAATCCGCGGCAATGTAAGATTTACCAAGCATTGCATGAAACCGTATAGAACGGAGAGCGCACCACTACCCGAAACCTTCTCAGACTATTTGTTGGGATGCCTAACCACAGAGGAAGCAGCTACGTTTGATGAAACGCCTGCGGCACAATATCTTTTACAGAAGTTAACAGCTGTATTTTTAAACCCGGCAGAAGAGGCTCCAGTAGTCCAAGCATTAATCGACGTTTCGGCAAGAGTTACTCGTCGAAATGACCATTGCAACAAACGTAGAGTAGCAGTAACACCAGGACAGTCGTTACTGCAGATGATTGATCTGGACGATTTGGCGGACTCGCCCTATTCTTATACATTATGGATACTGTTACACTATGCTAACGTCTCCGAGGTAGCAACTACTCGCAAAATCTTCACTATTCTGGGGCAAAAGGCTCAATTCTATCAGATGCTCCAATGCGGCGGGCGACAAGATATCGCTCGATATGAAGAGGAAGATTACGAATTCAAATCACCTGATGACTCCAAGAACCATTAACACTGCATAGACAGGGATATACACAGGTGGTAGATTTAAATGATAACCTATAACCAACAAGATCTATGAATCCGAATCAAACAGCAGGAACCACCGAACCTACAAACAGCACTACTCAGCAGCCAACAGTTGTAGCTGAACAACAGCCACAACTTACATTGGACCAGCAGATAGACCTCGCCCTCACTGGATTTGAGAGTTACCCTGAGTCTAAGAGAGCTATGACTATCTTGTATGAATCAGTCATGCATGATGGATCTGACATTGCGAAAAGGGCATTGCTGTTATCCATCGATATGATCTCCCAGCAGGCACCACTGAATGAGTTCCAATTGCCGGGTGCGTTTGCAAAGGCACGTAGAGCGGAGCTGCCTCTGATCTGGACTGAGTATTTACCACGAATAACTGCTGCTCTTCAAGATTACCAACCGAATGTATACTCTGGGATCAATATCTCTGAGGCTCTATTCGTAGTTGCAGGTATGCTTATAAAGAGAAGAGAGAGTCGCAACAGAGGTGAAGAGTTCTTTAGAGAGGCAGCGGTAGCAGCTATTGCATCTACTATTCCACTTGATTTTAAAGAGAAAGGAGTTACAAGTTTCATCGGCGAGAAGGGAGTATATCTTGAAGCAAAAACCGTTCACGACCTTATTAAGGCAGATCAAAAGGGTGGGTATCAAGATATGCCAACAGACGATCCACGTGTAAGAGACGTGATTCTCGAAGCCACAAGGTTGTATGACACAATCGCAGGCACGTTATAAATCTTGCATGATATCTTATTCCAGAATTTACTGAGAGATATACTACCTCGCTAGAGGCTTACACTCCTCAAAATTCTAGTTTGATAATTGCATATTCGTCGCTGCCTGACTATTCTTCCATCCAGAATAAACATTCATCATCAACGCCGCTATCGTCATCGGTCCAACACCACCCGGCACAGGAGTAATATACGATACAAGATCCTCTACAGCTTTAAAATCCACATCGCCGGCCAATTTCCCATCCGCCCCCATTGAGATTCCCACATCCACTACTACAGCCTCTTCTTTAATGAATTTTTCATTAACCAAACCAGCCTGTCCTGTAGCAGAGATTAAAATATCTGCTGTTCGACATATCTCTTCCAGCCCAACTGTCTTAATATGGCACACTGTCACGGTTGCATCGCGAGCCATCATCATTAAAGAGAGCGGGATCCCTACTACCTGAGATTTTCCGATTATCACTACACTCTTCCCTTCAACTTCAATACCATATTCATCAAGCAGCAGCATAATTCCAGCAGGAGTTGCTGGGGCGAACACTTCACTACTGCCGACAGCCAGCCCACCAAGACTTGCTGCAGTTAAGCCATCCACATCTTTTTTCACATTAATTTCATTAATTAGCTCCGCACTATCCCAGCCACCTGGCAATGGAAGCTGGATCATGCATCCATCGACGCTGTCACTGCTGTTAACCGTCTCAAGATCGACCAGTACCTCGCCCTTGCTGGCGTCGGTGGCGTACTCGTGAAGTGTCATTGTGTAGCCCAAGCGCTCGGCGACCTTCTTCTTCATCTCGACATATTTGCGGCTGCCGAAATCATCACCAATCAAGAATATATCCAAGCGGGGCATGCGCATATTCTCGTGACGAGACAGTTTCAGCTCGATATCGGCCAATATCTTCTCTGAAGTTTTCTTGCCATCCAGAAGCACCAATTTACAACCCTGCTTAAATTATTTTTTGCGCCACACCGATACCTTATCATTCCTCTTCGTGCCTACCTCATATACCTCTACGGAGTTTTCCGCTTCAAATTTCTTGCCAAATCCAAATGCCACCGATACGACTATTGCACCCGAAGGCAATTCATTCACCAGACGTTCCATCATGTCCGCTACAAAGCCTGTGGTCATGTAGAGATACACTTTATTGTATTGTGAAAAGTCGGCCTCACGTACATCTTTTTTCATGAATTTAATGTTGCGCAGACGGTTAATTTTGGAGGAGCAGTTGCTCCAGAATATCAACGCCCTATTAATATCCATGCCGGTAAATTGTGCCTCGGGAAACTGCTTGGCTGCAGTTATCAAGAAACGACCACTCCCCGACCCTATATCTATAACTCTATCGCCAGGCTTTATCTCCAACAGTTGGACAGCTTTCTTGAGCAGTTTCTTCTCAACGGGTACAAATGGTACTGGATCTCTAAAAGAAAAGGCTACTATCAAGGTTCTACCGATCATAAATAGCGCCAATCCGTAAAAAGGGATCATGATAAGCAGTGCAATAAGCTCTTTCGACATGGGTGTGAGAGTCAACTAATATATGATATGGCTATTATACGGTTTGACAGCCCTTTTGTGGAGATCACCCGACCACCCGACCCACTTGCCCGACCCACTTGCGAAGCAAGTGGTCGGGTGGTCGGGTGCCCTTAAGAAGCTTCTACCTCCTTGAAAAATGCCCCTTTCTTCTTCATCAACTCCTTGTACGAGCCAGACTCCACAATCTTGCCGTGCCGCAAATAGTAAATCCGGTCAAACTCCTCCAGATTATCGACATTTCGAGTGATGTAAAGCAGGATTCGATCATCGCTGTTTACCAATTTGAAAATATTGTCCAAAATATTCTTCCGCGACACACTATCAACGTAGGTGAACGGCTCATCCATTAACATAATGTTGCGGTCACGGTAGACCATTCGGGCGATTGCGATTCGCTGCCAATAGCCTGCCGGGATCTCACGACCACCGCTGAAATATTTTCCAAGCAGCTGATCATCTTTCAAGCCTTCCGATTTCATGAATTTGCTCACCCCTGCGACCTCCTTAGCAAATTCATACCTACTACGATTTACCTTGACAGACTCACCAGTCAGCATGATATTTCGTTCTATCGTGAAGTTGTATCTGACAAAATCCTGGAATACCACAGCTACCTGATTCTTAAGCTCACCCCTTTCTAACTCGCGCACCGAATAATCACCCAAAAAATACTCACCAGTCTGGAGCGCATAAAGACCAGACAAGATTTTGACTAGTGAGCTTTTGCCTGAGCCATCACCACCGACGATTGCTACCTTCTCCCCTGGATTTACCACCATACTTATGTTTTCCAGAGACTTCTCTTTATCACCAGGATAGGTGAAGTCGACCTTATACAGCTTCAGGGTTGGCGTGTCGCGCTTGCTTAATTTCATATTCCCGGATTCTAGGTCGCTAAAACCCTCATATTCAAGCAGTGCAAAAAACTCGTCTGTATAGGATATATCGTCGAGCAGTCTGAATAGATTCCTAATTACCGAGAAGCTACCATTATATGCGCTCTCCGCATAGTCATAAAGTGCTTTAAAATCACCGATTGTGAGTCTCTTCGTAATCGACACAAACAGTGTATAGATGATAAACACGACAAAAAGAAGTCGACCAATCATCGCGAAAAACGAATTATCGATATAGAAGTGCTTCTGAAGCTCGGTCAGCTCCTTGTTGAATGAGAAATTCCCATCCCAATACTTCTGCTTAATATATTTGTACACGTTGTTAACACGTAATTCGGGGAAATTTGGTATCTCAAGCGCTATATACCTGAGATAGTTAACGAACTTAATCCCACCGATTTGCCTCTTTCGAAATTTCCTAATCTTATTCTCTCCGAAATACATCACTACTGGCTCAGCGATACTAATCAACACCAAGGTCACGCTCGGCCACCCTATCACCTCATACAGAATCACCATCGAGCTTACCGTTCTAATAAGCTGCTGCACGACAGTAGTAAACGTGTCATATGATGTGATGAGTCGTTCAATAGAGTAATTGGGCACAAATGCAAGCAGCTCCTGGAAATCAACCCTCTCAACCTCCTGCATATTCTCTGTCGACACCTTATCTAGCACCTCTTTCTCCCCTTCTAGCAATACTTCCCTGCTAATCCTGTCGAGGAGCCACACCCTGAGGTTGTTAAGCCCCTTCACTACAATCCAAATAGCGAGCCCGATCATCAGGAAATAAAACGAATCTGTAAAAAAATATTGTGTGATATCGAAACTCTCCCAGCTATGCAGAACATCCGCCGTAGCATCAATAAACTGGCCACCAACGCGGATAAGGTAAAGCTCAAGGATTGTGATTATCAAAAAAGCAGTATCTCTAGTCAATGCAGAAGCCGGAGCCTTCTTGTAGACATAGGAAACTGTTTTGAAAATTGTGTGAAATGTCCTACGGATCTTCCCAGTCTTGGACAGCTTCTTTTCCATTCCCATCATAATAGTATATGGGTATGAAAAGAGCTACCCACACCATCAGAGAAAGATGTGGCCCACTTGCAAGCAAGTGGGCCACATACATTTACAAACTACCGAGGGATATAATCCAGTAACGACTACCCTACCTTTACTTCAATGCTTTTCGGCTTAACCTCTTCTCGCTTCGGGAGAGTTACTTGGAGAATCCCATCTTTAAAGGTTGCCTCTGCCTTATCAGCGTTAACAGCAACAGGAAGATCAGATGCACGTGAGAAAGACAATGAGCGTATCTCCTTGCGGTAAAACTTTTTATCTTTATTGTCCTCCTCATTTTCCTCCTGCACTGATCCAGAAACAGTTATCATATTAGACTCAATCTGTATCTTAAGATCATCCTTGCTGAAGCCTGGCGCTTTAACCTTGACGACGACATTATCTTTATCTTCATAAATGTCCATCTGGACATCATCATAAGATTGGAAATCTACATCCCAATCCCAGAAGTCTCGTGGTACACCTTTCCACGGGTTCCATACTGCAATTCTTGACATAGTCAATTTTGTTAAAAATTAAATATGTAAATTGTAATGGGACCCGACCACTTAGCATTAGTAGAGCTCAAAAATGCTCGAAATAAGCCATAAATCCAAATAATTGACTTATCACTTAATCTATCAGTACTAAGTGGTCGGGTCCATTGGCACAGACTAGAGACTCCCAGCCGCACCAAGGTTATATAATATAACAATTAGCAGACACGGCCGTCAAGTGCTAGTCACTTTGCTTTAAGTAGTTCTTAAGATTTTGAAGTTGGAGGATACACTCCTCCAATTTCATCATCGCATATTTACGAGCGCTGTTTGTGGCACCATCTTCGTTAATTACTGCGAACATCTCCTGTATTGTCTCGACAACTTCCGACAGCACTATCCCCACTTTGTATACAATTGTCTCCCCAGGATCTTTCATGGGCATGATTAGAATTAATTTAGTCTTACATTTTAATGAATTTTAGATATAATCTCACTCACAATATAGAAACGGCTTCTATATAAGGACACTAGGAATCTATATACGGTAGAAGAAACCCCAACTAGAATTTCTAGTATATGAACTACAAGTTAATAGGTGAGCAGATCCGTAAATATCGCAAGAGGCTAGGATTAACTCAGCAACAATTGGGAAAGGAGATTGGGGTATCCTGGGAAATGATTTCAAGGTACGAGCGAGGTGCTAGTAGCCCTTTGGCTAAAATTAACAAGCTAGCCGAAGCACTCTCTGTCGGACCGGTTGACCTCCTTACCGAGGTACAAAGCTCAGTTCGCGAAGGCACACTCTCCTCACAGATTCCATTGTTCACAACAATCCCACGCGGCTTTGATTTCTCAAACAAGGTTGGTTACTACTACTCGGCCCCAGAGTGGATTATCCAGACTGACAAAGAAGCCTTTGCTATCGACCCAACTATTGTAGAAGCGAAGAATGTACAAATAAGTGGAAATGGTCCTCTGTTTATAAGCCCTACCTCACAGCCTACAGAAGGAGACCTTGTGGTCTATAAAGATGGCTCTAAACTGGTGGTGGACAAGTTCAGTGGTACGATTGAGTCTTCGACGGTCGTCGGTATAGTACTTGCACAGGAGCGCCGTTTCGTCGAATAATCATCCCTTCAAAGGTCAAACAAAAAGGGGCTTTTCAGCCCCTTTTCTTTCTCCATACCCATCCTCGATTACATCATACCTGGCATTCCACCACCCATGTCACCCATACCGCCAGCTGCTGCGCCTTCCTTCTCAGGCTCGTCAGCTACTACTGCTTCGGTAGTGATCAACATAGTTGCGACAGATGCGCCATATGTAAGAGCAGATCGAGTAACCTTTACAGGGTCAGAAACGCCTGCTGCCATAAGATCTTCAAACTTGCCTGTTCGGGCGTTGAAGCCTTTCTTCTCATCTGATTTGTCGGCTACAACTGCGCCATCGAAGCCAGCATTTTCAGCAATCTGCTTCATAGGCTCGCTCAATACCTTTCGCAAGATCTCGATACCTATCTGCTCATCTTCGTCCTCTACCTTTACCTTATCCAATACCTTGCGTGCGTTGTGAAGTGCCAAACCACCACCTGCCACTACACCCTCTTCGAGAGCAGCGCGGGCTGCATGGAGTGCATCCTCTACACGGTCTTTCTTCTCCTTCATCTCAACTTCAGATGCTGCACCTACTTTGATTACAGCTACACCACCTGAAAGCTTGGCCAATCTCTCCTGGAGCTTCTCCTTGTCATAGTCAGATGTAGTATTTGCAACCTGAGCCTTGATCTCTGCGATTCGAGCCTCGATTGCTGATTTCTCACCGGCGCCATCTACAATGATAGTGTTGTCCTTGTCGACAATCACTTTCTTAGCAGAACCAAGATCTGTCAGATCTACTGAATCCAAGGTCTTGCCGACCTCTTCAGAGATATATGTACCGCCTGTAAGGACTGCAATGTCCTTGAGCATATCTTTCCTTCGATCACCAAATCCTGGAGCCTTAACTGCTACAACATTTAGGGTCCCTCGGAGCTTGTTTACAACCAAAGTTGCCATTGCCTGATTCTCAATCTCTTCTGCGATGATAAGCAGTGGTCTGTCTGCTGCTTGCAATACCTTCTCTGCCATTGCCTGAATATCCTGCAATGTCGAGAGCTTCTTATCTGTGATGAAGATATATGGGTCGTCCATCACTGCCTCCAATGTCTCTGCATCGGTTACGAAGTAAGGGCTTACATATCCTCTATCGAACTGCATACCCTCGGTGAATACAACCTCGTCTTCGAAGCCTTTGGCATCTTCAACTGTGATTACTCCATCCTTACCAACCTTGTCGAATACATCGGCGATCAGCTTGCCCAGATCAGCATCGTTGTTTGCTGAGATTGTTGCAGCCTGCTCTATCTCATCTCTTGTTGAGATCTTCTTTGCAGAATCTTTGAGATTCTTTACAACTGCTTCAACGCCTTTGTCGATACCACGCTTGATAGCGATTGGATTGCCGCCGGCAGTTACATTTCGCAAGCCTTCGGTTGCAATTGCCTGCGCGATAACTGTTGCTGTTGTTGTACCATCACCTGCTTTATCAGCTGTCTTTGATGCGGCCTCTTTGAGCATCTCTACACCCAAGTTCATGAATGGGTCTGAGAGCTCGATCTCCTTTGCAACTGTGACACCATCCTTGGTTACAACCTGTGTGCCATATTTCTTAGCGAGGGCTACGTTACGGCCTTTTGGACCGAGGGTTACTTTGACCGCATTTGCGATCGCATCAATTCCCTCTTTAAGCTTCTTGCGTGCCTCTTCGTCGAATATAATCTGCTTTGCCATTTTTAATGAATATTTAATAAATTAACTCTTATTTAGCAAGAACTGCCAAAATCTCCTCTTCCTCGAGGATGTAGTAAAGCTGACCATCAATCTCGATCTCGTCCGGTGCATATTTCTTAAAGAACACTCTGTCACCAACTTTTACTGAGAAAGTAAAATCTTTCTTGCCAGTACCAAGCTTAACAACTACGCCTACCTCAGGCTTCTTATCGCCCTGTGCTGTAGGTGGAATTATCAAACCTCCCGATGTTGTCTCCTCTGCCTCATCAGGCATTACGACGACTCTTGATCCGAGTGGCTGAAGTTTTGCATCTTTTGCCATTTTTTATGAATAAAAATTTAATTAGATATATACATGAATTAGCAAACACCATTTGATGTTGCTAGAAGATTTTAATGTCATATGGCAGAATCGTCAAGCCTAATTTATCAGATATTAAGCCAGCTAATTCCTTCTCCCTTTGATAATTATAGAGCCTTCTTCAAGCTCTATGTTCTCGATCGTATGCGAAGCGTAATTATTATCATTTACCGTGAGCACAGCGTCATAGTAAGCCCGATTAATCGTATGTTTTAATGAATTCAGTCCAAGATTCTCCAGATTTACCGGACCAACATAGATATCCTCTACAAATATTTCAGCACCCTCAACCGCATCCTTTACCACCACAAGATGCAGCACAGGCAGTGCCTCCTCTTGAGCAGATAGTTGAATATAGACGTTCCACTCCCCATCTGCTGTCTCGAGGTAAAATTTCTCAAGCTCGAGATACTCCGGGAGTGCATCGGCGATAGTATCAGCAAACAGAACAGCCGCTTCTTCCTTGGTTAGTTCTACAAAATTCAGCTCCTCTTCACTATCAACAAAGCTGTCGATCTTCACAAGTGCACTATTACGTTGGGGGGTGTAATCGAAAGCTGCGATATCTACCTCAATCACATTGCTTGTCGCGAGATCCCTGTTGAAGCCTTCTTCCCACTGCATGTAGCTATAGATCAGGTATGCAACTACACCCACGATGATTAGGAAGAGTATAGTTAGTAGCAAAAATATCACTCCACAGCAGCCTCGCCTTTTCTTCTTTCTCTTTGGGCTGGCGGCCTTAACTTCTGCAGGCCGGTCAATCACTTCGACTGGCTCTACCTGTGCGACTGGTTCACTCTCCTGCACCTTTGGCGCCACCTGCTCAACCTGTGGAACCGGGTTGTGCTGTGTAGCTTGGGGCTCCATCTTAAACGGCGAATTTCAGTTTACGTCTGACGAAATCTATCCCTTTATTGACCATCGAGACCTCACTTAGTCCCGATAGATAACTGAGCAAAAGGTAAACAGATCCACCAACTATTGCTGTAACAATAAACAAGAGGATAATGTTGGCTGTTCGAGTTGTGTCGAGAGAGAAGTCTGTCAAACGGTAGATGAAGTACATTACCGCACCCATGACAAATGCGTTTACCATCATCAATGAGATCGGCTTGAAAGTGCGCGCCCAGCTAAGCACTGCAACCTTCCTATTCAAGAAGAACATATTTAGAGTCATCTCTACAACAAATGCGATGCTGAGGCTAAGTGCCAGTCCACCAACCGAGGCATTTGATGCACTCCTTGTGGTCATCCAGGTCCATATATCCCCTTGGATTGAAGAGGCAATGTCCAGCAATGATGCGCTACTCTCTGGAGACAGTCCACTCCCTATCTGGATCAGCAGCTCAGACAAGATTGGACGCCAGTCAACATAGTGGCTGAAGAAATTGGTGAGGTAGTAGCTACAGACAATGTTTACAACTATTGTAATCACCGTAACAAGCAGCGGTAGCTTAGTTTCGTGCAATGCAAACAAGCCCCTTAGAGTGATTGCATTTCCCGCCTGGGCGATCATTGAGCCCGCCAACAGAGCTAGCGACCATGCTGTTACAACCGTTGCTGTCCAGTTTCCCTCAAATGAGAAAACCAACCTCACGATTGGCAATCTAAGCACAACCATAGCCACAACGCATGGCAGGATAATGAACATCATCTGCTTCAGAGATTTATTAAACTCGGTTACGAACTGATCAAGCTTATCACGGGAGAAATACTCGGCTAAGTTTGGCAAGGCCACAAGTGAGAAAGCACTCACAAAGATCTGCACAGGGAAAAGATGCAGGCTCATCGCATATTCAAAGGCACTCAATGCACCCGATGCGATGTTAAATGCGATCAGGGTGTTGATGACGCTGCTAATCTGCTCACCAAGGAAGGCAAGCATCCTTGGGACGGCGAGACGGATGATTTCCCAAAGTCCTGTTACATAAAACTTAGTCCTCACCTGTATATCTTCAAGATGCTCGATCTTCAGGTGGATCTTCACGAATTTGACGACTATCGGAATCTGCACTGCAACATGGAGCATCGACCCAAGAACCATAGCCCAAGCTAGCCCTTCGACCCCCATGTCGTAATACCCCACAAATATGATTGAACCGAAAATCATACCTACGTTATAGAGCAGCGGCGCTAAAGCCGTTACGAAGAATCTCCTGTGGACCTGTAAGAACGCCGTAATTATTGAGCTCACGCTAAGGAACAGCGGCGAGAGCAACATGATTCTTACCAGGAGCAGGAGAAGCGCCTTCTCTTCTTCACCCGCACTTACACGCAGGTTGCTACCCAGATAGCCCGATTCTAGTATAAACTCACTCATTCCAGGCGTAAGTACATAGAGGACAAACACCATAAACATCGAGAATATCGCTATCGCACCACTCGTAACCAAGAACAACTTGAGCAGCTTCTGTTCGCCGCGCTTCACCCTCACATCCATGAATACAGGGATCACAGCGGCATTAATTGTACCTGCAATGATAATGTTGAAAATCGTCTCGGGCACAAGAAAGGCTGCCCAGAATATGTCGAGCTCTGAATCTATACCGAACTGATCTGCAATAAGGCGTAGCTTGAAAAAACCAAACAGCTTGGTAAAGAAGAGGATTATCGAAATGATGATTACAGTATCCCGTCTGGCAAAAAGCTTCTTAAGAAAACTCATGACTTTTGGTTAAATAAATAGTTGTAGAATATAAGTTTCAACGTAGTAGTTTGCTTAAAATGCGTGTCATTTAGCGAAAATTAAGCATCGGGAATTATGATATACGTTCCAATAACTTTTATCAACTCACTATTTTCATACGAAATTAACCTTTGGGAATTACAATTAGAGCAGTATGCTCAAAACCCTCCTTAACCTTCTTTTTCCAGTATTTTGCATTGGCTGTGGCAAGAGTGGAGGCTGGCTTTGCTCGAGATGCGCGAAGCGACTGATTCCAACAGTTCCCGAGTGTTTTGTGTGCAGGCGAATTTCGGGCGGTTATCGAACTCATACCACCTGCGTTCGACCGAGTTCCCCTACTCGCGCAATCCCGCTCTGGAGATATAGCGATCTAGGTCGTGACCTGATGCGCGATTTCAAATTTAAAGGCTACTTTGATCTGCAGAGTACTTTTGCTGCAATTATCAAACAGCGGCTAAGTCATATACCTGAGATACGCGAGTTGGTAAAGGAAAGCACGATTGTCCCGATCCCGCTCCATCGCACAAGGCAGAATGAGCGTGGATTTAACCAATCGGAGATCTTGGCACGAATAATCACCCAATTTGCTTGGAAAGAGTACGGTTTCGACCTGAAAGTTGTACCACTGCTGCACAAGCTATCTGCAAACCAGCACCAGAGCAGCTCTACAGTTGAAGAGAGGAGAACAAATGTGAAAGGTGTGTACCAGATGAATGAGATCGTTGCGAAAGATTGTCCGAAGATACTGATTGTCGACGATGTCATCACAACTGGCTCGACTGTAAGCGAGGCAATCGCGACTATATCAGAATGGTATTCAATAAATCGAAGCACACAACCCGAGATAAATTGTATGGCACTGTTTAGGGGCAGGGCTTACTTCAATAAGCGCGCTGCCCCTTCCCAACCTGTACCAACTGACTACTCTACTATCTCGGCGTCTTGAGCCTTCTCCTTATCGTCGTCAGACTTCTTCTCTTTCCCTTTAGCATCTTTATCTTCTCCACCCTCTTTCTTCTCACCCTCCTCTTTCTCAACCTCTTGGGCTGCCTGCTGATACATCTTCTGGCTGATTTCACCAACCAACTTCTGTAGCTCAGATGTCTTCTCCTTCACCTTCTCTACATCGATTGGGTCAGCCTCGATTAGCTTTTTCAGCTCTTCGATCACCTTCTCAGCCTCTTTCTGCTTATCTGCGTCGATCTTATCTTTGTTCTCGCTAAACAGCTTCTCTGTGTTAAATATCAATGAGTCGGCGTCATTCTTTGCTTCTGCTTTCTCTTTCTTCTCCTTATCTTCCTTCGCGAATTTTGCTGCGTCGTCTACCATCTTTCCGATCTCGTCGTCGGACAAACCGGTATTCGCAGTTATTGTAATCTTCTGCTCCTTGCCCGTAGCCTTGTCAACAGCTTTCACATTGAGGATTCCGTTTGCGTCTAGTGCAAATGTAACCTCGATCTGTGGCACTCCGCGTGGTGCGGGTGGAATTCCGTCTAGCATGAATTTGCCAAGCGTCTTATTGTCTGACGCCATTTCTCGCTCACCCTGAAGCACGTGCACTTCGACCGATGGCTGATTGTCAGCATAGGTTGTAAAAGTCTGTGTCTTCTCAGTAGGGATTGTGGTGTTTCGTGGGATCATCACGGTGCGAACTCCACCGGCCGTCTCGATACCTAAGGTCAATGGTGTCACATCGAGCAAAGTGATGTCGTGCACATCTCCAGCGAGTACCCCACCCTGGATTGCTGCTCCTACGGCTACAACCTCATCTGGGTTGACCGATTTATTTGGTTCTTTACCGAAGAATTCAGCAACTTTCTTCTGAACTGCCGGCATTCTTGTCATACCACCGACTAGGAGGATCTCTTTTATATCACTCTTTTCCAGCTTCGCATCAGCCAATGCTTTCTTCATTGGCTCGATGGTGCTGTCGATCAGGTCGGACACCAGCTTCTCTAATTCAGCCCGTGTGAGATCCATGCGCAGGTGCTTTGGACCTGAGGCATCTGCTGTAATGTAAGGGATATTGATCTCGCTTTTCTCCGATGATGAGAGCTCAATCTTTGATTTCTCCGCTGCTTCTTTCAATCTTTGCAAAGCTGTCTTATCTTCTCGGAGGTCGATTCCGTTATCCTTCTTGAACTGCTCGGCAATATGATCAATCAATACCTGGTCGAAATTGTCACCGCCAAGGTGTGTATCACCATTTGTTGAAAGCACTTCAAAAACGCCATCACCGATCTCGAGGATTGAGATATCAAATGTACCGCCACCAAGGTCGTATACAGCAATGATCTCATCATTCTTCTTGTCTAAGCCATATGCAAGTGCTGCAGCTGTAGGCTCATTTACCACGCGCTTCACATCTAGACCTGCAATCTTGCCTGCGTCTTTTGTAGCTTTACGCTGTGCATCGTCGAAGTATGCTGGAACAGTAATCACGGCTTCGGTGACCTCTTCACCCAGAAATGCTTCTGCATCTTTCTTAAGCTTGGCCAAGACTTTAGCCGAGACCTCCTGAGGTGACATCCATTTATCGCCCATTTTTACTTCGACGCCACCATTCTTGGCTTTCTGCATCTCGAATGGAAGCAGCCCTTTGTCTTTCTGGACTGCTGGGTCATCCCATCTACGTCCGATCAATCTCTTGACCGAGTAGATAGTCCCAGTAGGATTGGTTACAGCCTGGTTCTTTGCCGGTGTACCGACAAGCACCTGGCCTTTCTCATCCTGTGCAACTACAGATGGTATAAGTCGACCACCCTCGCTGCTTGCGATCACCTCTGGCTTACCACCCGAGAGGTATGCCATTGCTGAGTTTGTTGTACCCAGATCTATTCCGATTATTTTTGCCATTGTTTATTATTTAATAATTTATATTACATGCTGATTTATATTGCCAAGAATGACTTCGCACATATGCTGAAAAATTCCTGGCATTATTAATTAGCAGGTACTTTATTTACAACCACCTTTGCTGGCCTGATTACGAGATCATCTAATACATATCCGCCTTCGGCCAATGCATGAATAGTATTGTCTTCACCGAGATTCACTATGGCAATTGCCTCATGTAGCTCTGGGTCAAATCGATCTCCTGGTTTCACCTCAATTGCTCTAATCCCAATCTGGCTCATAGCGCTTCTCAACTTACCCAATATATTGACCACCCCTTCTAGCCAAGCCTTGCCGGCAACATCAAGATGCATCTCCCTACTCTCGCCGATTGCATAATTCATATCCTCGGCAATTGTGATAAGCTCTGAAGCCATTTCCTTACGCATTTGAAACATCCTCAGCTCGACCCTTCTGTCTATAGCCTGTTCCAGGTTTTGGTAGTCGGCCAAGCTTTTCTTCAACTGCGTTAACAGGGCCTCTTTTTCTTCACCTATTTTCTTACTATCACGAGTCACACTTTCTAACCTAGCTTCAAGCTCTTGAATCTTCTCAACAGCTACTGTGTTGCTCTCTTTTGTAATAGTAGTTTTTTTCTGTTTTGTATCTTTTTTCATAATATTGATAGTGGCTAACTCCAGCCTTTAAGCGATTCCTCAACTGAAGTACGAACCTCTGATAACATCGGAATCACATTCCTATAATCCATTCTACGTGAGCCGATAACACCCATGTGCCCCACCCGGTTATCCCAAAACTTCATGGTTGTAAAAGCAACTGCACACTCGTTCAGATCTTTAATACCCAACTCACCGCCAATAAGCACAGTTACATCATCGCTACCGGCACGTGTAAACACGCTGCGCAACAGATTCTCATCTTCAAGCAGATCTAGAATCCGCTGGAGGAAATCTACATTCTTCAACTCTTCATAGTTCATAAGCGAAGAGACTCCATAATGCCTCGACATATCGTCCATCAATATGAAAGATGCGCATCCGCTATTCTGCACCAGCAGCTCCAAGATAGTCTTGATCAATTTCTCTGGGTAGAAGCGCACACTGAAAATTCCTTGCCTTATCTGCACCATTCGGATCGAGTCTTGCAGCGACTTATCAACCCGCTCATTTATATAGAGCCTAAATGCCATATCAGTTGGAAGCCTACCTGCTGAAGCATGGGGCTTGTCTAGATACCCAAGCTCCATCAGCTTCACCATCTCGTTGCGGACGGTAGCTGAGCTCACATTAAAACCGTACTTGTTGATGATCTGCGCAGAGCCAACCTCTTCGGGCTCTTGCATATACTCTTCAATTATCGCTAGCAGTATATCCTTCTGTCTTTCGGTAAGCGTCATTTAGCACTCCACTTAATTAACTGCTAAATAATAGTGGATGAGCAAAAAGCTGTCAAGGAAATGGTTAACGATTAGTGAAGAGCAAGATTGCTACCTAGTCGGTGATCTTTGTGATTTGATGCAATGTAACTTGTGTTACATTTCCACCTTTACTGTCAGAACTGCCATCAACCTTGACCTCGATCATTAGAGGGTAAACGAGTCCACCAATTCTATGAGTTACTGTTCTACTGTAATCATGCCACATCGGTAGAGCTGTGGAGCAACCCAACCATTCACGCTCATCTGTCTCAATTATGTCTACAGCATCACCAGTTATCTTTGCCTGCTGGACAGGAGTCCACTCATTCCCTCGTATATGTGCATATAGAGTAATGCTTACCCCTTCGCGCGTTGGGAGCCGATAGATCATAGATACTCTCACCTCAGCGGCAGAATCACTCGGCTTGACAACTATATAATCAGCACTCTCCTCCATCCGCCCACCAAATCTCCAATCCATTGTTAAAACACCTGGCGCCTCCTGTAAGATTACCTTATTATCCGGATCAGCATGATACACTTTTCCCATTCCAGTATTACTAGACACTTCTACAAAATGTTGAGCTTTAGGAGTCTCGGCGTTAATTACACTCATTGGATTTATTGGCGATAATCTTAACTAGTTACGCAACTATACCCTATAGTATGGCTACGGTCAACCCATTTAACAAGCTTCATCGCACAGAATTGTTGCTAATCTACCGCTCTTCTGGTACAATCACAACCGTTATGACAAAGATCAAGCTCGAAAAAAGAGAATTAAAAGGAAAAAAGACCAAGCAGCTCCGCCGAGAAGGAATCATCCCTGCTGTCATCTACGATAAGACAGGCAATTCCACAATGGTACAAGGAGTATTGGGAGATTTTGTAAGAATCCTCGAGAATGCTACAACTACAACAGTTATCGAAGCAGAGCTTGACGGTACAGTTCACAAGACATTTATCAAAGAGATTGAGAAAGACCCTATCACAGACTCAGTGGTTCATATCTCATTCTTCGAGGTTAACGACAAGGATATCATCACATACGAGCTTCCTGTTGCACTTATCGGCACCTCTATCGCGGTTAAGAACAACCTCGGTGTATTGGTACAGCCAACAAAGACATTGCACGTACGTTCTACATTGAGTGCCATGAAGCCGGTTCTCGAGCTCGATATTTCGGGTCTTGAGCATCCTGGTCAGAGCATCAACCTGAGCGAGATTCAGCTTCCTGAGGGTGTTGAATTCGTCCAGAAAGATGTAGAAGACAAAGCTATCGCCACAATTACCGATCTCCAGAAATCTGTTGAGGAAGAGATTGCCGAAGAGGCAGCCGCAGCAGCAGAGGCTGGTGAGGTTGTTGAAGGTGAAGAGGGCGCTGAAGGCGCAGCAGAAGCAGCTCCAGAGGGTGAAGCAGCAGCAGAGGAGTAACCCCCAAAATTTTCATGAGTATGGATATTGAGACACAACAACCTGGGCAGCCAGGTGGTGCAGATTTTGAGCCAGAAAAAGAGCTTCCAAGCCTAGCCGACATATGCATTGTGATTGATGGTCTTGACGGCTCAGGAAAAGGAACTCTTGCTGAATATCTAGCCAACCGTGGACTTGAGGGATACAACTTCATCGTAGACTATCCACAATATGGATTGCCGTGGGGTAAAGTTCTCTACAGCCTTCTCCACGAGAATGATCAGGGACTCAGCATTAATGATCGCATGTTGGTATATGCACTCAACCGGCTCGAGACAGCCCATCAACTCAGGTGGCATATGGAGAAGACTAGGATCGTACCTGATATAAAGATCAATCTGATATTTGACCGATTTGCGACTTCTAATATTATCACTGCCGCCTATTACTACAAACTGGTGCAAGACAAGTGGAGAACATTTCCTCTTGAAAATCCAGCTGACGAGCAGAGCAGCCTAAAGGATTGGATCCTGCCTATGTACGACCATATGATGCAGATAGACGCAGAATTTATGCAAATATTGGGGGTGAGCGATGCAGTAGTATTTGTACCGATGTTAGACGAGCGGATTTCTATGGAAAGTCTACTAAACGACCAATCCAGAAGCGGAGTAGATATGTATGAGACTGCAAGCGTGCAGGGTCTAGCGAGAAAATTGTATAGAATCGTCGCCGAGGCTCACCCTGAGAGATTACATCTATACGACCAGCATAATGGTGACAAGCGGATGAGTACCGAGGAGCAAGCAATGCATATACTTGGAGCGCTCGGCTTATCTGAAGCCCCAGCAGGAACGGCGAACAGGGTCAACTATGCATTCTACAAAGAGTTAGTCGATCGTGATGCGGTAAACGCTTTGTTGGAGAGGTTTGGCTCTGAGGAGCTGAAGAGGTTAAACCCGTACGCGGTTTAGTGAGTTGTAAGGACCAAGCAGCTGCATAGGAGCATAGCCAGTTGAACACTCAAATAAAACCCTCCTTGCGGAGGGTCCAATTACAAATCCATTACAGAGACTCTTACCACCTAAAGTGCGCAAACGCCTTGTTGGCCTCGGCCATACGCTCGACCTCTTCCTTCTTCTTTACAGCCTCACCTGCGTTGTTGAAGGCATCCATAAGCTGTCGCTCGAGCAACTTGTCAAAGCTATCACCACTGTTCTTGCGGGTAATGCCGACGATCCATCGAACAACCAATGCTTCTTGACGCTCACCACTTACAGGAACTGGTACTTGGTAGTTTGCACCACCTACTCGTCGTGACTTAACCTCCAATGAAGGACGTACATTGTCGACGGCCTGGTTGAGGAAGTCCATAGGGTCAACTTTCACATTCTTTGCACCCTTCTCCATCGCTGCATAAAAGATCTTCTCAGCCTTCTGGCGCTTACCATCGTGCATGATCTGGCTAATGAAGCGGGTAACCAGCTGGCTACCATACTTAGGATCTTTTCTTAACTGTCTCTGTTTTGCGGCTTTACCTCTCATATCAGAACAAATTCATTACTTAAAATTACTGAGCGTCAACCTTGGCTCCATACTTAGATCGAGCCTTCTTGCGGCCTTTTACGCCCTGAGTGTCATATCGACCTCTTACAACTGTGTACTTAACACCTGGGAGGTCTCGCTTTCGACCTGCCTTCACCATTACTACTGAGTGCTCCTGCAAGTTGTGACCCTCACCTGGGATATAGGCTGTTACCTCCATACCGTTTGAGAGCCTTACCCTTGCGACTTTTCGCAAAGCTGAGTTAGGCTTCTTAGGTGTCATTGTCTTAACCTGAAGACATACACCACGCTTGAATGGGTTGTTTGCTGTTGAATAGCGATTTCTCAATGGGTTGAAGTTTGTCGCCAAAGCAATATGTCGACTCTTCTGTCGCTTGCTTTTTCTTGGTTTTCGAACTAGTTGATTTATTGTTGGCATTGCCTGAATAACTCTTAATTCTATTAAATATCTACTGTGGGAGTCTTAAAATCCTTCGGATTATACAATAAAAACTCCACTCGCGCTACCTTTTGTTGCCCCGCTAACTTATAGTCCGGATCAGACTATGAGTTAGCGGGGCAAGTTTTCCTACTCCGTTGCCGTAATTACCTCCGGCTCTGCATAAAGCTCTTTCGCTTCTTCAATATCGATCCTTGCCTCGTCTCCAACTGGGATTCGGCGTCCAATGATCACATTCTCCTTCATACCCTGCAAAGTATCGACTCGACCGGTGATTGCCGACTCGGTCAACACTCTTACCTGCTCCTGGAATGACATAGCAGATAGGAAGCTCTCGGTCTTCAAAGCTGTAGTCTTGATACCAAGTAGCTTTGGTGCGATCAGTGCAACATTCTTGCCCTCTTCTCGCAATCCATCATTCAAAAGCTCAGCACCATACCTATTTACCAATGATCCGATCAGATACTCTGAATCACCAGCATCCATTACCATTCCAAGCTTGGCCATCTGTCGCACGATTACCTCAATGTGTACATCGTCGATGGTTACACCCTGCTCAGAGAACACACCCTGAACTTCACGAATCACATACTCCTGTGCCCTAGTGATCGATGCATATTCTGCGAGCTTCTTAGGATCAACTGAGCCTACTGTGATCTGTGTACCTGCTGTGACCTCCTGGCCATCAATGACGAGGATATCGAATCCTGAGAGCACTGAGATCAGCTCCTCTGCATCCAACTTACCTGTTACGGTCATAATGCCGTGGTCGATCTTTACGACACCTGTAAATGGAGCCTGCTTCTCTTTCTCATGCGAGTCAATGAAGAGTGTTTGTCCAATTGTCACCTTGTCACCATCGGCTACACTTACCTTCTTTGCATTTCCAACAATATAGTGGCGCTCTGACAACTTCTTACCAGTGATCAAGATCTGTGATGAGCCATCGTCTGCTGTTGTGATGCTTACCTTACCATCAACTGAAGCAATCTCTGCCTCTGCCTTAGGTGTTCGTGCTTCAAACAACTCTTCGACTCTTGGGAGACCCTGTGTGATGTCTACCTTCTTAGCACCACCGAAGTGGAACTGCTTCAACGTCATCTGTGTACCTGGCTCTCCGATCGATTGCGCAGCGATTACTCCTGCAGCTTTTCCGATCTCCACCAGCTTGTTCTGCTCAATATCGTGTCCATAACACATCTGGCAGATACCAAGTGGAGCCTCACATACGATTGGTGATCGGACGAATACCTCGTTGATTCCAAGCTCTTCTGAGTTCTCGGCAACCTCACGGGAGATAATTTCATTCTTCTTCAGGACTACTTTACCCTTCCCATCTTTAAGATCCTGTGCGAGCACGCGACCCTCGATTGTCTTCTCAAATGAAAGCCTTCGCTCGTCGGCTCTTCGGATAATATAACCATCACCATCATAACCACAATCTTCCATTCTTACGATTACATCGTGTGCTACGTCGTGAAGCTTCCTTGTGAGGTAGCCTGATGATGCAGTTCTCAAGGCTGTGTCAGCCACGCCCTTACGTCCTGCACCTGTTGCCACGAAGTATTCAAATGTACCAAGACCCTCTCGGTAGTTACCCTTCAATGGAAGCTTGATCCAATCACCTGAAGCATTTCTTGCCATACCCTTGATCGACATAATCTGTCGAGCCTGGATCTGACCACCGTTTGCTCCTGACGTAACCATCTCAAACACTGGGTTGTTCTTATCAAGACTTGCCCATGCCTCAGCAGCAAGCTCGTCTGTGAACTCATTCCACATTGTGACCGAGAGATTTGTCTTCTCCTGCTCGGTTAGCAAACCCTGTAGGTAGTTCTCCTGGAGATGCAAATCTTTCTGCTCAACCTCTTGAATCCTCTTCTTAAGATCGATGTCGACCTTACAGTCTTCCATCGAGAATGAGAATCCTAGTGTCGTTGCAAATTTGAATCCAAGCATCTTCAGGTCGTCGAGCAATCGCACAACTTCATCGAGTGAGTATTGATCCTTGATCTCGCGGATAATCTCATCTACATCTGACTTGCCGATTCTCTGGTTGATAAACTTGTAATCCTCTGGCAGTACCTGGTTAAACATTACTCGCCCTACCGAAGTATTGTGAACTTTGCCCTTACCCTTTACAAATATTGCCTCGTCAATCTCAAGCAAGCCTCTATCGTATGCACGTACTGCTTCCTCGAAGCTTCCGAACATCCTTGGCTTATCGCTCTCCTTATAGTCAGTCATCAGGAAGTATCCAAGCAACATATCGTTGGTTGGGCTAGCTAGAACACCACCGTTCTTGATGTCGATAATGTTGTAGGTAGAGAGCATCTTCTCAACACCCTCTTTAATAGCCTCTTCTGTCAACAATACATGCACAGCCATCTGGTCACCGTCGAAGTCGGCGTTATAAGCCTTACATACCAATGGGTGGATTCGGATTGAATCTCCCTCTACCAATACTGGGTAGAATGCCTGGATTGAATACTTGTGCAATGTTGGGGCACGGTTTAGAAGCACAGGCTTATTCTTGATAATCTTCTCAAGGATGTCCCATACAATATCTTCTTCTGCATCGATCATCTCCTTTGCAACCTTGATGTTTGGTGCAAGCTCAGTCTCAATAAGATCGTGGATCAGGAATGGCTTGAACATCTCCAATGCGACTGCCTTTGGCAGACCGCACTGGTGCAGCTTCAATCTTGTGTCACCAACGATAACAGCACGACCTGAGTAGTCAACACGCTTACCGAGGAGGTTTCTTCGGAAGATACCCTTCTTACCTCTCAAGTCATCTGTCAATGACTTATAAGGGAGCTTCTTGTTGTTCATCATCGGCTTGCTTGGTCGGTGACTGTTGTCGATCAATGCATCTACTGACTCCTGGAGCATGCGCTTCTCGTTTCGGAGAATTACATCAGGCGCACCAATCTCAATAAGTCTCTTAAGACGATTATTTCGGTTGATGATCCTGCGGTAGAGGTCGTTAAGGTCTGAAGTTGCAAATTTACCACCTGATAGGGCGATAATAGGTCGCAACTCTGGTGGGATGACTGGCAATGTCTTGATTATCATCCATGATGGATCGATCTTGTTCTGGTAGAAGCCTTCAACATACTGCAATCTTCGGATCAAAGACATCTTCTTTGCCTTTGATTTCTGATTCTTGATCTGGTGCTTAAGGTTTGAGACCTCTCCATCGAGGTCAATCTTATCCAAAAGCTCCTGAATAGCCTCAGCACCCATCTTTGCTTTGAAGAAGAGCAGGTCACGATCCTCAAGGTCAACATACTCATCTTCTGTAATTATTGTGCCTACTGTTACCTCTTTTAGAAGCTTCATCAGTTTTGTATAGAAGGTCTCGATCGACTCCTCTCGCTCTGCAAACTCGCGTCGAACCTTCGCAACTTTCTGGCTCCTCTTATGCTCGATCTGACTTGCCTTAAATTCTGCCTTTGACTTATCTTTCTCTTTCTTGCCACTCTGCTTGATCTGACCATCAAATTCATCGTTCACTTCCTTAAGCGCAGCTTCCAATTCTGTATCCAGTGTCTTTCGATCTTCTGCGAGATACTCTTCAGCAGCCTTTACCTTCACCTCTCGGGACTCATTGTCCACTTCAACAACCATATATCTGGTGTAGTAAACAACTGAGAGCATCTTCTTGTGTGACATATCGAGAACGATAGACATCTTGTTTGGGACACCGTATGCAAACCATACATGTGTTACAGGTACTGCGAGGTCGATGTGACCCATTCGCTCGCGTCGCACATCTTTTCGAGTTACCTCTACACCACACTTATCACAGATAATGCCCTTGTATCGTACTTTCTTATACTTACCACAGAAGCATTCATAATTCTTGGTAGGACCGAAGATCTTCTCACAGAAGAGACCCTCTGGCTCCATCCTATATGTTCGGTAGTTAATGGTCTCGGCTTTTGTAACCTCACCATATGACCACCCTTTGATCTGCTCCGGCGATGCAAGCGTGAGCTTCAATGCATCGAAGTCGGAGTAGTCCTGTCTAAAGTTCTTCTTGGTTTTCATTGGTCTCCTCGCTCTTCGCGTTAGAAATTAGATCAAGGTTTATGCAGAGTGCATTCAACTCTTTTACGAGTACCTTGAATGACTCCGGTAAGTTGATATTTTCAATCTTCTCACCATGGATAATTGCTTTGTAAGCCTGGGCACGTCCCTGGACATCGTCTGATTTGATAGTGAGCATCTCCTGAAGTGCATACGGTGTCCCGTGTGCCTCGAGAGCCCATACTTCCATTTCTCCGAATCTCTGACCACCCATCTGTGCCTTACCACCAAGAGGCTGCTGTGTTACCAATGTGTATGGTCCTGTAGATCTAGCATGTACCTTCTCGTCAGCGATATGCTTCAGCTTCAACACATACTTCATACCTACGGCTACTTTCCTTGGGAACTTCTCACCTGTCCTACCGTCATACAGATCAACCTTCTCTGCCATCTCAAATCCGTTCTTCTTCAATTCTTCTGCAATCCACTCGCTGTTTACATCCTCAAATGTTGGGATTGAGAGCTTGATTCCAAGCATCTCGGCATAGTGCCCGAAGTGCACCTCAAGCGCCTGACCCATGTTCATACGCTTTACAAATGTAGGTGTCAGGACAATATCAACTGGCTGTCCATCTGCCGTGAAAGGCATATCCTCAACTGGCCTGATAGCTGCGATTGTGTTCTTGTCTCCGTGCCTACCCGACAGCTTATCACCGTAGTCTACTTTCTTGGTCTCTGCGACCCATACCTTCACCTGCTTTAGCACGCCTGGCTTCAACTTATCGTCATTCTCGACTGATAGCATCTGCGTCTTAACAACAATACCTTTCGATCCGTGGGGAACTCTGAGTGATACATCTCTTACTTCGCTTGCAGCTTTTCCGAAGATTGCTCTCAAGAGCCTTTCCTCAGCTGTAAGCTCCTGCTCACCTCTTGGTGCTACGATACCGGCGAGGATATCTCCACCATTTACACGTGCACCTACTCGTACAACACCCTCGATATCAAGATTGTGCAAGATTCTGATCGCTCACATGTGGGATATCTGCAGTAAGTACCTCAGGTCCGAGATCTGTATCTCGGAGATCTTGCATATATTCTCGGATATGGATTGATGTCAAAGTGTCATCACGCACAATGCTCTCTGAGATAACTGTTGAGTCCTCATAGTTATAACCCTCGTAGAACATCAATGCTGCTCGAATATTTGTACCAAGTGCTAGCTCACCATTGTCCATAGTTGGACCGTCAACGAGCACATCATCTTTCTTAAATTTCTGTCCTACATCGACACGTGGCCTCTCTGAGAAAGCTGTGTCATAGTTCGACCTGAAGAATTTGGTGATCTTGTACTCCTTCTTTCCAAGCTTCTTATAATCAACCAAGATATGGTCTGCATCAAGTGTCAGTACTACACCATCATCTTCTGCGAATACACCCCAACCTGACTGTCGAGCAACGATCTCTTCATATCCTGTACCAACCATAGGTGCCTGCTGCTTAAGCAGAGGGACAGCCTGTCTTTGCTGGTTTGAACCGGTAAGCGCTCGCTTCGAGTCGTCGTGGTGAACAAATGGGATAAGAGCCATACCTACACCTGCCTGCTGTGCAGCAACCAGGTCGATATAGTTCACCATCTGTACATCCTGCATCAAGAAGTCTCCCCTATACCTTACAGGTACGATCTTCTCAAGGATGTTGCCATCTCCGTCCACCTTGATGCCTTGCAAAGTAACATGCGCATCTTTCTCACTTGCTGCATCTAGATACTCGATCGACTCTGTGATGAACGATCGAACCTCTAGCTCCTTCATATCCTTATTCTTAGCCAACTTTGTCGCAATTGCGGCTGTGATTACCTCACCCTCTTTTACGATAAGTTTGCCAGCCTCTTTGATATCTTCTGCGGCTAATCTTCCAACTGCATCCTTGCCATTGTTCTTTACATGATTGCGGACTACGTAGTATGGAGCCTCGATAAAACCAAAGTCGTTGATCTTTGCGAACATTGCCAGCTGGTTTACAACACCGATCGATGCGCTTTCTGGGCTGGTGATAGGGTCGATACGTGAGTAGTGTGTGTGGTGAACCTCACGGATTGAGAATGTAGCTCTCTCCTTGGTGATACCACCTGGGCCTGATGCGGTTACTTTTCGCTTATTCTCAAGCTCTGAAAGGATATTTGCCTGATCCATGAACATTGAAAGCTGGTTTGAGCCGAAGAAGTTGAGGATCGCAGCCGAGATAGGCTTGGTGCTGACAAGCATTGATGGTGTAAGTTTTGAATCCTCACCGTACATGCTCATCTTATCCTTAATATTCTTCTCTACTCTTCGTACACCTACTCTGAGCTGGTCGATCAATACCTCACCGACGCTTCGAATTCTTCGATTTGACAATGAGTCGATATCGTCCGCTGTTTCAACGCCGTTGTTGATCTGGATAAGCTTCTTGATTATCAAGATCAGATCATCTGTGTAAAGCCTGCACTCTGGACCCTCAAGAGGATACTCTGTGCCAAGCTTTCGGTTGAGCTGGTAACGACCAACCTTTCCGAGGTCAAACCTTCTGTCATTGAAGAAATGTCCCTTAACATACTTCTCTGCACTCTCCAGGGTTACATTCTCATCAGGTCGGAGCTTGTTGTAGACATTGATTACCGCCTCTTCTCGTGATCTTGTGAAATCTCTTGCCAATGTAGCTTCTATATATTTGTGGTCTTCACTTGTATCTACATCTTTGAAAAGATCCCTTATCTCATCGTCTGACTCATAACCCAAAATACGGAGAAGCTCGGTAAGGAGTACCTTTGGTCTCTTCTGTACCAATCTAATTGAGATTACATCGTGCTTGTTTACTTCAAATTCATACCACTGTCCTCGTGCTGGCATCAGCTTTGCCGAGTAAAGGTTTCTTGCTGGAGATTTATCACTGATGTCGAAAAGCACTCCCTCTGCTCGCACTACCTGATGGGTAACTACTCTGCGTACACCATTAATAACAAAGTAGCCATCTTCAGTCATTAGAGGCATATCTGCCACGAATATCTCCTGCTCCTTGAGCTCACCAGTCCTGTTGTTCAGCAGCTGCGAAGTCACGTATACAGGCGCATCATAAGAAAGCCCCTTGTCAGAGGCTTCTTCTACTGTGCGATTTGGCTTCCCATATCGAAAATCCTTAAAGTCGAGGGTCCACATCCTCTCCATAGTGTCTTTCACCGGGGTGATTTCGGAGAAGAGGTACTCAAGGCCATCCTTCTTAAATTCTTCAAACGATTTGATCTGTGCTTCGATAAGATTCGGAAATTGAATCTTTGACAGATCTGTAGCACCGAGGTTGACTCTGCCCGCCCGGTTACTCAAGATTTGCTTTGCTGCCATACTTTGTGTGAGCCTAATTATTTAAGATAAATAAAAAAAGCGTAGAAAAAGCTCCACGCCGAAAACGCTATCTCAAACTACTATCGGGTTGATGGGTCAATGCCACCATAATGAAGATGAACTTTTGGCCTAAATATAAGTACAATCGCTAAAAATCGAATGGATACTAGCACAGTACGCCACCGATGTCAAACGGGCATTTTTAACAATACGATCGAGCCTCAAAGAGGTTCAGTAATAATAACAAATTCCGGCTCCACTAACAAGCTTTTTGACCATCCAAGTCTATAAAATCTGAGCCACCTTAATCTTCACTTAATGAAATTATTAACTACAATATTGAGTCACCTTCCCAATCGCATGAAAGATCTGTACAATCAACTAAATCACAAAAATGGGAAGACGAAAAAAAGCGACATCGGAAATAACTATTCATAGTAAAGAAACCAGGATTATACTTGGTTTATTCCTCATACTTATAGCGCTTACGCTTATCGCTGCACCGTTCAGCACAGAGGCTGTCTTCGAGCCGATTGTATTCTATCTTGGGGTACCATCAGTGGCCTGGGGAATCCTCATACTCCTCATGGCAATCCGCGTCATCAAAGGCCCGAGCAAGTTTACAAACTGGAAAACCATTACAGGTACGCTTCTTATCGCTCTAATTCTCAACATCCTCTTCACATTTTGGATCCCCGAGGAGATATTAAGCAGCCAGACAGACTTCTCCAATGAAGGTGGCCAACTCGGATATATATTGCACACACAGCTAAATGCCATGGTAGGAGACTTCATCGAATTTGTACTTATTATTGTATTAATAATTGTAGCCTTCTCCCTCATCTCAGGTGTAAGCCTCGAACGGATCTCAAATAGTGTGGGCAACCTATTCGACAAGCTATTTGAAAGCCGCAATAAACTGAAGCTTCCAAAAGGTGAGGATGACGACGGAATCAGCATTGTAGATAGTATGTTCAAAGGCGGCGACGACGATGAGGCTATAGATGAAGCAATTGAGCCAGAGATTGAAAATGGAGCCGAGCCGATCGCGAATATGAGGGCAAAAACCGAGCCAAATATGAGTGCCAACGTCGAGGCAGAGATCCGTGAAGCAACAGGCAAAGAGTTCGTAGAATCACCAAAGTCAAACAGCAAAGAAAGCAGTGAAGAGGAAAGCAGTACACTTAGCGAGCCACTATATCCAAACTGGAAATTCCCACCAGTAAACCTGCTCCAGAAGCCACAGGTCAGCCCGCAAGACCCAAACCTACACAAGCGCAACGCCAGCGTCATCGAGAAAACCTCTGCGCAGCTTCAATATTGAGTCACGTATCAGCAAAGTCACAATCGGCCCAACAGTCGTCCAGTACGCTCTAAGCATTACCGTAGGCACCAAGGTCGCAAAAGTGCGCAACCTCTCAAATGACATCGCATTGGCTCTAGCGACACCTGAGTCACAAATCCGCATCGAGGCTCCGATCCCTGGCACCTCATTAATTGGTATCGAGATCCCCAACCCTACCCCGAATTTTGTATTCATCCGTGAGCTGGTCGAGAAGCTGAATGAAGAGCACGACAAATATAGACTACCTATCATTCTTGGTAAGAATGTCGCTGGCCAACCAATCATCAAAGACCTCACAAGTCTCCCCCACCTCTTGGTCGCAGGCGCGACTGGTACCGGTAAATCTGTAGGTATCAACTCGCTACTAACTGGTCTACTTATGACCAAGTCTCCTGATGAGCTAAAGCTTATTCTCGTCGACCCAAAGATGGTTGAGATGGCGCCTTATAATGGCATCCCTCACCTACTCACTCCGGTCATCACAGATATGGAGCTGGTAGTAAATGCGCTACAATGGACTGTCGAGGAGATGTTGAAGCGGTATAGGGTATTGAAGCAGATCGGAGCCAGGAATATCACCGAGTACAACGACAAGGTTGGCGATCTAACAATGCCATACATAATAGTAGTAATCGATGAGATGGCTGACCTTATGCTTACGACTGGAGTAGATGTAGAGTCAAAGATTGTACGACTAGCTCAGATGGCACGAGCAGTGGGTATTCACCTAATATTGGCAACCCAGAGACCTTCTGTAGATGTAATCACTGGCTTGATCAAGGCAAACGTGCCGGGTCGAATCGCATACAGCGTATCGACAGCTATCGACTCACGAGTAATCATCGACCAGACTGGCGCAGAGACACTGATCGGCAAGGGAGATATGATGTTTAAATCACCTTCTACAGGCAGACCTATCCGTATGCAGGGTGCTTGGACTGACACAGTCGACACCGAGGCGATCATCAGCTTTATCAAAGACCAGACGAAAGAGCTTAAGTATAGCGACGCAATCACCCAGCCGAAAGAAGAGAAGTCAGAAGGCGGAGGAGCTGCTTCGGGTCATTCAGATGACGCAATGTTCGCAGATGCACTCGAGGTAGTTGTAAATGCTCAAAAGGCATCGGCCTCCCTACTCCAGAGGAGATTGAGGATCGGTTATAACCGGGCTGCCAGATTGATTGATGAATTGCATGAGGCAGGAGCAATAGGCCCACAGGAGGGTAGTTCACCACGAAAAGTGCTAGTCTCCAGCAGTGATCAGATCTTAGGCGCAGGCAGCAGTGACGTTGATGATTTTGCAGACAACCAGGACGACAAGTCCGACTTCTAGAGGTCATCAGACTCTCTACATTGAAATTTCTGCCCGATAGAGATTAATTCATCAAATGCAAATCTGCAAAATGATACAATCGCAAGGCCTGCATAGAATATTAGAATAGATGAAATATGAAATTAAGAAAAAAGACCAAAATTAGAGAGCCGAAAAAACCGGCAGCGCCAATAAGCACTGCCAATATGCTCACCGCAGGCCAGGTGCTTAAATCGCGCCGTAAAGAGCTTCGATTAAGCATTGACCGCGTCTCCGCCGAGACCAAGATTCAGAAGCGATATATTGAGATCATCGAGGCCGATGATTATGACCAGCTCGAGAGCACTGTATTCATCTCTGGATTCATTAAAATCTATGCCGAATACCTCTCTCTTAATGTAGATAAAGTGCTCGCCCTCTACAGACGAAACAGCAGCACCAAGGCTGACCAGGCAAAGAAAGCAGCAAAAGAGGTCGAGACGCAAAGCCTGAAGGATTATCTCACCCCGCAGACATTAGTGCTGCTTCTGGTTGCCGCGACAATCGTTGGCTTGTTCAGCTATATCGGGGTGCAATTTTATAGATTCCAAAAAGAGCCATACCTGATAATCGCCTCCCCTACCGAGCTTACATTTGAGACCACAGATGAGATCCTACTTATCAAAGGTCAAACAGAGAGTGGAACTATACTTACCGTAAATGAAGATACTGTACCTTTGGATGATCAGGACAAATTCGAGTATGAGTACGATCTGCAAGAAGGCAACAACACCATCATCGTAAAAGCAGTTAGGAATAACAATAAGCGAAGCGAGACCCTCAAGGTGCTTGAGGTAAAATATATCACAGAGGAAGAGGCAGCACAGCAGGCAGAAGAAAACCCTCCACCCGAAGAGGCGCCACCACCAGCTACCGAGTACAAGCTGAAGGTCGAAGTGGTCGACGACGAGGCTTGGATCAAAATCGTGGTTGATGATACTCAGCAGTATGCCCAGATCCTGCCTCCTGGCTTTAGCGAAGAGTTCACTGTAAAATCCAGCTTCGAGGTGATCTCCGGCCGCCCGACCATTACCAATGTATATGTAAATGGTGAAGCGCGAGAGATGGTACTCGACTCTGAGTCGGGGACTGCCAAATTGAACTGCTCAATTAGTGGAGATACTTTATCTTGCCAAGACTAGATTAAGCGTAGATAAGAGTAGATGGATAATCGAGATACAATAGAGCTGGTAAAAAGCAAAGCAGATATTGTCGCTGTCGTAGAGCGATACGTGAAATTAAGACAGATGGGGAAAAATTATGGAGCCCCCTGCCCTTTCCACCAAGAGAAAACCCCGTCTTTCATGGTCAGCCCCGATCTTCAGCATTACAAGTGCTTCGGCTGTGGCGAGTCTGGTGACGTCATCAGCTTTGTCCAGAAAATTGAGAATATAGAATTCTTCGAGGCGCTCCAGAAGTTGGCCAAGGAGGTCGGCGTAGAGATCACCACCCACCAGAAAAACAGCAAGTATGCCAAGCTCGAGGAGCTCAACGAGATCGCTACACAGTTTTACCAACAGCAGCTTGAGTCAGTTAATGGCAAGAAGGCCAAAGAGTACTTCGTAAAGCGCGGGCTTGATCATAGCGAGGCAAAGAAATTTCAGGTTGGATATGCTTATGGGCGCGATACTTTGCTGGGGAAATTACGCGCGTCCAAATATAGCAATGCCGATCTGGCCGCATCGGGTCTGTTTACTGATAAAAGTGGGCGATTAAAAGACAGGTTTATCAATCGCCTAATGTTTCCAATCAAATCCTCTACCGGCAAGGTGATTGCATTCTCTGGGAGACAGCTCCCGGGCGATGATTTCGGGCCAAAGTATCTCAACTCTCCAGAGACAGCGATATTCCATAAGCGGGAGACTGTTTTCGGGATATTTGAGAGCAAGAACTATATGCGAAAAGAAGATCTATGCGTCATGGTTGAAGGGCAGATGGATGTGATCTCTGCTCATAAAATCGGGCTAAATTACTGCGTTGCCCCACTTGGGACGGGGCTCACACTCCAGCAGCTCGAGCTGATATCGCGCTACACTAAAAATATTTTGTTCTTTTTTGATAATGATACCGCTGGGCACAAAGCTGTTGAGCGTGGATTTGAGCTTGCCTCCCCTCTTGGCCTCAACCTGTTTGCGATGATTGCACCGAAGCCATACAAGGATATCGACGAGTTTATTCAATCCGAGCCAGAGAAGGTTGTAAAGCTGGTCAAACCGAAGGTTGATGCATTCACATTCCTCATCTCGCAGCAGCTGAGCCGACTTGATACCACTGGACTGAAGGGACGCGAGGAGTTTATAAGCTACTGCGAAGGGCTGCTAACTTTTGTTACCGATAAGCGGAAAGGTGAATATTACAGGCAGAAAGTAAAGAAACTATCAGGAATCTCGGTCGATGGTAGTGCAGAGAATGTGAAGCCTGCAGATGATGCTCCACAGGCCGCCACAGGCAAAGTTGAGCAATCGGTACTCTCGCGCGAGGAGTATCTGGTCAGCCAAGCATTGGTGCAAAAGTTTGACGAATCATTCCGAAAGATGGACAAGAAATATTTCACCAAGCCGGCGCTTAAAGAGTTGATTGAACTGATACAAGGCTCATTGGAAGCCGATGCGGACCTGGATGTGAAAGCAATATATGAGTCTGATGAGACGCCAGCAGAGGTAGTCGCCGAGCTAGAGAGAATCTACTTCTCACCTGAGCTGGCGAGTGCGAGACTTGTCGACAAACAGGAGCTAAACAATATCTATCGCCTAGTCAGGATCGGATACTACGAGCGAGTGCGAAACCATTACCGCAAGCAGCAGGCAATCGCAGAGGAGGCTGGTGACACCAATACAGCAGATCGATTTACTGATAAAATAATCCAGGTAACAAGTAATATTAGGGAGCTTGAGGAGTGGCAGAAGAATTCAACACCGAAGAAGAAGTAAACGGTCGACAGGGCGACGCTGTTATAGATGATGTTTCCGACTCTACAGACAGCAAGGCAGATGTAGCAGAGTACGACAAGTACAATTACGACTATAAAGAGTATTGGCAAGGTCGCGAGTATGAGAATCTCGCAGAAGACTCAGCTCTATCGCGGCTTCTCAAGAAAGTCCGCGGCAAACGAATCGTAGACATCGGTGGCTCATATGGGCGACTGCTTCCGATCTACTATGACAAATTCGAGCAGCCAGTAATTCTCGACTATTCATTAAATACTCTACTTAAATATGAGAAAGGTATCCTTGAAAAATACCCCAACACAAAGCTGGTCGCGGCAAACGTTTACCATCTGCCATTTCGGGAAAATTCTTTTGATGGCGCCCTGATGGTCAGAGTTCTGCACCACGTCAATGACCCAGAGATCTATTACGAGGAGCTCGCGGAAATAATGGCCGACAAGGGGATTTATGTACAGGAATTCGCAAACAAGATTCACCTCAAGGCACGACTAAAGTGGATGTTGAAAGGGCAATTTAAAATGCTTGGCGAAGAGCCGTATGAGCAGCCCACACAGGAGAGCTTCGAAGGAAGCGATAAGGCAAAGAAAGATGGAGGCATTTTCATGAACTTTCATCCAAATCATATTAAGGAGATGCTGAGAGATGTCGACTTCAAGATTGTCGGCAAAAGTAGCAGCTCATTTTTGCGTGTACCCAAGCTAAAGAAGATGTTACCTCTGAGCATGATGATGGGTCTAGAGAAGGCAGCACAGCTCATTATCGGAGGCACCAATATTGCTCCAAGTGTTTTCTACAAAGCACGAATGGAGAAAGAGGCAGAAAAGAACAATCTAGAGAAAAGTTTTAATGAAATCCTCGTATGTCCAGAATGCAAAGGAGAGTTGCAGTTTGAGCTTGACCAGGCTCGCTGCTCCAAATGCGGTATGGAGTACAAGAAGCATTCGACTGTTTGGGATTTTAGAGTAAGCTAAAGCCAAAATGCAAAGCATTACACCCAATAAATCGCTCGGACAGAACTTTTTCACAAACGCATCGCTTGCCAGAAAGATTGTAGATATTGTAGTCGAGAGTGACCCAAGCCATATCATTGAGATCGGGCCCGGGCCAGGCACATTTACCAATCTGCTCGCCGAACGAGCCCAGGTGATTGCGATAGAGAAGGATCATCAATTTGAGATGGTGCTGAGTCAGATTGATAACTTAGAGGTGCTGTATCAAGATATCCTAGAGACTGATTTTCATGAAATTTTAATGAAATGGGAACTCGAGGCTGAGAAAGTTGTGATTTTTGGATCCCTACCCTACAACATCTCTAAACGGATTATCGCCAACAATTTAAGGTCTAGTCTAATACAAAACCAGTACTACATTATTCAGAAAGAGGTCGCTGAGAAATATATTGCGAATGCCCCACAAAATAATATCCTCTCTTTAACCTCAGAGGTGTACTCACAATGCAACAAACTCTTTGATATTAGCCCAGGCTCCTTCAACCCACCGCCAAAAGTCACCAGCAGCTTCATTAAATTTACATTAAACGCAACAGGTGAAATTCATGAAAATGCCGAGGAGCTTTGCAAATTCATTAGCAGCTCATTCTCCCACCCGCGCAAAACATTAAACAACAACCTTAAAAACTATTCAGAAGAGATTCATGACAAAGAGCTACTACAGATGCGACCCTCTCAACTTACCCTCGACCAGTATGTAGAATTATTCAATCAGTTGAAAAGATAATCCAGACCGACTAAACTACCAGACAAGCAAACCTTTAAGAGATATTTGATATAATCGCCCAAATGTTTAGGAAAGAAGAAGAACAACCGCAATACGACCTCGGACTTAAACAGCCCAAGACAAACGCACTCAGACAGTACCGCCAGAAGATTATGTTAAAGCTCAGATTCCTCGAGACCAAAGGATATCTGCGCAGTCCTTATCCATGGTTCTTTATATTTCTCTCGATTGCTTTAATAGCTGTGCAGGTCTACTGGATATACTATGCCCTTCCGGAAATGCCTTCGCAGGTGCCAATCTACCTAAATCAGCGAGATCTCGCAGAAAGACTTGCCCCAAAGATGCATATCTACATATTCCCAATCTTTTCTGGAATTATCTTTGTAGCTTCATTTATAGTAACCTCCAAGTTCTATTATCTTATCAAGATTTTATCTAACTACACTTTTGTCATAGCAATCCTCTCAATCACAATGCTAACGCTCGGCCTATTCCAGATAATCGCATACTACAATGTATAACGATCAGATAACCGAAATAGCCCAATCACTCATTCTTCAGTTCCAGCACCCACAGATTCCAGTCGAATATGCCCGTTATCTCCAGTACGCACTTTTCTTCATAATCCCTTGCCTACTTGCTCTCGTCCTCACCCCTATCATCGGCAAGATTGCCAACGACCTAGATATTCGCAACGATACAAAAACATTCACGAAAAATAAGCTCAATCGATATGAAAATAACTCCAGAAGGGTTAAGAAGACTCGGATCCCACTGCTAGGAGGGCTTGCGGTTATTCTCCCGCTCCTGGTTCTAATTCCTCTATTCTTCGGATTTAATGAAATTACTATACCTATACTTATAGCAATATCTATTCTTACAATTGCTGGGATTATCGACGATATCTACAATCTTCCAGGCAGCATTCAGCTGCTCGCACAGCTAGCAGCCGCCTTCATATTTGCAGCCTCTGTAGTCAATCTTGAAGTAATCAAGATACCTTTTGATGGGTTTATCGACCTCTCCATGTACACTTGGAACGGCAATATCATGGGCTTGCCATGGGAATTCGTGTTCCCGGGAGATCTGATCGCAATGTTTTGGGTAGTTGTAGCTATCAATGCTATTAAATGGGTATCGGGATTAGACGCGCTCATGGAGTCAAATCTGATAGTAGGCTTCTTTATGATATTTATCATTGCTGCGCGTGGTGAGGCTGCACTAGTGCTCCTGCTCAGCGCCATGCTCACAGGTGGGCTTGCCGGATTTACCTTCTACAACTTCCCACCCGCCAAGATTATGTCGGCCGCCACTGGCAAGACTGTATACGGCTTCTTGGTCGCTGCCCTAGCACTGCTTAACGACACTAAGCTCGCAATTACGATTTTGATAATGCTGCTGCCACTGGTCGACTTCCTATTTGTCGTAACCAAGAGGTTTATCGTCAACCGTCCTAAATCTTTCAAGGAGACCATTCTTACACCTTTCAGACTGCTTAGAATCTCTGATACAAACCATATCCACCACCAGCTTCTTAAGCTTGGCTTCTCGACAAAGCAGATCTTGCTGCTCGAAACCAGCATCACCTTGCTGGCTGGCTCTATCGCGGTGCTCACGACAGAGGCGTATAGGCTGTTCTTTATCCTCGTGGGTGGTACTTTAATGCTGCTTTTCCTTACCATTCTTCATGTGAAGACTTCGAAGATCCAGAAGCCGGTCGAGGAGAAAGAGGACAAGCCGGAAAAGAGACCACCTGAGCCTCCAAAGGGATCCCCGGAGTCGCGGTATTCTTATTGATTTGTCATGTGTGCTCTCTCACTGTGAGCTTGGGTCGAGCTATACAAATGCCAAGCTCAACGTTCGTTCGCACACATGACAAATCAGCCGCAAGCCTGAGGAAGAAGTTTGCCATTTATTAATCAGCTATGCAGTATTATCCGCACGGATTGATACATATTCTCAGGTAGGCTTCTTTATAAGACTACGAGACTTGGACTCATTTATAAGTAATTTCTTTGAGCTGGCTGGCTCTCGAAAAGAGCATTGGGTTCATCAATAATGTCAGAGGCTCGACATGAACCCACCGCGAGTTGAGAGTGAACAATACTTAAGATAAATATATACTCAGGTAGGCTTCTTTATAAGACTACGAGATTTGGACTCATTTATAAGTAATTTCTTTGAGCTGGCTGGCTCTCGAAAAGAGCATTGGGTTCATCAATAATGTCAGAGGCTCGACATGAACCCACCGCGAGTTGAGAGAGCCAGCCAGCTCATATATAATGAACCGATGAAAAAATATCTGCCACTACTAATAATTGTAATAGTCGTGACGCTGTTCCTATCCGTGGTCCTCTTCACAAGGTCGCAGGAGTCACTATTAAAGAACCTCCCTTATTTCAAAGAGTCTTATAAAAACACATCTTTATCGATCACATCGCGAAATGGCGTTGCCGATATTATGATAAACGACAAAGAGTATGGTGAGACCCCGCTGGCGATTGAAGAGCTAACAGAGGGCAGGTATGAGGTAATCCTAGAAAAGAAAAGCTCAGAAGATGACAGCTCATTTTATGAGCCGATTGCACTATTCTTGGATTTATACAGGAATACTGAGGCTATCATCGATCTAGAGATTGCACCGGGTGGTTACAAGGCAGGATATGTACTTTACTACACTCCCGCACCACAAGCTGAGGCACAGACAGGATTTATTACTGTGGAATCAAACAGCTCTAAGAGCAGAATGCTGCTAGATGGAGATTATTATAGCGACCTCCCGATCTCAGTTGATGAGCTCGAGGAGGGTGAGTATAAAATGAAAATTGAATCAACAGGGTATGAATCTGTTGAAGTTCCTATTATTATCAGACAGGGATACAATCTGAATGTAAGTACATTTCTACTACCTATCCCAACTAATTTAGAGAAGCCTGCCCAGCCAGAAAGCGAGAATAGCGACTCGGATGCTGAAGCGCAGGATGAAGGAGGTGCCGAGTAAATGGCAAAAGATGAATTTAAACATGTAAAAACTTCTACGCTAATCTCTGTGGTTATTCACGGGGCAAATGACTTCGGATACAAGCTTTCTCGAACATTGGCCGAGCAAGGCAGCAGGGTTATTGTCGTTGATAATTTCAATAAAGATAGCAAAAACTGGGTCACCAAGCTGAAGCGACTCGAGAGGTGCGATTTCGTAGACTTCCAGGGTATTGAAGAGCTTTTCACAACACTTGGGCGATTCGATTATCTCTTCTACCTGCAGAATCAGTATCTAAATAACACAACCGAATTCAATAGCACACAGTTCCTTGCCGAATCAAACAACCTAAACATAGTACTCAAGAATGCCCAAAAATATAAGGCAAAGGTGAGTCTTGTCACAACTGTGCACTTTAACAAGATTGCAATTGAAAATAGCTTCCGTAACAAAGATTACCATCCATCCCCCTACTCCGCCGAGGAGATTCAGAAATATTCCGAGACGGTCACCGCTGAATTTCACGATAAATCAAAGTTGAATGTAAGAATCTTGCGGCTCGGTGCTCTCTTGGGTGACAAATATCATACAACCGAGGATAAAGAGCTAAGCACATTAATCCATGAAGGTGTAACTAAATCTGAGATCGTAATCCAGGGCGAAGGACTGACAAACCATTACCTTGTACACCCAGAGGATGCCGTTTACGGCATTTTGAAGCTTACCTTCACCGGAGAGACCAATGGTGAGGTTATCACATTGGCACAGGAGAGACCACTTACCACTCTTTCGATTGCATATAAGCTGCTTGAATTAAATGTCTCTGCGACGAAGATCAAATTTGCCAAGTCAAAAGATAACGATTTTCTATTCCAGGAGATATACACACCTGCACCATTCGCTACTGAGTATGGATGGTCTGCTCAAAGAACAATTGATGAATCATTTACAGAGGCAATTAAAGCCCTCTACAAAGCCGAGAATAAGAAATGGGATATTGAGAAAGATAGAGAGATCGAGATCGAAAGCGCCGCCGAGGCCGACAAGATAAAAACTAAGCATACTGCTAAGGTTGAGAAGACATCATTGGGTCGATTTTTCGACAAGATACTCTCTCCATTTCGAGCCCTATTTGCCAAGATTGGTGGCAATGAGCTGGATGTTTTCAACTTCCGCAATATAGCTTTCTTCACAGTCGGAGTGATTCTACTAGGCTTGGTGTCATACTTCTTTATAACTCCAGTCGCTGTGTTAGGCATCGACGGCTACCGTATCGCCAGAAATACTAAGCAGACCTATGCACAGATTCAGGAATTAGACTTCGAAGGCGCAGAGGAGACTGTTAACTCTATGAGCAACGACTTTGAGCGCGTGGAAACAAGCACTAAGAGGCTTGAATGGGTATTTATAGTAACGCGACAGGAAGAGCTGTATAAAAATGTAAATCAACTACTATTTGCGACAGGCTATGCACTGCAGGGAGCTGAAGATATGGTCTCGGCATTGGAGCCGTTTGCCATGTATATGAAAGAGTTTGAGCCAGCGGTTTCGTTTGGCGGAGAGAATAGAACCAACCCGGTCGAATATACCCAGTATCTAGAGCAGATGAAAGAGAACAGGTCTAAGCTCGAGACAGCCTCATACAACCTCACTCTGGCATCTAGTATCGTAGATTCTCTTGAGATACAGGAATTTCCAAAGGCAATCCAGCCAAGAGTCGCCGAATTGAAATCAATGAACCGCGAGGCAAGCGAACTAATTACCCCATTCCAGAAGACATTGATCTTCTTGCCAGAGCTGCTTGGCAGTGAAGGAAGACAGCGATACCTAATACTGCTACAAAATCCTTCAGAGCTCCGCTCAACTGGTGGATGGCTTTCAAGCTATGCAATCCTCGGGATCGAGAACGGTCAGGTAAGGCAGCTAGATGTCGATGACATCTACAATCTGGATGGTCAGCTATCGCTCGCAGATAAGAGCTACAGCGCCCCAGAAGATATGCAAGAGGCTCTCGACATCGATGAATGGAGCATGTCCACCTCAAACTGGAGTCCTCACTTCCCCACTACAGCTGAAAATGCCAAGTTTTTCATCCAGGAATCTGGCAAAGCATATGAAGTTGATGGTGTAATCGCACTAGACGTTACATTTATACAGATGCTTCTGGAGAAATGGGGAGGAATTGAGGTACAGGGAGAAGATGAAGAGGTCACAGCTGACAACCTCTATTCGAAGATTTTTGCAATCCACGATGAGTTCACGCCGGGATCAAGGCAGAAGGCAACATTTATCGCTAACTTGGCAGATGCAGTGCTGAAGAAAGTGATCTCATCGGGCTCAGATGGATACCGAGATATGTCAGAAGTATTCCTGCAGGCATTAGATCAGAAAAATATCTTGATCACCTTGAATAACCGCGAGGCCAACCAATATTTCTCTGACCAGGGCTGGAGCGGCACAATTACCGAGGGGTATGTGGGCACACCGATCCCTGTCGAGTGGAACTGGGGAGCCAACAAGGCCAACCTCTATCTGGAGAAAACCCACTCGCTAAATATGGATATTAAAAATGAAGACACTGTTAACTATACATATGTACTGGCGGTGAAGAACGAGTCAGAAGAGGATAAGTATCCAGAGGGTGAGTATCGAAATTGGTTTAGGGTGTATCTACCTGAGAATGCCGACGTTAAGAGCGTGATTGGCTTTGACGACGACGATTACACCGTATACCTAGAGGATAGATTTACGGTGGTCGCGGGCTGGTTTACTACCGAAATTCAATCAACAAACCAGGTGGAAGTTAACTACACACTAACCCGCGATGAAAGCTCAACCGACCCATTCCCGATAAATATAGCAAACAACAGTATCAGTACCGAGATCAAGCTGTATAAACAGCCTGGGATATTCGATGATGTATACCAGCTAGACGTAAGCTACCCTGACACTTGGGCAATTATTGAAAATGGTGATATGCAGGAGGGAGTCTCTAAGCTGAGCAATAGATATGAACTGGAGAGCGACATTGAGGTAGATCTACTGTGGGAGTACCGTTAAGCTCTTGAATTTGGGAATTCTGAGAACTTTGACAAGTCTGGGATCGCGTGGAAATGGCGCTAAAGGATATTAGAAGCTAACTGCCCTATCGATCTCTTCGAGCTGTGCAAAAAGATCTAGCACCTCGTCACTTGAGATTTTGGGGAGCTTGGCAAATCGGCCAATCTCGTCAATTAGTAGATCGCAATTAACAGGAACTCGGCTGCTCATGCCCATCGGCCTAATAAACGTGGCAATATGATTAGATTTACAATTGCTGCACGAGAAGTGTATAATACTCGAGAAATTTGACTCCTGAACAATATGAACATCGTCAGTACCATATTCAGTACCGCACCTGTCACAGAATTTCGCAACCGTATCTATAAAGTATTTCTTTTTACTATTGGAGGCAGAACCATTTAAGTTGTTACTATTTTTGTGGGTCTTATCGTTATTTTCCATACTATTTAAAATTATATCATAGAGAGGTTAATATGCAGCAAAGAAAAAAAGAGGAAGTAATCAAGCAGCTACTGGTCAAAGGAAGAGACCAGGGTTTCTTAACTCAGGATGATATCCTGATGGAGGTTCCTCATGCTGAAGATGATCTTGAGCTCCTCGACGAGATTTTCACATTGCTACAAGATGAGTCGATAGCCGTCCTCGAAGGCGAAGAGGTCCAGGAGACCAGCCGCGACGAGGAGACATTAACACTCGAGAAGAAGATCCGTATCCTCAAGACAATCCAATCAACCATCTCAACCGACGCAATCCGCTCATACCTGCATGAGATCGGCAAGATCCCTCTATTGACCGCTGAAGAAGAGGTTATCCTAGCCAAGAGAATCGAAGCCGGCGACAGGGAGGCAACCCAATTGCTGATCACAGCCAACCTCCGATTGGTAGTGAGCATCGCCAAGAAATATGCAAAGCGTGGCCTCGAGCTACTCGACCTGATCCAGGAAGGCAACATGGGCCTGATGCGAGCCGTCGAGAAATTCAACTATAAGAAGGGCTTCAAATTCTCCACCTATGCAACTTGGTGGATCCGACAAGCTATCACCCGTGCAATCGCCGACCAGGCCCGCACGATCCGTATCCCTGTACATATGATCGAGACAATCAACAAATTCAACAAGGTTCAAGCGACTTTAACCAGCAAGCTTGGCCGCAAGCCTACAGATGACGAGATCGCCAAAGAGATGGGCATCGACCTCGCAAAGGTCGCCGAGATTAAGAAGATTTCTCAAAACCCAACCTCCCTCTCTACCCCTATCGGCGAGGATAAGGAAAACGAGCTTGCAGACATTTTGTCAGATGACTGGTCAAAATCACCTGAGCAGATAGCAACTACCGAGTACCTCCGAAACCAGATGAAGCTTATCTTGGACACTCTCCAAGATCGTGAGCGCCGAGTGTTGTCTTTGCGATTTGGTCTGGATGATGGTGTGACTCGAACCTTGGAAGAGGTTGGCCGCGAGTTCGGTGTAACTCGTGAGCGTATTCGTCAGATCGAAGCAAAAGCCCTGAAGAAGCTTAAAGAGAGGTCTATGCAGAAGCAGTTGGAGGATTATATATCTATCGATTAGGTTTCCTGATTTTCTCGCTCGAGGTGAGCTTGGGTCGAAATATAAATGCCAAGCTCAATTCTCGCTCTAAATTCAGGAAACCTAACATGGGTTGCAGAACGAAAAGTCTCGCTCACAAGTCACCAAAATTAGCATGCCGTTGCATAAATGGTGGCTCACTTACACAAGTAACGTGAGGGCAATGACCTCCATAGCGAAGAGGAGTAATATACACGAGACTTGGGAACCACGTCGAAGAATTCTGCTTCCACGAAGCTTCATTCGAGGTGAGCTCAATTCTCACTCACAAGACTTGTAGGTTAACAGAGGGATATACGAACAAGGTATTCATCAGTGACGTGGGGGAAGATTTTCGAGACTTTGCTCGCAACGTCGAGAAAATTTTACTCCACTTCACTTTTAAGTTCTTCGATTCTCTGCAGCGTTTCCTCTTCAATCTTCAGAAGATCCTCTGGGGGGACCTCTAAATTATCCGTTCTGGTTTCAATCTCGTCCAAGATTTCCGAGTCGAAGCTGCTGCTAATCGGGCGAAGCTGAGATTCAACACCCGGAGTCACCTCAACAGAAGAAACAGTATCGTACAAAGTGATTCCTGACCAGGCGATAGCCACGACTGTCAGGAGCACAATTATGAGTGTCAAAAAGACTCTATTCATAGAAGAGCGGGTCATCAATCTTATATATCAAAATCGATATAGAGGCGCGGATATTTCCATCGGAATCCTCCTCTGTCGAGTAGGTGATTTTGTCGATGATTGGGTACATTGGCATCGCCTCGATATCCTTCATGAATGGGATGATGTCTTCCTCCTTACCAATCACAGTTATGTTTGCCCTCCAGTTCTCAAGAACCACGGTCTGGATTGGAGGCTCGCGGTCGGGCTCGTCGAAGCTGATATTGTTGAGCACGAAATTATTCTTCTCGGCCAGGCCCTCAATATTGGACATAAATAGGCTAAAGTCGCCGGTGTGCGGGAAGATCAGGGTCACTTCCTTGGCTGTATCCTCGAATTGTGTAAATTGAGCATAAAGTGAGCCAATTGCATTTATCTTTGCCTCGAGCTGCTCTTTATACTGCCTTTTGGTCTTGATCTCACTCTGAACACGGATGATCGTGGCCACCGATGGGCGGATTGCGAATACGACGCAGATAATTACAACAATAAAGGTAAAGACTGTAAACCCATACACCTTCTTCTTGGAATCCTTGATGGATTCAACCTGTTCGATTATTTTTTGGTCTTTTTCAATTGCCATTAGTTTGATGCCTCCGATGGAGCTGAGGTGTCGCTTGCAGCAGCAGCGCTTTCTGCAGCCTCCTCCTGATTTATATTAAAACCAACCGAGAACTCGATCTTATTGCTTGAGCTACCCGATTTATTGAGCAACACCTTGAGACTACTCTGGTCATAATTTGGATTTTTCTTGAGCAATGATTCATAGCCTTGAACTGCCTGGAAATCATTAGCGATGAAATTCATCGACACCCTACCTCCAACATACGACATGTCCACTAATTCAACATCAGACGGCACGCTTTCTGTAATTGAAGCGACCACGGTAGAGTTTTTCTGCTGCTCGGCCGAAATCCTATTCATATCCGAGAGAAGTCTGTGCCAGTTGTTATATTTAATCTCATTATTTCTGAAGAAGTCGTCAGCAAGTGTTGCAGACATTGTGTTAACCTCGCCGGTGAGGTCGTTGTTAATGCGGTCAAACGCAAATCTGAATCCGAATACTACCAATACTATGCCTAGAACTGCGATTAGGATATATTTGCCGAAGCTAAAAAGCCACTCGTAAAGCCTCTCCCAAGAGTCCTCCGGGGTGTTTACGGGGGTGAGCAGGTTTATTGATTGTGGGACCTCATTGGCCATGTCTGGGCAGTACGAAATCTAACTATAAAAAGTATAAAGAAAAGTCGAGATTTAAACAACTATACGGGTCAGCCCTCCGCAGGGCGTCCGACCACTTCAAAGTGGTCGGACGCCCTGGTTCGTATTACGCTACTCTGGGCTGGAAAGTCGGGGTTTGTTACAATGGAATTAATAAGCTGATTAAGAATCTTAAATGGATTTAATAATAGATCACCTACTTTATTTTGCGGTAACACTTGGGATCGGCTTCGCGCTAGGCTGGAAGCTGAAACCATCAGAAAGTCACCAAAAGGAAGAGGAAAAAGTTCGGGAGTAAGCCTGATCTAGAATTGCTCGGACCCGATCGGGTCCGAGCATTAAGGTCTGAGCTAGTTACAGAGGGTTTACACCTACAGCCGGGGTGAATGTAATATCAAGACTTCTAGCTACTTCATCGCATATCGTATATCCAGGATCATCGTCACAAGACATCCAAACCCACTTAGCATCCCCATCATAAGAAATTTGGAGTGCACTCGGACCACACGGTGCTGGAACGTTCTCTCCCATAACCAAGCATGTGCCAGACATTGTTAGGTCGGAAACATAATTTGTATCCAGAGTTGCTGTTCCAATAGACTCATGTCTATGGATTATCCCTATGTTCGGATTTTGTGCTACTTCAGTCAACGCGACACCCTCGAATGAGCCACTAAAGCCTTCATACCAGACAGAGAATTTTAAATCTGTATTACCAGCGCCAAGAAGCAACTTTCCTACCTCTGGGGAGCTATCTGAGTCTGGCCCATTCTGCTGTACCACAAAGTCAGAACGGGACGAAGTAAACACTACATCATATTGACCCAATGCTTCTCCCGTGCCGAGCTCATATGTATAGAATGTATAATCATAGGCAGTAAGTTCTGGCTCATCCACCGGTGGTGTAGTTTCGTCATCTTCATCGTCCGTACTTTCATCTGTACCCTCATCTGTTGTATCCTCGTTCTCGTCTTCGTCATCCTCAACATCTACGACAATCGTGGGATTATTATCCTCTTGAGATTGCTGATACATCGTGTAACCTATGTAGCCAAGCAATCCAAGCAGAAGTAACAGAATCACCAACAATAGAACCATCATTTTCTTCTTTTTCTTAGCTTCATCATCGGTAGGTGTCTTAACATCTCCTGCTGGAGTGTTTGTATCTGCATCGAAAGCTGGAGTTTCTACAGCTGTATCCTTTACACTGTCCATCTGAGGTTTATCTGAGACTGGCGCTGCGCTATTTACAACTGTACCACCCTGCTTTGTACTCTCTTTCGGATCCATATGCTAATTAATGAAATCTTAACTACTTCATACTACGAGTTTTGAACAGAAATGTCACTCGACTGGCAGCACCTTCAAAAAAGCTCTGCAGTAATGTAAAATCACTCCTAGTAAAATATTAAATTTCCTCCCGCAGAAAATAACCATTTATCACAAGCCCCAACTACCCCGCAGAAGATATTTATAGGTGTATCCTGGCCATACGCCAGCGGCAACATCCATATGGGTCACCTCGCTGGGCAGTATGTTGTTTGCGACATATTTGCGAGATACCACAGGCTAAAAGGAAATCAGGTGTTGATGGTGTCAGGGAGTGACTGCCATGGAGCACCGGTCGAATTTAAAGCAGAAGAACAAGGAATTTCCCCAGAAGAATTGGCGCAGAAATCTCACGACACAATCCTTGATACATATAAGAGACTAGGCTTCCTATACGAGTGTTACACAAAAACCGCTACAGAAAACCATAAGGTCGTCGCACAAAATCTTTTCACGGTACTCAAAGAAAACGGATATTTAATCACCCAGACCTCGAAACAGTACTACGACCCGAAGGTTGACCGCTTCCTCCCCGACCGCTATGTCCGTGGTACATGCCCAAACTGCAAGGCAACAAACGCCCGCGGCGACGAATGCCCAGAGTGTGGCACATACCTAGAGCCAGAGCAGCTAATCGACCCATACAGCACCCTATCCGATGCCACTCCAATTATGAAAGAAACCGAGCACTTCTATGTCGACCTTAAATCGCTCGAGCCAAAACTACAAGAGTATGCAGACGCAACAAGCAAAAACTGGCGCAAATGGGTTCGCGAGTTCTCGCTTGGATGGCTAAGGCAGGGATTAGAGCCCCGCCCTATCACACGAGATACCACATACGGAGTTCCAGTACCTGTCGAGGGCTGGGAGAAGAAATCGATGTATGTCTGGTTTGAGGCAGTCATCGGCTACCTGTCAGCCGCTATCGAGTGGGCAGACAATCAGGGCGAGCCTGGCAAGTGGCAGGACTTCTGGAAAAATCCCGAGGCTAAGCACTACTACTTCATCGCAGGCGGCAATGTTCCGTTCCATACGATCATGTGGCCAGGTGAAATCATCGGCTACAACGAGAAATATCAGAATGATGCCTTATATGAAGCCAATAAGCTTCCAGGCGAGGATAGTAAAGAGCCTCTGCAGCTGCCTTTTGATGTGCCTGCGAACAATATGCTTTTCTACCGCGGCAAGAAGATGTCAAAGGGTGATGGAACAGGAATTACAGTAGATCAGATCTTGGATCTCTTTGGACCGGATGCGCTGCGGTTCTTCTTTGCGAGATATGCCCCCGAGAATCAGGACCGCGAGTTTATCTGGAAAGACTTTATTGATGCAAATAATAATGAGCTGGTTGCAAATCTTGGTAATTTCATTAACCGTACTTTGATATTTGTGGAGAGGTATTTTGAGGGTCGAGTGCCGGAAGGGAGCTTGGATGCAGAAGTCGAGAAAGCAGTTAGATCTGCATTTAATGAAGTTGGTGGTGCAATCGAGAAGGCCAAGTTTGTGAAAGCCACAGAAGAGCTCTTAGCATTGGGTTTCTTTGCAAATAAATACTTTAATGACAGCGAGCCATGGGTTGCGGTGAAAGATGACTCAAGCAAAGCCGCTCAGACCATTCACAATTGTGTACAGATTGTGAACGCGTTCCGGGTGCTGCTAAAGCCATTTACTCCATTTGCTGCTGATAAACTCTCAGATATGCTGAACTACACCAATATAAAGCGTGACCAAGAGTATATTTACGATGCCAACGCCGATCTTGAGCGAACCGGGAAAGTAAGTCACCTTATCGATACCTGGTTTGTTAAGAAAGATACCAACGATCTACCTGTCGGCCATCAGATTGGGAAGGCTGAGATCTTGTTCCCGAAGTTTGAGTATAGCGAGGAGCTAGAGAAGCAGGACAAAGGGGAATAGCAAAATCAATTCTCTATTATCGACATTTTATTAGATTGTATTCGCACTACTTTTCCAAGATTCACATGTGCGCGAACTACTCCTGTTGAACCATATATAGGCGTACTACCTTTATATCTATCACCCCAATTCTTACCTCCACAGAGTTGAAAAATAACAGCGCAATACTGTCCCTTTTCCAGTAATTTATTTAGCAAATCATCAACTCTGACAAGCGGACCATCAGTCGCACCTACTTTCAGGACAGTCGAAGGCAATCCTAAGAAACCACCAATTGAACCACCATGACCCGATACCACTAGAAGTGGCTTATCACTAGACCGTACATCTTGTTCCAGCATTCTCATAGCTTTTTCGTTAATAACTCCTTTCGGCTTAAATAAACCAACGATTATCTCTTTAACCGGCTCGCCTTGTAGATCTTGCCACATTTGATCTGCAGTATCATCTACCCTAGATATTTCACGCCTTATTATCCCATGCACTTCTGCCTCTTCGATTGGAGATCCCTTCTTTTCGATCCCAATATTAATGTAGGTTACAGGCACATCATTTACCCCGGCTAACTCAGGCAGGCGCAAACCACTCACCGTGAAAATCATAAGACCATTATATGTCTCGGCCGTAGCTCTAGTTTCAAGTTTCTGTGTGGGCATATAGGATCCACCACTCGTTTCTCCCGACATCTTTTAGATCTTTCGCAAGTTATTCTATAGTTCTACTCCCCTATCTGCTCAACCGTCAACCAACCATCCGCCAGCTCCAGTTTCTTCAGCTCCTGCCAGACAGCCTCTGTGACATACGGCATGAACGGATGCATAATTTTCATGCTCTCTTTCATTAAATGGATCATCTCTGCGAGGGCTGCAATTCGTTTATTCGACCCTATCTCTTCGTCAGCGATCTCGGTTTTGACAGCCTCGATATGCTTGTCACAATACTCACCCCAGAAATACTCGCGGATTGCCTCTGCACCGAGGTGGAATTTCATATCATCCATATATTTAATGATGCGTGTCTTATAATCCGCAAACTGCCTAAGCCGTTCGCTATCATTTTCATGGATTTCATTAATTTTTAATGAAATGGCCTCTATCTCTGAGTCATCAAGATTCATTAAAACAAACCGACTTGCATTCCAGATCTTATTAACAAAGAATCGATGCCCTTTAATCTTCTCCTCCTGAAGTGGAGTATTTGAGCCTGGCAATGCATCGCTGTAATACCACATTCTCAATGCATCAGCACCATATTTCTCGAATATCTCACCCGGCTCAACACCATTACCCTTTGATTTCGACATCTTAGTTCCATCAGGAGCCAAGATCATCCCGTGCAGAAATACCCTCGAAAAAGGCGTCTTACCTGTGCGATATATCCCGAGCATCATCATACGTGCAACCCACCAGAACAGTATGTCGTGCATAGTCTCCATAGCCTGGGTCGGATAGTACTTCTCAAAGTCATCTGCTCCTGGACCACCCAAAGTCGAGTATGGCCACTGCCCCGAGCTAAACCATGTGTCAAAGATATCTTCTTCCTGCTCCAGCAAGAGATCGTCTGCACTACCCGTCCAATCTGGATCGCCATCAGGCTTTTCTAGCCCCTTGATCAATTTCCCGCTTCCTCGAGCTTTCTCTCCAGTCTCAGCCTCATAAGCGGTCAAGCTCCTTCCTGGATTCTCCTGCATCCAGTCGTACAAAGCCTTTCCACCGCTATACCAGACAGGGATTCTTTGCCCCCACCAAAGCTGGCGCGAGATGCACCACGGCTTGATATTTTCAAAGAAATGAATCAGCGCACGCTGCTTTCCAGCCGGCATTATCGTAGTCTCACCATTGTTGATTGCTTCAATGCCCTTCTCGGCTAGCGGCTTTACATTTAGAAACCACTGGTGCGAGATAATTGGCTGAATTGTTGTACCGCATCGCTCGCAGACAGAGACCTCATGCTTAATTTTCTCCATTTTATGAAGCAACCCAAGCTCCTCAAGCTCTTTGACCAGGGCTTTTGAGCACTCAATCGTATCCATACCCTTAAATCGCTCAGGGATCGGGCCGTCCATCTTCCCTTCTTCATTTATTACATTGATAATCTCGAGCCCATGCCTCTCCCCCATCTCGAAGTCTACAGCCGCATGAGCAGGAGTCGCCTTCAACGCACCGGTACCAAATTCAGGATCGATCTCCTCATCGGCAATCAGTGGAATCTCCCGATCGGCGATCGGCAATCTAAGCATCTTTCCAACAAATTCTTTGTATCGCTCATCATCCGGATGGACAGCAACAGCCGTATCACCCAGCATCGTCTCAGGTCGCGTCGTTGCGACCATAATTCCGCGATATCCCAGCTTCTTATCGGCGGCATCATTATCAGCCTCATCGGCAAACGGATATATAATGTATGCGAAAATTCCACGCTGCTCTTCTTTGATTGTGTCTATATCGGCGAGCGCAGTTCGGTCGTACGAGCACCAGTTGATGATATATTTGCCTCGATAGATCAGCCCCTCGTCGAGCAATTTATAAAACGTATCGTAAATTATCTCAGTCAGCCTCGGGTCGAGGGTAAAGAAATCTCTGCTCCAATCGGCTGAAAGTCCTATGCGCTTCTCCTGCTCCTGAGCATTTTTCGCCGCCTCCATACAGAATTCATAGCATCGCTTATAAAACTCCTCGCGACCCAGCTCCCATTTGCTCTCGCCCTGCTTCTCAAGTATTCGCGCAAAGACAGACTCGGTCTGGATGCTGGCGTGATCTTTGCCCGGTAGCAGAAGGGTTGGATGTCCGCGCATTCGGTTAAATCGCCCCATCGCGTCCTGGAAAGAGTAACCACATGTATGGCCTAGGTGAAGATTGCCGTTGGCGTTTGGAGGTGGAAGCGGGATCGTGAAAGGCGTTTTCGGCTCCATGCCTTGCTCTTTTAATTTTTTCTCTAGCGTCTCTGGGCGGAATAGGTCGTTCTCCTCCCACATTTTATAGATTTCTGGCTCCATCGTGTTGGAGTCGAATGCTTTTGGGATCTGTTCCGCTTTATTCTGTTTTTCCACTGTTCAGTCTGTTTAATTTAATCTCTTGCAAACGGTCAAATAAAAACCGTCCTCGAAAAATAAAAAAGCATAACTCTTTTATTCTCTAAGGACGGTCTTCACCGTGGTACCACCTTATTTCCCTGCACGGTTGCCCACACAGGCTTAATGTGTACTTTGAATTCAACATACACCCTCTATTTACGGTTGAGTTTCCGCCGGACTCTACTCTCTTCTGAAGCTACAGTGTGCCTATCAGATTTCCTTCCGGACCTCGAGGGTGACAAGCCCTCTCAAGCGGTTCTCTATTTAAATTTCATGAATTATACCATATATTAGCGCAGGGATCGATCTATTAGCGGCCTCAAGTGTGCGGCGGCGTGGCGTGTTGCCATTTATATAACCCTATAGTATAATCTCGCTCAATTGATTGTAGATGTGACGAAAGTTCATCGAAAATCTGCTCTTTAATATGAGGGATCATTTTCACCTCCATCAGGCTTTATGCCTGCATAAGAAGATTTAGCGGGAATAGATAACCGTGGTTGTCTGTTTTGCTAAATCTTTTAACAACAAGGAGGTTAAACATGCAAGGATTATTCATCGCCGGCGCGGCAGCGGCCCTTTCGGGGGTTATAGTCGTCGCTGTCGGCATAATGGGTAAGTCCCGCCCATCAATATACGCGGGACTTACTCTTACAGCCCTAGGGCTTGCGGTGGCGATAGCGCTAACGCCTGCCTAGGGCTGGGGCACTCGGTTTGGGAAAATATTTTATAAAATTTCTCTTGCAAAAGAGTCTTCTTATCAAAATACAATTTCCATTCCGGGTGCCTAAACAATTTCACAAGACGAGAAACCACTTATAAACATTACCCCGTCAATAACGATATACTAAATAAATGACTACCAACAAAGTACAAAGCATAACCGACGAACAAATTTCGCCTGAAAACGACCCTTGCAATACAACAGCACAGCCTGAGGTCGATCCCATCGACTCACTAATATACAGACTTATCGACGAGGCACCGCATTATCATGGATTAGACCCTTTTACAGAGAATTACCAATACGGTTCTGATAATCCGTTTACACGATCCGAGCGGGCAAAAGCAATTCACTACAGGGTAAAAGAATGGCTGGACTATCTAGAGGAGGAGAAATTATACATTACATCAGAGGATCAGTCCTCTGCAGGCTCTTTCACATTAGTGTCGAAGCTTAAGGAGTTTGAAGGTGATAAAGAATTCGAGGCTATCCTTCTCAATACATTGGTTCGGCTTTCAGCTCAGGAAATTGACACTCTCAGCTGTGCAGATATATGGAGAAGCGATCTTTCAGCAGTGCATGAAGCAATCAAGAGATCAAGAATACTCTTCGATCAGAGAAAGGGTAATAGAACTCTCACAAAGCATGCGCTAAGAGTGGGTACAGCTATCTGCCTTGCGCTAATTCTTGCTTCATGCGCGAGTGGCGACTCACAACCAGAGTTTGACCATATAGTTTGTAGAGTTGGCGACTCCTTGGAAGATTTCTATCCAGTGCAAGGATCGGACGGGACAGTGAGTTACACATCAAGTGGGATTGAAGACCCATGGATAACATTAAGCTTTGGATCAGGCACAACTCATCCTCTTTACTTAACACCCGCTGGCAATGGCACACCACCTCTACCTCAAGGTACTAATATCGAAGGAGTGGTCGCACACAGAGGATCCACAAGTACAGACCCATTAGGAAGAATTCTTGGCTATTTGGAGTATCTATTCGATCCAAAAAAGGTCGTATTTGAGGCGACTGTTAGCCCTGATGATCCAAGCAAAAAATGTGTAGGTGTGATGATTCCACCAACTCTACCTTAACAGTACACAATCTATCAGTAATGACCACCGAAACAATTAGAGAAGAGATTAATAATAACGACTGTAACCAACTCCCCGAGAATTTGCTTATGCTTATTCAAAAATACCCACACCTCGAACAGCAGGCGATTTTAGCATCGAACAATATCCAACATTTTAGATCAGACGACCTCGGCACGGTGCACCAAGAATTCAATGACCATGCAGAGAGACACAAAGCTATAGCCTACAGGACACTCGAATGGCTGGAGTACCTAGATTCAATACACGAGGGAGAGGTATTCCAAGAGCTATTTGGATTTGAAGCGGCAGAGCAATTTAGAAGTGCTTTGAGCGACCCAGATGAATCAAATATGATTGCCCTATCATTAGCAGTTATCTCCGCTATAGAGATCAATACGCTCTCGGTCTCCAATATCTGGCCGATGGATAAAAAGAAGCTTATGAGATCAGTAAGTCAATCTCGTGAAATCTACCCTCATATCGCTAAAAGTCTTGGCACATTGACAATGGTGCTATTGATAGCAGTTGCCTGTGCAACTCCATCTACACCTCCATACAATTATGTTGTTTGTAGTAACGGTTATGAGCTCACCCTTTATACACAGGGTACAGGCACGGGAACTATTGGGGGGTTTAGGCGCGAACTGACTGCACCACCAGGTACAAACCTAACATTGGGATTACCAGGTAACTCTGGATGGGTAATCGATATCTCGCCACGTGCTCCGAGTCGAGGGATAGGGCAACATTCATCCGGATTTCTCGATCTAGAAGTTAATCCAACCATTCCTAATCCCCCTAATCCCCCTAATCAGATACCCGATCTTGATGAACTTGCCGACTCTTACCTTCAACCTCCACTTATAACTTATACATCAGTTGATCCTCTAGCGATAGGAGACAGCCCTTCTAGCACATGTACTGGAATAAATGTTAGATAGTATACGACCGTAGATCACTGGTTATAACTTTCCTCGACAATGACTCAAGAGCAAAGTATAATCATCTAAGATCATTATGGAGTATCGAATAGACTTCAAGCTTATTGAGTCCACCGATTGCAACTTTAAAGTGAAGTTGCTTTGAAAGCTCATGCAAAAGCATGAATTTCCCAGACATCAATGTGAGTTACGCACAAATTCACTTCACGTGTCAGAAACTTACCACTTCTTGTAAGTGGTTATAAATTAAGGCTTGGCGAAATTGTCGCATAAGCCTACAATAAATTAATTTAGTAATTAAGAAAGAATTTTAAATATGGAAAATAGAAATAGAAGACCAGGGCAAAATGCTCCTGGCAATAGTTCCGGATATCGATCCGGAGGAAGCTCTGGGCGTAGACCCAGAAATAACTCTGGACATAGGTCCGGAGGCTCTGGCCGCAATAGGCGCCCAGACAACAACAGTAGCCGGCCAAGGCACAGCTCCTACACGAGCCGTCCCACGGAAGGCAGACCAACTGAGAATCGGTATTCAGACGATCGTCCGCGTACCTATTCCCCTAATCGAGGGAGTAATCCTCGCGGTCGTTCTAGCCGTCCACAAGGTGGCAGCGATCGAAGAGGTAGTAATCGAGGTCACTCTGGTGATAGAAACAGATCGCGTAGTTCAAACCGATCTACATCAGGCTATTCAGGCTCGCGCAACTTCCAGACCCCACGACCGGCTCACCGCCGAAACAACCCACGGGTATATGGCGAACGTAAATTCATAACTCCAAAGGTATTTATCGAGCATGAGCCAATTGCCCCTGACGATATAGAGAGCAAGCGACACCTCAAAGTGTGCACCCTCTCAGGTACAGGCGAAGTAGGTCGTAACTGTAATTTCGTAGAGTTTGGCGACGACATCATTATGATCGATGCTGGATTCTCATTCCCTGGACAAGAATTGTACGGAATCGATTACCTTATCCCAAATATCAGCTACCTACGCAAGCATAGGGATAAGATACGTGGAATTTTGATCACACACGGCCACCTAGATCACACTGGGTCACTCCCCTACATCTTGCCTGAGCTCGATTTCCCAACTATATATGGTGGGAAATTTGCAAACGCCCTGATCAAGGCTAGGTTAAAAGAATTTAATCTGGATCAGAAAGTGAAGTTTGTCGACATTGGCAGGAATACCGAGATCGAGCTTGGCAGCTTAAAGGCCAAATTCATCGGTGTGACCCACAGCATCCCAAATGCATTCTCAATCTTCGTATCCTCATCTGACGGAAATGTATTTTTCTCAGGAGACTATAAGATTGACGAGGCACCAGCCAACGAGCCGGAGACCGACTACACTGCATTGAAAGAGCTGCAAGGAAAAGTAGACCTAGCGTTGATGGAAAGCACAAATGCCGATTCAACTGGCAAGTCAAAATCTGAGCAGGAGATCGCAGGAAATCTCGAGAGAGTGATCACCGGCCACGACGGTAGAATTGTACTGGCAGCATTCTCCTCACTGGTGTCACGACTCTATTCTGTGATTAAAATCGCAGAAAAGACTGGTCGCAAAGTATTTATCTCGGGTAGAAGTATAAATCTATCTATCCAGATCGCTCGTGAGCAGGGATATATAAATGTACCCGATGGGCTGATCTTAGACGAGCGCAGGCTTTCCGAATTCCCTGATAACAAGGTGCTATTCCTTTGTACCGGCAGTCAAGGCGAAAGATATGCCGCACTAAACAGGATTTCACTTGGTGAGCATAAGTACTTCAAAGCGAAAGAGGGCGATATGGTCGTGCTTTCAGCATCGGAGATCCCATCAAATGTGGTTCAGATTGAGAAGATGACCGACCGCCTGATCAGCATGGGGGTCGTATTGATCCAGAAAGATTACGAGCAGATCCATGAGAGCGGTCACGCGCTTCAGATGGATATGCAGATGATGTACGACATGGTAAAGCCACGTGAGATCATCCCGATCCACGGCAGCCTCACCATGCGCTACAAGAATAAGCGCAACTATGTGAATTGGGGAATGCGCGACGACCAGGTGCACCTCACCAAAGATGGCCAGGTATGGATCCACACTGGAAATGGCGAAAACGGTAGCTGGAGGCGTGGCAAGCAGATCCCTTCCAAGCCGATATTGATCGACGGACTCGGTGTTGGTGATATTGGTGACGCAGTTATCAAAGATCGCCAGCAGTTAGCAGAGTACGGCATGCTCACAGTGATTATGAACCTAAGCTCGAAGAATAAGCAGCTGATTGGAAATCCCCGCTTCGTATCGAGGGGCTTCGTATATGTGAAGACATCGGGCGAGCTATTCGCCGAGGTCGAACAGATGGTTCGCGATATTCACCGCGACTGGATCGGACGGGCTGGTTCGAAAGACACTCGTGAATTGACCCGTGAAGTTGAAGATGCGATTGGGAAGCTGCTCTATAAGCGCACTGAGCGCGAGCCGATCGTGATGGCCGTAGCATTGTAAATGATTACAGGAGATGGGCTTAACGATACCAATTAAGGGTTGTTTAACCCAGCTGTGACAGTTCTGTTACATTAGATTGTGACGGGCGTAGTCTGTGGTGCTGCGCCCGAATGTACCCCACGTAGCAGTCACCTCTACCCCAGGTGGCTGATCAGTTCGGGTGCGGCACCCCCACGAATTTTCATACGCACTTAAGTCGTGAATGCCACACACATCCTTGTTAAATTTCATTAAATTAGTGATAATCATTAAACTTTCGCATTTAAATAAGGGTAAACCGCTTTAAAACAGAGCAATTCAATGAGGAGCGCTGACTTCGACAAACCAATAGACGAGGCTATCGACAAGACCAAGCAGGAGCTGGATGAGCTAGCTCTACTTGAAAAAGGTAAGGCTACAATTGAAGACACCAAACCAAAGGACAGGAACAGCGGCTATCCTACACATGTGCCACGCTGGTTTACTAGGACAGTTGAAATTGTGCCCGGAATATTCACATGGCTTATGATCCTACTGCCGTTTATAACGGCACTAATGGGTTACCCGCAGGTCATTATTATATATGTATCGTTTTTAACGATTTACTGGTCATATCGAGGTGTGAAATTTCTGGTCAGTCTTTTTATGGGATATAGCAGGTATAAGCACGATATGGCGTTTGATTTTGCTGGAGAGATGGTGAAGGTGGCTAAAGAGTCGGGTCAAGAACTACCCTACTATGTCTATATCTGCCCAGTTGTAAATGAAGGAATGGACGTCCTCGAACCCACGTTTGAGGCATTTGCCAAACAGGATATAGATCCCAAAAGAATCTCAGTTGTATTTGCTCTTGAGGAAAGATTCGAAGCTGTAAGTAAACCGAATGCGGAGAAAATTATCGAGAAGTTTGGAAGCAATTTTAGGGAATCAATGATTTCGGTACATCCAAATGATATCGAGGGCGAAGTGCTGGGAGTTAAAGGTGCAAATATTAACTGGGCGACAAGGAATTTCGTCAAAATCGTGAAAGCTCGAGGAGAGGATATTGCAGATTACCTTTTGATCACAGCTGATAGCGACATGAGACCACATCCAAAATATCTCTCAGCAATCACCTGGAAATACCTAACAGACGACAAACCGCTCCGACGCTTCTACTCTACCGCGATTCACACATTCAATAATAATGTATGGCGAGTTCCGCCAATCAATCGTGTATTCTCAATTTCATTAACCATGGCCCTATTCCATGACTGGGTTGTCCGCGGAAAGAAGCGTGAGACCTTCTCATCATATGTTGTGAACCTGCAAACAGTGCACGACGTCGGCTATTGGGATCCGCAGATCGGAATCGACGACACTACATTCTACTGGAATGCCTTGATACGCTTCGCTGGTGACTTCAGCGGAAAAGAGGTCTACATCCCTACATATAATGATGCTGTCGAGAACCAGACCTTCTGGAAAAGCCACAAATCTCTGTATAAACAGCAGCACCGTTGGGGCTGGGGAATTATCGTCTTCCCAATGACTTTTGCGGGGCTTTACAAGAATAAGGATGTGCCATTTATGACAAAGATGCGGATGATCTTCCGAGTAACTGAGAATCAGCTACTCTTTCTAACCGTTGTATATACCATCACCCTCTCATTACCTATTTTGCAGATCTTCAGTATTGAGTATCAGTACAGCGCCGCCTCATACAATCTCGCACGAATGATGCGCTACATTCTTACTGTTTTGATGTTCTTCAATATCCCTATCTTCATGATTAGGCAGAAAATCACCCCTTCCCCTTCTAATTGGCCGCTGTGGAGGAAAATCTTGGATTTCTTTGAGGTTGTATTGGTAAGTATCAACATGCTTACAATCGGCTTTATCCCGAAAATTCATGCTCAAACTGAGATGTTGCTCAACAGGTTCAATAAGAAGTATTACGCGACAGAGAAAGTTGCAATCAAAAAGTAGGCCGCTAGCCTATAATGCGTAGCATTTCACGGCTCATTTGGCATAATTAATAGGCAAGTATAACCCGTGTGAGTATTAAATGTGGGAAATCGGTAGGCTCTACTTAACTCTTTTCATCGCGGCATACCAGACATTCCCATGTTGCTTCAGTTTCTTCTCGCGGTCGTACGCGGCAAGCATTATCATGTAACCCTCCACATATACAAGCTCCCACCTATGTTTCTTGGTGTAGCCTCTGTTTAATAATGAATTGTGCTGATTGAGGCGTAGTAGAAGATTAGATGTTACACCAATGTAAAATGGATACCGCCTTGGTTTAATTGATTTGAGCACATATACGAAGTACACATTTAATTATGGAGGAGAGGTGTTAAATTCGATTAAAATTTCACCTATCCACTGGCTATAAGTTAGCGGCATGATATACTAAGTTATGTTCAAGCTGCCTTTCCTTGGCCAGAAAGATGAGAAAATCCAGATAACGCCTGATACACATCTTGTTGCGATTGATATCGGGACAGAAGCGCTTAAAACGATACTTTTCACGATCGATCAGTTCGGCGTCCACGTTAAAAAAGTGGCGCGCATCAACCAGCAGCAAAACGCAGTCAGCAAAGGTGTAATCCAAAACCTAAACACGGTAATGGAGAATTGCAACCTTGCCATAAACCAACTCACTAACGAGTTACCCGAAGAACAATTGCCAAAGCACTCAGTAATGGGCATCGCAGGCGAGTATGTTCAAGGCGTTTCAATCATTGTGAACTATGAACGGGAAGAAAAGTATGACTTCGAAGTTACGGAGAAAGAAGAGGCACGCATAATTAGCAAAGTACACCAGCAAATATCCGAAGAGGGCAAAGAAGATCTGGCACGCCGCACAGGCCTAATGCGTGAAGATATTGAGATTCTACATATAACCGTGACCGGCATGGAAATCGGTGGGATGAATGTAGAATCACTCCAGGGATTCCGTGGGAAAAGTGTCAGGCTTTACTTCTATGCCTCTTTCGCACCAAAGACATATATCGAAGCGTTGAAATCGGTGGCTAATGGGTTAAACATGTCACTAATGGGGATCGTTGCACAGCCGTTTGCTGTTGCGCGCGCCTATGCAGGCGCGCGCAACAAAGACTTCTCAGCAATCTTTGTCGATATCGGCGGTGGCACAACCGATGTCGCAGTCGTTAAAAATGGAAATGTCCTAGACACCCAAATGTTTGGATTTGGTGGGCGTGTATTTACTAAAGAGCTTGCCGCAGCCATGAACCTCGATTATAGGCATGCAGAGATGCGCAAGATTAAATATTCAAATAATGAGCTAGACGACAAGATTAAAAACGAGGTTAAAAAGCATATGAGAGAGACAACCTCAGTGTGGATCAAAGGATTGAAGGCTGCAATCGAGAGCATCGAGGATGTAGAGGTGATGCCGACCCAGATCTATCTCTGTGGTGGTGGCGCACTTTTACCAGATATTAAGAATAGTATGCTAGAGTATCCGTGGACTCAGCTGCTACCCTTCCCGACAGTACCGAAGATCAATATCTTCCTCCCTGAGAGACTTTATGAGATTACAGATGAGTCTGGCGAGCTGAAAAATGCATTTGATGTTACACCAGCCGCACTTGCTCGTTTTGCATATGATAAGATAACAAAGCCCGAAAACTACTACTTCAGCACAATTAATGATTCCAAGTGAGTGCATTAATTGCGACAGCCTGCCCACGATTGCCAACGGTTAAAGAATTTACTATGCTCAATTAAGAATTTAACGCTACTTTGGTATTAATTCGCCAAGTCGCAAGAATAATAGAGGATCATGAACCTGAATTCGAATGTTAAAAAAATTGTAATAAAGCCCGATCACGAGCTTACGGATGTGATTCGCCAAGTCAAGAATGCGAAGGAGGATCGCATTGTCCTCACATTCACAGAGAAATCTGACATGCTTGTTAGCCCTATCAATATGAAGGTGCTTCTCGAAGAGGCCGATGCAAATAGCAAGCTACTTGTAACCCAGATCATCCAAAACCCGGCCGGTATCCGCAACTCGAAAGCGGCGGGAATTATCACAACCGACAGCTCTGGTGCAGTTGACGAGGATATGTGGAGTAAAGCAGAAGAGACCTTCTCAAATCGTGTCGCAGCATTTCAGAGTCAGCTTAAGTCAAACCGTACAACCCATCAGGACACAGATACACATGCTGATCCTGAAGCAGATATTATTGTAGACCTCACCGACACAGTCAAAAATCCTGTCACCGAGATTGAATTTGAAGATCAGAACCCTGAGCTGACCCATGTTGAGGAGCTAACCACTGAATCGTCTCCAGATGAGATGAGCGATCTACAGGTAGATGATATGAGCCATAAAGCTGAAGAGGTTGCAGGTGAGGAGAATACACCGGACATGCAAAGCCAGACAAATCAGCCCGAGACAGCATTTAGCAAGCGAGTAAACAGCGCGATTAAACGCTCACAGGAAGAGCTAATCCGCAAGAGCAGCAGCAAGAAGGTTGTAAGCGAAAGCGGAGTTGCGATCGCACTCGACAGCGACATTGACGATCAATCAGCTGGTAGTGCAAATTCTATGGTCGGTAAAGATTTCAATGCAATGACGCCGGGTGGGATGGCAAAGGCACCATCAAAGATCCCTGCAATGTCTGGCGCACAGATGTTTAAAGCACCTGGTGGCAAAGCTACATCTGGAGCCAAGTTCAATTTCGCAAATTTGAAGCTACCAAAGATAAATATGGCCGCCCTAAAGAAGAAAGGTCCTATTGTTGCGATCCCCATTGCTTTAGTTGCCCTATTCATCGTCTACATCGTGTATGCAAACGCTCCTTTTGCTTCTGCCAAGATCTATATTGAGAGTCGTCCAGTCGAGGTCGAGGAATCATTCACCGGTAAGCCAGATGTCACAGAATTTAATGTCGAAGATAGAATGGTCCAGATCAAGCAGGAAGTGGTAGAAAAGGGTCGCTCCGACTCTCGTGAGACCACCCAGACAGCACGTCGTGGTGAGAAGGCCGATGGTATAGCAAATGTGAGATGCTATCTAAATGGATCTCTAGAGCTAGCCGAGGGTACAGTGATAACTGCGCCAAACGGTCTCCAGTTCCAGACCTTAGCCACAGTGACTATGATCTGCCCATGGCAGGAAACTGTCGCAGTCGAAGCACTGGCTGTTGGAAGCGAATACAACATGCAATCGGGTACACTGTTCTCGGTACCAAACTACAATGTAAACCAGGTGGTTATGCAAAATGATCTTTCGGCATTTACAGGTGGCTCAAGCGAGGAGTACCAGGTGGTTGGACAGGTCGACATCGACAACGCCAGCAAAGATCTACAGGAATCAGCCTTCGAAGAGGCTAATAGTGAGCTTCAAGAGATGGCAAAAGATGGCTGGAAAATTATTGATTCAACGATCAAGAACGAGGTTGTTGGTGGTGTGAAAAGCGATTACCCTGTCGGTGCAGAGGCGGAAATAGTTAATGTGTCTTTGGAGACTAAATCAACCGCGCTTTATTATAAGGAGGATGAGATAAAAGATGTGGGTGAAGAGCTTCTACTCGAGGCTGCTCGTGAGCAGAATCTGTTCGATTCAGATGAAGATCTTGAGCTGAAGCTTGGTGATGATATTTTAACTGAGGTAAGTGTGGAAAAAGTCGAGGACACGACAGTGACAATAAAAGTGAAATCTTCCGGCTCAGTTAAGCCCGACGTCGACAAGAATCAGATCATTGCTGACCTAAAGGGCATGGGCTGGGAAAATGGTACAAAGTATCTTGAAGATCTTAACTTCACATCTAAGGACCCTCAATATGAGTTCTCCCCTACCTGGTTCCCAGGATTCTTGTGGAGATTCCCATCAAAGCAGGGCCGGATCAAGCTCGTAGTCGAAGAAGTTGAGAGACCTGCCGAGGAGAATACGAGTGAGGCGACTGAGGAGTAAACCGACACATGGTTAAATTGTGGAAGGCGATTAGGCGAGTCTCTCCAATTCTTAAGGAGTACATGAACGGTGAAATTAGTGACAAAGCGCTTATTGAGAGGCTGGATCTATTTTTTGTGAAATTTAGTGAGAAGAGCGAACTGGAGATGTAGGTTGGCACTTAGGTTCACACGGAGAGAAATGGATGGACGCTCGGTCGATGCCCAACTATCGATTACTCTTAACAAATCTAGTGTGTAAAAAGGTTGGTCTAATCCTCTGACCGAACATTGGACACCTTCAGATCCTCTGATTTGTAAAAAAAATACCCACAGTGCTCTGTAAATATCCCTATTTCCCCTAAGAGCTCATTCTTAATATAAAAGGCATATCTCAATTTCATAGTTGAGTCATCTGGGAATAAAACCTCAACAGTACTATTAGCGTCAAAATCAGTCGCTTCTAAGGTTTTACGTGCCTGGCCCGTTCGCTCATATGTATATTTTTCAATTTGTTCAACCCAGTTATCTGGGACAATATTGCTTACCATTTTTGTATTATATACTGCTTATACACTTTATCCTACGGAGAGAAAGGGATGTTTATGCGTGTCACTTCGACCCTCTCAATAAATCAGGGAGTTGAGCTGCTCCCTGATATACGTACCCCCGCTCGCTTCGCGAAGCAGAGGTTCTCACAATAATCTTCTTCATTGATCTCCAACCATCCAGAGGCTTTCGGAGATTAAATGCAAAACTACTCTTATAGTTAGTGCAAAAGATACAACAGTTCGTATAGCTCAAAGTAAGATTTTGATGCGTTACCCGAAATAACCCTTTTCATATACCTTTTGAAAAAATTCCTCCATATTTTTACCTAGTTCAATAATTGCGTCGTATTCGAACATAAATGGAATAAGAATAACTTTCGATTGATTTTCTCTTAGATCGAAGGCTATAGCTTCACCTCCACCATTTGATCCTATTAAAAAGATTCCAGGAGTAAACTTTTCTACCTCATAATTGGCATTCATTTGCTTTAGATCTTCGACTTTGTACAGTATTAAATATTCCTCACCAATAAATCCTTCCCCACCATTATGTAGCTGTAGAAATGATAAATAATCAGAGGGTGTATTATCCGGCAAGTTTAGATCTAATAGGAGTTTTTTATCGACTCCTGGGTTGCCATTAAATTTTTTAAGATATTTCTCGTTGATCATGTTTATAAATATTCATAAATAATTTTTGAACTCGGAGAGAAAGGGATGGACGCTCGGTCGCTTTGCTCCCTCTCTAGATATCAGGGAGTTAAACTGCTCCCTGATATACGTACCCCTGCTCGCTTCGCGAAGCAGAGGTTCTCACAATAATCTTCTCCGTTGACCTGCAACCCGATGGGTTACAGGTCAACGGAGAGAAAGGGATTCGAACCCTTGGCACAGTTTCCTGCGCGCACGCACTCCAAGCGTGTCCTTTCGACCACTCAGGCATCTCTCCTCTGCTTTCTTTTGGCTAATATGAGCCTCAGAAAGAGCATCAAGAGTATATCAAAAGTACTGTTTGGCTTAAAGAAGCTTGGATCATGATAATTGCAACTATTTGAAGAGATGCTTCTCAACCTTATCGAGGCTGCACAATAGTGCCATTGAATCATTAGAGAGCTTCGCAAGTTCCGATTGTATCAATAGAAAAAAGCCCAAGAAGATCTTGGGCCTAAGATCTATACCGTTTAGATACTACATCTTCGCAAGAATTTCTTGCTTCTTCTGTGTAAATTCTTCCTCTGTGAGGATTCCTTTATCTCTAAGATCTGCTAATTTCTGAAGCTCTGCTGCATAATCAACTGCAGGAGCATCTGCCACTGGAGCGTCTGCTGCTGGCATTGGTGCTTGCTGCATCTGCGGATCTTGTGGTGCAGCCTGTGCCTGCTGCTGCGCCTGGTTACTTCCCTCGATATTCTTGCGGATTGCTCGGTTTGTTCGTGCACTGCTAACCGCCTGTGCAGTAACTGCTGCTCTTAATAATCTACCCATTATTGTGTGGTGTTAATTTATTATTACTGGATTATATCACGGCGGAGATGAAGGATTGGTTTTGGGGATTTGGAGAGAAAGGGATATCTACGTGTGCCACTTCGTGGCAACTTCGCTGTCCGTCATGCTTCCCACTCACTTCGCTCGCGGAGCATGTCCGCTCGAACCCTTGGCACAGTTTCCTGCGCGCACGCACTCCAAGCGTGTCCTTTCGACCACTCAGGCATCTCTCCTTTGCTTTCTTTTAGCTCATTTGAGCCTTAGAAAGAGCATCAAGAGTATATCAAAAGTACTGTTTGGCTTAAAGAAGCTTGGATCGTGGTAATTGCGACTATTTGAAGAGATGCTTCTCAACCTTATCGAGGCGAGCACTATTCCCATCAACCTGGGCTTGGGTTAGTGGCAGCTCTGCCATTACGTAACTGTGGATCTGCATTACAAGATCCTGTAGGCTTCCGAAGTTGACCTTGAAGTCTGCAAATGCAGTCTCAAGTTTATCAAATCTCTCTTCTAGTTCATCAAAACGAGCGTCAATACTTGCAAACTTTAAGTCCTGCGTTGTAAACCTTTTCTCCATCAAAGCATCAATTAATTGTAGGTCTTTCTTTGTAAGAGCCATATCGCAATCAATATAAACTTAGTTGATTATATTCGATTATAAAAAGTAGATGTTAAAAATTTGTGAAATCTGGGAAATTTGTACTCCATGTTAAAACATTCTCTCTCTACTCAAAACTACCCCCTTCATCCTCCCTACCAAGCGACTTTTGTGCGATAATATTAATGAAATCTTAATGAACTTAAAATTTAGCTTTGCAGGAATTTAATGAAAGGAATTCTTCTCAAGGAGTACAAACCCGCCCGAATGCTGTATAAGCTGTTTTTCGAGTTGATAGCAATCCCTATTGTTGCGCTGTTTCTTCCCGGTGTGTCAATTGATAGCTATCTGCAGCTAGCCATTCTTATCACATTAACTTCTGCTGTCTTTGCACTGATTTGGCCAATCATTGCGAAGTATCTTTTAACAATCCTTCTCTACTCCGCTGGCATCTTAAACCTCCTACTTAATACATTAATCATCTGGCTACTCGCCCAGTTATTCCCTGGCGTTCAAATTGAGACACTATGGAGTGCCTTTATGGTGAGTATCTTAATAATGGGTTTTCGTATGTTGGCCGACGCTATTTTAAATATAGATGAAGAGGGCTCGTTTTACCGTCTATACACCAAGCGTGTCGCCTATAAGAATAGCCCTATAAAAGAACAGCTTGAGTCGTCAAAAGAATTAGATGATGGGACAATTTTTATAGAGATCGACGGATTGTCCGCCGATGTCCTTAAATTTGCTGTCAGAAATGGCTATATGCCAACTTTACAACAGCTGATGATGGAACAGGGCTATAAGATTCGTGAATGGGTCTGCGAGTACGGTGCATCCACACCGGTATGCCAGGCAGGAATACTCCAAGGAAAGAATAAAAATCTACCAGCATTCAGGTGGTTCGACCGATCCGAGCAGAAAGTGAAGACAGGAAACAATCCTCAGCACTCTGCAGAGGTATTAAAAGAGATATCGAATGGTAAAGGGCTGTTAGCTGATCATGGAATTAGCATCGGTAATATTTTTACAGGTGACGCAGAAGAGAGTGTTGCAACATTTAGTACGCTTCTAAATAAGAAAGATCGAGGTCTAAATTATTTTTACTACTATTTCCTAAATCCTGATAACTACTTAAGGTCGTTTGTACTTTTCTGGATTGATGTTCTCTCGGAGATTAAAGATCAGCTATATCTTCAGGCTTATAACATTCAACCTCGAATCAGAAAACAGTGGACTATGCCATTCATACGAGGTTTTCTCTCTATCTTTATGAGGGATATGCTTACCAGCGTGCTTATTGGGAAGATGTATGAAGGGATTAAAAATGTATATATCGTTTATGCTGGGTACGATTTTATTGCCCATGAAAACGGGTTGGAGAGAGGTGAGGCGATTAAGGCCTTGACGCAGACCGATAGAAAGATCAGCAATATAATGAAAGCGGCACAAACGACCCCTAGAAAATATCGGTTTGTGTTTCTGTCGGATCATGGGCAAAGCCAGGGAGCAAGCTTTAAGCAGCGCTACGGCTACTCTATTGATAAGTATATTTCTGAGATTGTTGGTCATTCGGCAGGAATCGAGGCATTGGAGCTTTCAGAGCCTGAAGCTGTTGATCAGCTAAGCCTCATATTGACTGAACAGTCCTATGAAAGCGGTAAGATTCACAAGGCAATTGGGAAGCTTTTCAGGCAAAAAACAAGGCCACTACCATCAAATAAGAAAGTGAAAAAGGTGTTGAGTGATGGGTCAAGTAGCCGTGCTGACATAAATAAGATCGTATGCCTCTTCTCGGGCAACCAAGCCGAGCTCTACTTTAAAGGCAATAAAAAGCGAGTAACAGTAGAGGAGATTAATGAAAAATATCCTAAGCTTATAAACTTGCTGAGCAGCCACCCAGGCGTCGGTTTTATATCGGTAGTCAGCGAGAAAGATGGCCCGCTAGTGATTGGCAAAAAAGGTACAAGATACCTAGATTCCGACAAGCTTAAAGGCCAAGATCCACTCCTAAACTTTGATAAATATGCTGTTGACCAGCTTAAGCAGGTAAATACTTACGATACAGCTGCGGACATTATTATTAACAGCACACTTTACAGAAACACCGATGAAGTAGCAGCGTTTGAAGAGTTTATTAGCAGCCATGGTGGCATAGGTGGTGGTCAGACAAAGCCGTTCATCATGTTTCCAAAGCAGTTTGAGTACCCAGCCCAGCCAGTTTACAGGTCAACTGAGCTTCACAAAGTTATGAAATCCTGGCTCGCTTAAGATTTCCTACTTATAGTTAGGTAAACAAGCGAAAGATTCATGAAAAGAAATATTGTTATGCCCTGAGGTAGGGTTAAAAGATAATGATCTAGAAGACCGATTATTAATATTGATGAAATAATCGATACTGTGTAGTAGAAGTCTTTACTCCTCAACAGACTGTACCCCCAAAAGGCGATCATGAAAAGGATCGTAGCGACCCCGGCGAACAATCCATTCTCTAAGATCAAGAGCAAGAAGATGTTGTGAACAGGTTGGTTTAATGTAAATCCACCAGTCGTTTGAAGCTTAATCTTCTCGTAAATTTCAACCGATCTTCCAATTCCTGTGCCTACAAGCCAATTCTCTTTAATGCCCGAAATTGCTGCTTGAGAAAGCTTCAACCGATCTTCAAAGCTCTCGTCTTGTATATTCGATGGCGAGAGTCGTTGCATAAACACAGGAATTCCTATTACAGCAAGGTTAACTTTCTTTTCATTAACTTTCTCTAATGTAAATTTCATTAACATTAGAAATGCAAAAACGGCAAATGCTAAAGCTGCTGAACGTGATAATGTGATAGCTATTCCGAGTGCGATTATAGAGTAAACAGCCACATTAAATATTAATGAAATATCAGCACGTTTAAACGGCCTAAAACTGCTCTGCCCAAACAGATAGGCTGCAAGCAGTAAATAACCAGCAAAAATATTAGGATGAGGGAAAGTGCCATAAGCTCTAAGAAAATCTTGCCCGCTATAGCTCCAGAAGCTCACACCCATTATTCCAGTCATTAAATTTGATTCTCCAAGAAAGCTTAATCCCATATCTGCCCCTCTATTTATCTGTGCCAGCCCAAGTCCAACCTCGAACAGCAAAATCAGAAGTCCAAGCCAAACGAACAGATATTTAATGAAATATTCATTAACTTTTTTAAACTTCATGAATATTTCATCTTTATCAAACAGAGCAAGTCCGATAAGATTGACAGCCACTAAATAGCGTACTCCAGAAATAAAGGTTATCCATTCTGGGTGTAGAAGGTAGTGCACCAGTAGGTATCCAAGCGATATAACCACTAAAAAAACACTCCAACGGGATAAACTGCGTCCAAAATCCACGAGAACACCTATAAGTGCAAGCAAAAGAAAAATATCTAGAATTGATAAAGTCGGAATAAGGTAGTTACTAATTATTAAATTTGCATATGGGTCGTATTCGAAAATCCCTTGAGGTAGCTGATAGGTGATATTGAAGGGTAGAGCCAAGAATAGAGTTATCAGGCCAGCAAAAGCATAGCTTTTTCCCTTCCATACAATATATGCCCATCCTATAAGTGAAAATGCGACAATGGCTGCTCGCTCATAACTCTCCTTCATTAAAAAGATACAAAGCGTGAGACCAAGAGCTAAAACGACCCATACAAGATATCTATGAATTAATGAAATAGTTTTCATGAGCACTATTGTAGCGCATCCGCAACTTCATGGCGCGATTAAATCGGCTGAGTCCAAGAAATAGCAGTCTAATAAGCTATTCTAATGCTTCGTCATTCAGCACATCGTCCGCTTCAGACTCACTGTTTGCGTCATCTGCATTTGATTCCTCACTAGCGCCCTCGATAACTGGGATGATTCGCACAAATCGATCTGGGGCTTCTCCCTGGCTCTCAGTTCGGATATCAGGGAACTGTGACAAAATCATATGAACCACCCTTCGCTCTGCTGGTGGAAGAGGCTCCATATCAACATAATCGCCAAGGATTCTTGCATCTTCAGCTTTCTGAAGAGCAATTCTCTCGATCTTGTCGAAGCGCGACCTTCTATACCCACCTACATCGACGTTTACATACACCGTACTATCTCCACCGTCCGCAAGCTCTCGATTTATCAAGAGGCTGACAATATACTGCAAGGCCTTTAGATGCCTACCGTGCTGGCCAATCATATAGCCCAAATCATCGCCTTCAAACTCAACCTTGATGACTTTGGCGTCACCGTCGTCTGAAGCCTCAATAGCATAGGTAATCTTTGCATCAATGTTCATCATTGACGAAAGATCTCCTACAATCTGCTGAGCCTTATTTAACAATTCTTGCTCATTCATAATTATTTTAATGAATATTAAATTAAAAATTTTTCATCTCTCAGGTACCTGTATAAATTCTCTTTAAGTGACCTAAGGTCAATTCTCGATAATTTATACAAGTACCTGATATGATTTCTAGGGCAGAAGGCACAACATCCAACTTTACTCTTTACTACTTGCTTTCTTGGCGGGACGAACTCTGCTCACAATCTTTTTCATAACTTCAATGCTCTTATCTTTATCCACCACTATATACTGCACAAACATCATTAATGATTGTACCAACCAGTATAATCCAAGCACCGCTGGTGCACTTAATGAAATCCACACAGTAAGAAGTGGGAATATCAGATTCATTGACTTCATCATCTGAGCCTGCATCTCTTGTGGATCCATAGGCTCATTCTTGTTACCCTTTTTCTCCGCTACGGCAGGCTTTTTAGCATTCTGGATCGACGACATAAATTTGGTGCTAAACCACTGAGCAATACCAACTGCTACACCTAGCAACAGGTATGGAATCGATTGAAGTGAGAAATACCCAACCTCTTTAGCCAAGGTTGTGTACTGAGTCGAAAGGTCAAGGAAAAGGAATTGTGTATTAATCTTTATATCACCACTGCCAAATACAAAATTCTCTACCCAAGGGTAAATTCCATCAGTATTACCATCTGTCACAGCTCGAATCACTCCAATCATCGCTGCCAGAACTACAAATTGTGGAAGCATCGAGCCAAGACAACCAACAGGATTGTAACCAACCTCGCGATAAAGCTTCATCTGCTCCTGACTTAGCTTCTGCTGATTATGCTTATACTGCTCCTGAAGCTTTTTCAGGCGTGGCTGCATCTCGGACATCTTGCTGGTCATCTCCATCTGTTTCTTCGTTGACGGGATAAGGGCCACCCTTACAATTACAGCAACAGCAATAACAGCCAACCCGAGGTTATCACCCAAAACAGCGTAAAACAGGAGCATTACGTTCAGGAACGGGCCGATTATTAATGTATGCCAAGCCGTGCTTAAAAACTCTATCATTAAAATTTCATTAATCGTTAAATATCCGACTATGATACGCGCACCCGATATTCTCAAGTGGGTAGGATGATCTCAGAACTCGGTATAAGATGTCTGAACAGTTCAGAAGCGTTCTTACAAGCTCTGAGCTAATGTCTCGCTGCTATCAATATCTGCATGGATTATACATCGGGAGTGCTCTCTCATCAAGGCAGCCTTCAACCACACAAACAGGCAATATTAATGAACAACTTACAGTTTCTCCGGCACAGGATCGTAGTGAGGCCTAGTACTCCACTCATGACAACTACCAACCCTTTTTATTGCCAACCAACCACCTCGCACAGCCCCAAAACGCTCAATAGCCTCATAGCCGTATTGTGAACAGCTTGGGGTATATCGACAATAACGAGTGTTAGGAAACAGCTTACCCGTGAAACCATGATCGAACGACAGTGTAGCTTGGTACAGTTTTATCAGTCCCATAAGGAGGTATTTCATATCTAATTATACCAGTTCGTATCTATTTTAAATTACTACGCCATTCCACGTGTAACGAAGTGGAGTTTTAACCACAGCAAAAACGCAAAGGAAACCTCGCTACGAAGCCAATTTTAAAGACTCAATCAGTTCTTTTTTAAGACTTGCAATTTCTTGTGGCATTTCGTATGCAACATATGAGTACTTACAATTTGCTCCATATTCAGGATTTTCTGCCATAAATTCGGTGATAATGCTTCTCAGCCAGCGGGTCATCTTATGCCGCGTCACAGCATTTCCAATTTTCTTACTTACAACAAAGCCAAATTGAGGCGGTACGTCGGTCGAAGACTCATTATGCGGAGCGGGGGACAGGGCAATCAGCATGCCATATTTGCCACGGTATTTCATTCCGTTTCTGTAAATTTTCTGAAAATCAGCTGTAGACTTGAGACGGTACTGCTTTGGAAGCATAGTCAGAGATAGTTACCTAAATATACCCAATTAAACACGCTACTATTGTGATGGTCAACAAAACCGCCACAAAGGAGAGCAATCAAAGTGAAGTAATATGAATAAACTAGCGGGCTTTTGACTTTGGCTTCTTACGGAGAAGCTTGAATTCGCTACTTACTGTGAGCTTCTTGCGACCCTTGGCCCTTCTTCGGCTAAGAACTCTTCGACCACCTTTGGTGGACATCCTAGCTCTGAAGCCAAGCTTCTTGATTCGCTTCATCTTTTTTGGTTGGTATGTTCTCTTCATTTCGCCTAAATTTGTACGTCAAAGTCTTTAGATGTGCAACTCGCTACCGACATGGCATGCAAAGTTGAAATCCTTCGGATTATATACTAACTCTCCTTATCTAGCAACGATTCGTCGGCCGCAGGCTCTTCTTCAACCTCTGCTGTCTCTTGACCGACAGCCTGCTGATTTGCAGCCGCAGCCTGAGCTATGGCATCAGCGATAGGTGGTTGAACTTCAGCATTAGGAGCGGCTACCCGCTCACTTACTGCGTTATCAGCGACTGGAGCTGTATCGACCGGGGCAACAGAGGCAGGTGTTGTAGGGGTTACGGCATTAACTGGATCTATAACTGCTACAGACCCCTCCAACGTCGCAGCAGGATCCACAGCCTCCGCAACTACCTCACCCGAATCAACCTTAGTTGCACCTATCTCCTCAACCACCGTAGTACCTTCTTCAGCCTTACTTCTCTCAACAACCTCACCATCAGCATTCCTCATCAAGCCAAGCCTGCTAAATAGATCCTTCTCATCACCATACCCCACATCCTCTTTCTGACCTGTAAACTTAGGAATAGTAAAGGTGAACACTGAGCCTTTACCAACCTCACTGGTCACGCTCAATTTACCACCCATCAGCTTCACCAAACCAAAAGTCACATATAGACCGAGACCAGTACCACCTGGCCGCACAATTTCGGGGCTCTTAGGCGTCCCATTACCCGCCTGACGATCAAGATACTGCCCAACCCTGAAGAACTTCTCACCCAACCTTGGGAGGGCTTCCTTGGGGATTCCAGGGCCTGTATCAGTAATTGAGACGGCGACCATCTTCGGATCGTTCACATCTACATTAACAATCACCGAGCCCTGCTCAGTATACTTAACCGCATTGCTCACCAGATTATCCATGACCTCACCAAGCCTCACCTTATCACCAAAGACAGGCAACTCAGCCGGCAATCCCTCCACTTTAAGCTCAAGCTTCTTGTCGTCGGCTTTCTCTTTCTGACTGAGGATCGCATCATTAATTGTAGTCACAAGATTTACCTTCTCTTTGACTAGCTCAATACGAGCCGCATCGATCTTGGTCGAGGTGAGCATTGTCTCGAGCAGCTTGATCTCTCTATGAATAGCGTCACGTAGGCGTTCTTGGTGGTGGAGATAGGTCTCAGCGTTGAATTTGTCGGGGTGTTTTTCGGCCTGCATGTCGAGGGCGCCGAGGGAGATTTTGATGATGGAGAGGGGGGTACGTAGTTCATGACCCATAATATCCATCATGTCTCGTTCTTTAGCGCGGATTTCGCGGAGTTCGTCGTATCTTTCGTTTAACTCACTTGTTGCCTGATCAATCTTCTTCTGAAGGGTTAAATTGAACTTCTGCACTTCGGAATAAAGTATAGATCTGCTTATTGCAACTGAGGTCATCTCTACAATAGATGTCAAGTATTCCAAATCTTGAATAGAATAAGCGCTCCCATTAGAGCTTTCTGAAATGAACAACCATCCAAAGGTTCCCTCTCCGTACTGGAACGGTATTGCGAGATTAATTCCATGCAGCCTCATCGCATATTCCAGTGTGTCTTTACCCTCTGTCGAGAGATAATCGAGTGCGTTGATCTCATCAATAATCACCGCCTCTTTTAGGTTCGCAAAGCCACTGCGTAAACTCTGAACATCTACGCTCTTTTCAAAATTTGAGAGAAAAAGTTCTTGTGAGGGATCAGCCCACAGCATGAACTTCGCATCATAAATCTCGGAAAGCATTGCGCCCAGCTGCTTCTCTATATCCTCGAGGCTTAGAGATGTTGAAACACTTTTTTGGTACTTATTTCTAGCATCATCCAAACGCTTCCTACCACCGAGGAGATCAAAAGCAATCTTTCTGAAATAGCTTTCAAGCGCCTGGAATGTAAAGTAGAACAGAACCGCTATAAAGAAGCCAGATATGATGGCTCTAGGATCGTAAACTGATCCCCATATATATGACTGGATGAAGAACGCTGCGTAGAAGCTTACAAGTACAAACACTGAGATTAAGAAAATATACAGTAGCCCTGTTAACACAAACCGTATTCCAAACAGCCTATACCTAATCAACACATAGGCTACAATAATGAAGAAGATAACTGACGATATCGGTCCAAATACAGCAGCTCCTGGGATTCCTAATATGGGCAATACTACTGAAAATATTAGACCCAAGGAGAAGGATAGAGTAAAACCCACGAAGATATAAAGCACTTTAACTCTATCCAATCCGTGAAGTGTCTCATACTTTTTCCATAGGTTTCGAATCGTGAGACCGACAAATATGACTGAGTAGACGAGAAAGATTGCATACAAAAAGCCCGGCTCAAAGTTTGCCCCACCTTCTGGCTTCAACTCGACCGAACTCACATTGTATGAGGTTGGCACTAGAACTAGTAGCGGTATTGAAAATAACAAACTCTTACCAACTTGAGTCCACTTAAACTTCTTCTCTCCATCGGGAAATGCCTTTGAGAACTCGTACATCAAAGGCATGAGAAGAATGGGGCCTATCATGGCTGCTCGAGTCCAAAATAGTACCTGCTGCTCATCCCGCAATATCTCACTCATGAGGTTTGCAAGAATCCAGAAAGAGACCGTGTAAATAATAAGAGCAAACAACTTTGAGATATTGTTCCTACCTACGATCAAGAGGTACATTCCCAGCACAACACTGGTGGCTAACGAAATAAGATAACCGATATTTGTGGCAGTTAATTCATTCATCCCTCTTTAACATCGTTATTATGCACATGCTTCATGCAATAATAATGAACGTCGCCTACTTGGGTGTCAATATGTAAAATCTTACCGAGGGAAAGTAGCGAGGTGTTTCCCATCGCTGCAGATAGATCTCCACCAAACCAGTTGATTCCAAACGTTTTTACAATTGTAATCAACCACGCGGCATAATCTTGCATTTTTATGGTTCCCTGATAGTCTGGGTGAGTACCAAAAGTAAGGGTGATGGCTACATCACGTCTTTCACCAATCTCACTGTTATTAATTACATAGCCTGGATTCTCAGTGTGCCATACCCCAGCTTTATGTCCAACATCAGAGTTCAGGAAAAGAAAAGATACTACCTTAGGGTTGTTGAGATCACTCTTGTCGATTACAAGATACTTAATCGATTTAGGATCTATCATGATATCGCGCAAAGTCTCTTCATCCATACTCTGATCAGGAACTGACAGCGTGTCCCTCATCCCAGCGTCAGCGTGAAAGGCTTTACTGTACGCGTCCAAGACTTTCAACTGAAGCTCTTCTGTAAACTCTAAAGGATCGTAAGGCTTTGCCTCTAGTACAAGATTTAATATGACACCATCTTTCTCCTGCTCTCTTTGCGCCTTAATAAGTCCCTTATTGGCTACACCCTTTACGGCTTCTCTATATCTATCGTATTTCCCGCTATTCAGAACAAGTTTTAAGTTTCGAGCACCATTAATAAGATCCAGTTGTCCAATGTTCAGATAGAAGTAGTGTTGTATTGACAGTACATCTGTGCTTGTATCTCCCGCTATTTCTACCGCAAGACGATCATCAAGTGTATTAGGTCGCATAATTTGAGAAAGGCTATACTCGCATCCAAGCAGGTAGTCACCATCGAACTGTTTACCTATTCGTTCTTGTACATCCTTCAGATTTACCTCTCCATTGTTACCGCCTTCAAGACCCACAATATATGCCAACTTCCCGTCATAAAGTAGCTGTGCCTTTTCGGGGAAACTGCTCTCGTTACGAAAGATTAGTTCACCAGGACGAAACACCTCCCCACCTGAAGCACCTACTAACCCATCAACAATCTTGTTTAATCGAGCATGCTTTGCGCCAATGCCTTTTAATTTCGGTGCTAAGACGGTAATGGCGGCAGACCCAAAATAGTAAGGGCTCCTTAGCTTCTTGACGAGTCTATTATCAGTTTGTGTGAGTCCTTGATATATATTTGAAGGACCATCACTGATCTGATCTAAACCTAGTGCTCTTTTCGAGAGCCATGACACGGTCGAAATACTACTTAACGTCGATTGTACCTCCTCGCTATCCGCCCCGAAGTTTACGTAGTAAACTTTGGCACCGTTCTGTAACTCCACGTAGCATAACGGTGTGTTTATACCTTCGCCAGATTCGTGAGCACTCTGTCTAATATACCCCCAATCACTCTCACTTAATGTAGATAAGTGAGCATTATTTCCTTCCTTCACATCGATTACTCTTTTCGATCTCTCACTTGATTGGACCGATTCCCCCATCTGTTGTCCAACCGTACCAGGTGTTGTAATGTTGTATGTAGTCATTATAGTGTTGACAAGGTTAACTCATTTAACTACTATAGGGCAGAAGGTATGGGTCTCTAGCTCAATTGTTTGGGAGAGCATCGGATCCTTTATCCGAAGGTTCTAGGTTCGAATCCTAGGGGGCCCACATTAATATGGTACCATATTTTTGATGGCAAATAAAAAGACACCAAAGCCAGGTCGTTTGGTGTACCGAAACCAGGGGTTATATATACTCAACTTTTCAGGGTTAGACTCCTCGATCCAACAGGCTGTTTTGAATTTGATTTCCAGTTGCGAATTAGAATATGTAGAAGAAGATGGGTTCACCACTTTGATTCTTAAAGGCATACCTTGGGATAAATATCCTGAGATCGCCAGGAAGATCTCGAAACCAATTGAACTACAAGATGTGCGCCCGATAAGAAATTACCTTTACGACGAGCCCATCGAATTTTCTGAAGTAGAAAAAGTTACTTCAGACTTCTGCGATTTCTTAGAGAATAATAGAGAAGAGATTGCATCTGCCCTTCAAGGATTCGAGACTTACAACGTCGTGCTAGATGAGATAGCAAGATCAGTAGACCACCTTAGAAACATCTCCAAAAACAGAGAGTACTTCAAAAAGAAGGTCTACAAAACAGTATCATTCTTACCCCTAAATCAGCCACTTTACGCCTTTGTTTGCTTTGGTGTAATTCCATCACTTATGTCGGAGCTTTCCTTTGTGAGGCCTCCGGAAATTGTCCAGCCACATTTTGTGAAGCTCGCAAACACATTAAATATACAAGAGTTCTTCCCTAACATTACTGTACATCTTGGTGACAGACCAAGCTATCGAGAGCTAACAAAAGGCGATATCGATGTCGTGATTTTTACCGGAAGACCGGAGAATGCCAAACGGATTTACTCTGAGTACGAGTGTAAGTTATTTATCTTCAACGGGTCAGGTCATAACCCGATTGTCGTCAGTGAGAGTGCTGACGTTAAAAAGGCGACTGAAAGTATATTGAGAGTTTGCTTACAAAACCAAGGGCAAGATTGCGCAGCTCCTAACTCAATACTAGTACACAAAGAGAAGCTGAACGAACTAAAGAATGAGTTAATGCCAAAGCTTGATGAGATTGAAATGCTCGTCGGCGATTATAAAGATAGGAAGAATATTCTTGGTCCAAATAGCAATCCTAGCAGGCTGCTTGAGATCTTCGAGTTACTTTATAGAGACAAGGACTATTGTATACGTGGCGGGGAGGTAAATATTATTACGAATATAATCAAGCCAACAGTATTTGAGAAGCGACTTGAGTTGGGTGGGAATTTCGACGAGTTTTATGCCCCTGTGATAATGCTGCAGCCTTACGAATCAGACGCTGATCTTCAGCTATACTTCGAAGATCAGCAATATTATCCCAACGCTATGTATGTAACAGTCTTTGGAGAAAGTAAGTACGTCAACGAACTAGCCAATAAGGAGATACACAACAAGGAAAACATCTTACACAATACTGATCTGCACGTTGTTGAGCGCGGCTTCTTGCCATACGGTGGCCTTGGTCCAAATGCATCGTGCGTGTATTTCAACGATCAAAAGATACCTGGTGCTACACTTCCGCAAAGAGACATTTACAACTACCTAATTAACGAGGATTTTGTCCCTGCAAAAGGGATACCTATTGATTAACTGCTGGGGTGATATTCTCTCAAGGGACTCTCTATAAAAATTTTTACCCCGCACACTTTCTCATCTCTCTTTTTTTGGATTTCTCCTTGAAGGAGATAAGAGTTGTGCGGGGTGGGGCTGTCATCGGCCAAGTCCGTAGGGACCTGGGCCAATGACGGACCCTGTGGCTAGCTGCATGTGCTGCAGCAAAACCAACAGGGCAAACGCCCCTAAAATGGCTAACGCCAAAACTGCAGGCGTTAGCCAAATGTAAATTTTAAACTTTAACATTTTTGGGCGACCCCCTTGGCGCCCCATAATTTTTCAATTCCTCTAAGATTTGGGAATTGAATAATTACTCGGACGCCCGATTGCACACCAAAAATAAAAAGAAATTCATTAAACCTTCGCTTGGCACGGTTTGTGCAAACTTGGTTCAAATGAGCTCAGATGTAAAGAGCTAATGAGTAATTATACCCTATAATACCCATCAGATCAAGCGCATATCGCCGTCATTTGAATCCTCAAACTTCTCTTATCGTAGTAATTATTAATACAGAGGCAGGATTCGCATCGACCATAAACGCCGACATGATATTACTTTTGAGCCAAGTGCCCTTGGAAACGCTATCGAAATCCATGCGTACGCGACTTGGCCGGATACAGCGTCACCTCTGACAACCACCGGCGACACCCACTGTCGCATAGTCATTTGCTCAAACAGATCACCAAACGCCAACATGACCAAAATCTTAAGGAGCAGTACACATTTCTCTTTTTGGCGCTATAATACTGTACCCGAAAGAATACAGTCATAACTTATTGACCCGCCAACATGGAGCCATTAGACCAAAAAGCCTACTCAATGCTGAAAACCCTTCAGCCCCAAGTAGAAGATGTCTTAAACACTTTTCTTGCCAAGCAGATCGCTGAAGCAGAGGATAAATATACACCTCACTCGAAACTCTCCATCGAAGCTCTCCATGACATATCTGTGCGGGGTGGTAAGCGACTTCGGGCAGCCTTTGTGCATTACGCATATCAGATGCTCGCAGGTACAGATACATCTCACTCCTTGGAGCTGGCAGCAATCATTGAGCTTATCCATGCCTATCTATTAGTAGAAGATGATTTTATGGATGTCTCAGCAACTAGAAGGGGAGGACCAACTGCACACGAGATTATTAAAAAGTATCATGTAGATGCGAGATTAAAACATGACTCAACCCACTTCGGCAATGCGATTGCAGTGACAGCAGGCATTATGGGCTCGCACATGGCAATGCAATGGTTGAGCGAGCTGAATGTTGCTCCTGAGACTCGAGTTGCTCTTGCTCAGAACCTGAATCGAATGCTTGTGGTTACTTCGCAAGGGCAGATCAATGATGTTTTCAATGAGAGCCTCCATCAGGTTACAGAGAAAGATGTCATAAATGTGTTACTTTGGAAAACTTCCGCATATACTTACGAGAACCCACTTCATTCAGGCGCAATTCTTGCAGGGGCAAGTCTAAAAGAACTCGATACTCTGTCGGAGTACTCCTACTGGGGTGGCATAGCCTTTCAGATTAAAGACGATATTTTGGGAACATTTGGAGAGGTTGATGAGACCGGCAAATCAAACATGGATGATATACGAGAAGGCAAGATGACTCTGCTTTCGGTTAAAGCACTTGAGATGGCTAACTCTGCGGAGCAGAAGAGTCCTTCAAGAGGCAATCGGAAATCGGATACTTACAGAAGATATGCATAAAGAGGTTAAAGAAATTATGTTAAGGACAGGGGCAAAAGAATACACTGAACAGGTTGCACGCGATTATACAGAGAAGGCAAAAATGGCTCTTGAGAAAGGCAAAGGTGGTCATTGGGATGAGAAATACTTCAATTTCCTACTTGGTATTTGCGAGTTTGTTATAAATAGAAATAAATAGCGGCTCTACTCAAATAATACTCCTATCTAGTCTTAAGAAGTGCCTTCTGTCTGGCATTAATACCTCCTGCAATAAAAGTTATCCACACTCAACTAGAGATCTAATATAATCGGCAGATCTATTCCAACTTTCGACCATCTAGATACGAGTAGCGGGATCCTACAAACCAATTTCATACACGCCCCACACTATAAGCGATATTAAATCTATTTAATTAAATCTGGCATGGATAGAGTAGACCTAAAGGCACATATCAGCAATCTCGTGGATGAGCCAACTACAACTGGCAGCACCAGCCCTATGTCCGACAAGCTTTCTCCGCAAGCTCCAATTGCCCAAGACGCCCAGCAAACTACTCAACAAAATTCAGACAACTATTCAGTGAATGATATCCAGGTAGCTGCCTCTCCACTCACCGAGGTAGATCAGATCTGGAAGATCGTCTATGAGATGATCAAGATGCACAACTCTGAGCGCACAATGAGCCTCTGGTACCGAGATGCCTACCTCGAGAGAATCGAGAATGGGGTAGCATACCTCTCTGTAAGTAACGCAATCCAGAAAGATTGGATCCAGGACAACAACCGCAACTTAGTCTGCAATAAGATCGAGTCGGTAATAGGCTATAAGCCGGAATTAATGATAAATGTCCGCAAGTCGGTCAAACGCGAGGAAGGGGAGGGGAGACAGTATGAGTATTTTGACCCAACCCAAAGCGGCAATTCAGGAGACCAGACCAATATCTTTAGCGGCCAAGCTCAGAGCGTGCCTCGTGATAGCCAGTCAATTGGCCAACCACTCCAAAGCGCTCCTCAGCAGCCGGCCGCACAGATTTACAACAACAATCTAAATCCGAAATACACGCTAGAGAACTTCGTAGTTGGTAGCAGCAACCAGCTCGCCCACGCAGTCGCAGAGGGAGTGGTCTCCAATCTTGGTGCAAGCTATAACCCTCTTTTCTATTACGGGCCGAGTGGAGTAGGGAAGACCCACCTGATGCAAGCTATTGGAAACCATGTGCTCGCCCAAAACCCAAATCTGAAAATACTATATGTATCGATCGAGACTTTCATGAATGAGATGATCGAGGCAATCCGTACCCGCAAAAATGAAGAGTTCCGCCAGAAATACCGCCCAGTCGACGTGCTAATCATCGACGACATCCAATTCATTAGCACCTATAAGAAGACACAGGAAGAGCTTTTTAATACTTTTAACACTCTATATCAGAATAATAAACAGATCGTGATTGCCTCCGACCGCCCACCGAAAGAAATCGACAACCTTCCTGATAGATTGCGTACGAGATTCGAAGGGGGGATGGTGGTGGATATTCAGCCGCCCGATTACGAGACCCGCGTAGCTATGCTGAGGCAGCAAGTCGAGATGTCAGGAATTCCGATTCGCGATGAGGTACTGAGCTTTATTGCACACAACATTGAAAATAGCGTTCGAGAGCTAGAAGGAGCGATTAACAAAGTCATCACGAAGAAACGGTATACCGGAATTGAGCCTACAGATGAGGAGGTTGCCAAGATGCTCCAGGTTGATGTCGACTCTAAGCGCAAACGAATCAAGCCCAATATGGTGATCGACTCTGTATGCAATGTCTTCGATATATCTGTGCGCGAGCTTAAAGGTAAGCGTCGAACCGCATATATTGCACTCGCACGACAGACAGCAATGTACCTGCTGCGAGAAGAGCTCGAGCTCCCATTGGAAAAGATTGCACACGAGCTTAATCGTAAAGACCATACGACAGTGCTGCACGCATGCGACAAAGTTAAAGAGTTAATGGAGAGTGACAGTCGATACAAGGAGAAAGTCGATAGGTGTAAGGCTTTATTGGGCCCAAAATAGAATTTCCCTTTGAGAATGATTTAAATGCGACGCTCGCGGTTGTGGATAACCGGTGGATAGTTAGGGTATATCTCAGAATAAGTTGGATACTTTTACACAAGCAAAAAGCCTTTAGCTCTGCGGAGGTGTGCTATATATCCTGATGTAAAGGGATTTGTATGAGGCAAGATTATCAACGGAGTAGGGTAGGTTGTTGGTCACTTATTCCAATTTATTATGCACATTAATATTTCATTAAAAAGGCTTTAGGCTTCGAGGGTTTTAATGAATTTCATGAAAATTTAATGAAAAAGTTGTCAACACGGTTGTGAAGAAGAGAAAGTCGGGTGGGGCGGGATTAAATGAGAACTCGCGGTGGAATTATCCAAACTGTCTACATTACTACTTAATACTGCTACTAAATATTTAAATCTAAAAAATAATATTAAGAAGGGTATTTAACATTCACTAGAATCGCCTGGAGGACATAGAGTATTAATATCCATTGGAGAGATTACAATAGGTTTACCATGCTCAATAAGGTTCTTTGCAATAACAAGAGCACTATCTACAAGAGGAAGGCGCTCAAAGAATTCCTTCTCAAACCGACCATTTTTGTATGCAGTTGCAATGTCAGCAGCTCCATACGCAAAAATGACAAAAAGTATCGTTGCAGCAATCAGATAGAATTGTGCGCGCTCTTTGCACCCGTATTGAACGATAGGTGGAAGATCTGACTCCGGAGGCCAAACGATTGCAGTTATATCTTCTGGGCCAGCGTCTTCCTTGTCTCCAAGGATAATGACCTCGGGTCCCTTACCAGCAAGCATTTCCTGAAGAAACTCATTATAAGTCACTGCATCCTGTGTTGTTTGTTGAACCAACTCAGTCATAATCCCAAAACTATGTAATTTAATCCTATAATATTATATCGTTTCTGGGGCGAAATATCGACACTTTTCAGTACAATTCAGTTTGAATTCAATAGCCTATATATTGTATACTTAGCTCGATTTCAGAAGTGGATTAATCTTTATTTACCCTTACCAAATGCAGTTTTCTTGTAACCAGGACACATTTGCCAAGTACCTCAATGTTGTCAGCCGAGTCGTTAGCAGCAAGCCAGGTCTACCAATCCTCAATAATGTGCTTTTCGAAACCAAGCAGGGTAAATTAATGATGACCGTTACAGACCTCGAGATCAGCCTACAATGCTGGATCGGTACTGAGGTAAAAGCAGATGGCAAGATTACACTTCCTGCAAAGCAGCTCTCCGAGTTTGTAAATTCAATCCCATCAGAGAAAGTTGATGTCGAGCTCGACAAGCAGACATTAAAAGTAAGCACACTCAATAACTCCGCACAGTTCAATACAATTCCTGCAGATGATTATCCTTCTGTCGCAGCCATCAAAGACCATGAGCCGCTTCTGCTTTTGACTATGGAAGATGTGCTCACCACAGTAAACCGTGTAGCATTTGCTGCTGCAAGCGATGATATTAAGCCGGTCATGACAGGAATCAAGCTAGAAGTTAAAGACAACACAGTCGCATTTGTTGGGACCGATGGGTATCGACTCTCAAGGCAGATCGTAACTCTGCCAACTCCTGCGACCGATTCTGTAGAGTTGCTCATCCCAGCCAAGGCATTCCAGGAGCTTGCATATATTGTATCTGAATTTAGCAGCGAGAATAGCAACAATACCGTCGGCCTCTACCTTATCGAGGATCGCAACCAGGTCGTCTTCAGATATAACGATATCGACCTTACATCAAGATTGATTGATGGTCAGTATCCAACATATCAGCAGGTGATCCCAACTGGGTATCAGACCAAGGCGGCAATTAATCGAAGCGAGTTCCAGAATGCACTCAAAGTTACAAATATCATCGCCAGATCTGTGGTCGGAAATAAGATCGTAGTAGACCAGAACCCGAAAGAGAATGTGATCACTCTCTCAGCATCTCAAGCCGAAGTTGGAAGCAATGAGAGCTCGTTTGCAGCCGAAGTTGAGGGTGAAGCAATCACCATGGCATTCAGCGCTAGGCTTGTGAACGACATGCTTTCGCATATCGGTGGTGAAGAGATCCAGTTTGAGAGCTCATCTTCCACCTCTGCCGGCATTTTTAAGATCAAGGGTGACAACTCATACCTGCACCTGATAATGCCGATGCGTCTCTAATCTTTGGGCAACTCAGTCGCTCAGATTTCGTCTAGATCTACATCTAGGGGATCTTCCTCGTCGGTTTGCTTGTATCGCTTCTCCTTTGATGGTGCGTCACATAGCTTGTAGCCAACTCCATGAATTGTCTCAATAATATCTGATACAGGTAAGAGAGTTCGCAGCTTACTTATATGGACATCGATTGTATTTGAGTTTGAGGTATTGCGGTACTCCCAAACAGAGCCGATCAATTCCGTGCGACTCACTGGGCGATTTTTATTCTTCATTAAATATTCGAGCAGGGTGTACTCTTTATTTCTAATTGGCAGAGGGATATTTTTATATCTCACGCTGCGCTGGACTGGATTGATGACCACACCCTTTGCTTTCATTGGTTGAGGCATCACACTTTCGCGCGGACGACGCGCTAGGGCTTCGATCCGTGCGATTAATTCTTGGGATGGAAATGGATATGAGAGCACGTCGTCCGCGCCACAATTCAAAATATTTACCTTTGTTTGCCAGTCGCCTTTATTGCAGATGCCTAGAATGTAGACCCTCTTCTCAACCTTGCGGAGGCGTTGGACAAATCGTTGGGCGTTTGCAAATTGGAGCTCGGTATTGGTAATGAGTAAATTGAATGTCTGACTGAAGAAAGTTCCGCTCTGAATCTGCTTGCTTGAGTAAAGTTTGTGAGCGTAGCCGCTCGATTTTAGACAGGTCGAGAGTATCGATCCCAACATTCTAGAATCTTCGATTATTGCTATCTTCATAGGCTTCTACGTATAATTTAAACGGCAATCATGATCATACGATCAAGCCAAAAGCTTTTTACATCCTATATAATCGAAGTAGATGAAATACTTATTGGTACAAATTTTGATAGCAATTGTTTCTGTAACTTTTCTGTACTATTTGTCCACCTTGGATTATTTTCTTCCGACTAACCCGGATGGTACGGTAAATTGGTATAACGTCACGGTTGTACTGTTCGGAATCTTCATGTTCTTTGAGGGGTTGATTGCAACTATCGTTTATCTGCTGCAGAAATTTATGGCATTCGGGTGGAAAGAATTTCCGGGTCGCAAGCTTTCATTAAACTCAGGAATCATTTTCAGCTTGATAATTGTGGCTCTAATCTTGCTGAATGTTATTGGACTTGTCACGCTTAGCTGGGGAGTGGTAATTTTTGGGGTAATACTCCTATTAGCAATCCTTTTTTACTTTTAGGTGATAAAATAGGAGCAAATGGCAACCGAAACTAAAGCAAAAACAGAAAAAACGAAGAGCTCTTCCAACAAAGCCAAAACCGAAATTTCAGAATTGGCAAAAATTCTTTCAGGCGAAGCGGCACTTGAGAAGAAGAATGCCGAAATAGAGCGATTGAAGAAGGAAGCAGTGCAGAAGCAGAAGGCAAAGCAGCGCTCGCAGGTAAAGAGCGGCGAGCTTATCCTCGATCCCGAGCAGTATGTGAACCCTATCTCATCCCCTGAGAAAGTCGTCCAGAAGATCGAGCTGTATAGCTGGGAGGCTCCAATCCGCACCAAATTCGTATTTGATAAGCGATTGTTTCTGGTCGTTGTGGCGATCGCTTTAGGATTTGTTCTCTACCTCGCGGTTCTCGGCCAGTATGGCCTGATGTTCGCCATAATTGCTCTGCTATTCTTCATATATGTAGCCGGTACAACCGAGCCGATCAACGTTGAGCACAGTATCACCACTCGAGGAATCGACACTATGGATAAGTTGTACGAATGGTATATGCTCGAAAATTTCTGGTTCACCAATAAAAATGGTCAATACATGCTAATTGTGAGCACCCGTCTGCGCATGCCCCCGAATCTGATCATGCTGGCCAATCGCGAGGAGATGTCGGCAATCTTTGTATTGCTTCAGGATAGGTTGCTTTACCGCGACGTCCGCAAACAGGGCTCAATCGAGCGCACAACCTATGGGGAGTATATCCCGATGGAGAAGATCTAAGAGTGTTCATTTGCAAGAAAAGGTGTAGGATCAGGCCATTTCTGGTAAAATCACCGTTGTAACTGTATGGAGAGGTGCCTGAGCGGTCGAAAGGGACGCTCTCGAAAAGCGTTGTGCGGGCAACTGTACCGAGGGTTCGAATCCCTCCCTCTCCGTCCGACCACTAACCTTTGGTTAGTGGTCGGACGGAGAGGAGTTATGTGAGAACCTCATGGCTTGCGAAGCAAGGCAGGGGGCGGAACACACGAGCATAATCTACTTCTCGTGTGTCTAGCTAGGAGCGGAGCGACGAAGCGTTATCCCTCCCTCTCCGATTGGCCCCGATCGAAGATCGGTGGCAATCGGAGGAGTAGAATGGAAAACCGTCGGTTCGTGAGGACGTATCCCACGAATGGAATGAGTGGGTGATACGACGTCATACTAGGAGGAAACGAGCATTTATGCGAGTCCGACTAGTGAATCGCTCCCTTGATTAAGAAATACCCTACTTATCAGTCACCCCAATAAAAGAGACTGGCTTATAAACAGGTAGACCATCTACAATCCCCACCGACTCACCATACATAAACTCCAAAAATTCCCCGTACGTATCAACCAATTCACCCCAGTAAACAGCATCGAACTCAGGCTTCGAGGCTACGATCTTGCTACTGTTCTGCTCATACTCCTTTATGCATATCTCTTTAAACTCATTAACCAATTTTGTGAAATCTGCCGGCATTGGTAGGCGGATTAGCGAGCTGCCCGAAGCGACAGATACAAAATTTATACCTGAAACAAACTCTGCTGCTTTCCTACCATTGTCAACCTGGCTGACTGGGTGAAATTTCGTTGATGCAAGACTCAGGGCAATATTAGGTATGTTATAAAAGAAAGCAAACAGTGATGTGTGTGGGATTGAATCAACAATATATGTATTACTTAGATCCTGATCAATTACCCCTTCGCGTGGGAAAAGATACCCCGATCCAATTTTGCCAGGAGTCAGAAATTTAAAGAGGTACTCAAAGTCAAACCAAAATTTATCTACTTGCAGCCTTTTGACAGTGGATATCCTTTGTAGGAAAGAGAGGAGATATTCATAAGAGTCATTTGGATCCACAGCAACCTTGTCCTGTTGCGACTTACTAGAAGGGTCTCGGAGGTACTCAACGAGTAGATCGCCCTGTTTACTCTGCTTCGCAAGAGAGAGAATAGAATTCTCGTCTGGTAAACTATATACTGTGCAGATCTGTGACATCAGAGGATTTAATGAAAATAGAAACACTTTGCTAGGCTCTTGACCCACACCTATAGTAGCAAAGATCCTCTTGGAATGCGAATACACAGGTTTCCCATCAATAGAATAGTTATGTGGATTGTTAAAAACTAATGAACAACCAACTGCTCAAACAGAAGCTAGAACAAGCCACCACCCACATCTTCGATATGGACGGCACACTAGTCAACCTCGAAGAGCTCAATTTCACAACCTTCGAGCAAACCATCCAGCAAAAATTCCGCAAACAATTTACCCAGCAAGAGTACCAAGAATACTTCTCCGGCGCTGGCTCACGAAACGGCTTTATTGCCTACACCAAGCACCACAACCTGAACTACCCGATCGATGAGCTCGTCAACAGCTACCGCATCATTAAAGAAGAGATCTTAAATACCCGCATCTATGAAGTCGTTACGGTTAAAGATGGCGCCGAGGAGTATCTAAACAATCTCAAGCAGCAAGAAAAGAAACTTCTCCTCGCCACTTCAAGCTTCTATGACTTCACGATGAAAATTCTGAAAGCATTCCACATATACGATAAGTTCGAAATTATCCTTACCGAGCGGGATATTACGAAAAATAAGCCCGATCCGGAGATATTCAACAAAGCACGTCAACTTTCAGGCAACCCGATAGAGCAGTGTGTGATATACGAAGATTCTATAAATGGCATCAAAGCAGCCAAAGCCTCAGGCATCTACTGCATAGGACTTCATAACCCTGGACTAAATGATGATTACATCGATACGGCTGATGCTGTCGTTGAGTCTTTCCGCGACCTACTGTAAAGCTCTCAACTATCCAGCACTGACCTAATGTTTAGCACTGAATCCAAAAAGTAGTCTGCACTTTTCTTATCCTCCTCTGTGGGTGGGAAGAAAGCGTTTGGCACAAGTATCGTGGTAAGCCCAAGCTCCTTTGCAGGAAGAATGTCTGCATTAACTGTGTCTCCGATCATTACAGTTTTTTCAGGATCAAGCTGATACTTATCAAGGGTGTACCTGTAAATCTTTCCCGTCTTCTTTATTTCACCCACCTCTTGAGCTGTGATTACATCCTCGAAGTAGTCTCCAAGCCCAAGCTTATTTATGCGCTTGATCTGGTGTGTAAAAGTAAAATCAGTCAGCACATATAGCTGGTATTCATTTGATAGCTCCGCTATAAAACTTTTCACACCGTCGATTGGCTGAATGGCCTCGTGGAAATATTCCCAGTATTTACCTTCAATCTCAACAAGCTCCCCCCATGAGTAATCAATGTCGTAGTAGTTCAGAGCATCTCTGAGAAGTAAGGAGCGTATCGCAAAGGCATATGTATTTGGGTTTCTGGCCCGGGCTTCCTTTTTTAGCTGGTTAACTACATCGTTTAGATCTGAGAAATCTTTGTTGGGATACTTCTCTGAGAGGTATTTCGCAGTTTTATCTATTGAGTAGATCCATGGGCCTGAGCCATCGTAAAGTGTATCGTCGAGGTCGAATAGGAGTGTCTTGTATTTCATTTTGGACAGGTTAAATGATTTAGTGCACCCCACTGTATTATCGCATAAGTGGGCCTGTGTATGTCACTGTTATCGACAGTATTCACAAAATACTTCCTATACAACTGCAACACCTAATATTTGCTCAAAAACTTCTTTGCCTAAGTGCTGAACCAACCAGTGATCCTTCTTAATCGTGACAGGGTCACAGATCGTATGATCATATTTCTCTCTGTATTCATTTATCCCCAGCGCCACTATTGTGAATAGCGCAAAATCATTTACAGCACTACTCCCAAAGTATCCACTAATAAGTTTAGAAATGACTACTGATTTTAAATCTCCTATTATCTTTAATATGAAACTTCGTGGATTGCGATGATACAATTTATGGAGATCTTCGTAACCTTGCCCACCCCAAGCAAGACTCCTCATATTTTTTAAATGATCTAGGAGTAGACTTTCGTCTCGAATTTTGTACGGGTCGTTGCTGCGAAGAGAATTTTGAATATCATTCACCAATACATTTATGCGTACTGGATTACCTGTACTATTATAGTAGGTATCTATTGCGGTATCGAAGTCAGTAAGCGACTTAGCCGGGAGATACCTTCGAATCTTTCCATTGCACAGACCGATTAAATTCTCTAGCCCAAGGAAAATTATCGTATTTAAGATGATGACATTTTTTCTAAGATCTAGATTGTCTGCATCTGGATCATCTGGATCTAGTTCTCCAGTATACGGGTTTCTCCCCAATATCTCCCGGAAGGATGTTATGTCAAACAAAGATTCACACAATCTTGAAAGAAGTAGAAGCTCTGGATAATGGCTGTATTCTTCTGGCAATCGCTCCATTTGGAACCCAACAGTCTCGTAATATCTCAGGAGTTCCTCAAGTATATACTTGGAATGATCAGCCGTAACTCTCCCTACCGGTTGTCCCAGTATTCGGCCGGTTCCTGCTACTCTAATTGCCTCCTTAAGTCCTCTTTCAATCATAGCTCTAGTGGGCGGCTCGATATGTCGAATCGCAATTTGACCAAATTCATTATTTACAACCGCACCTAGATTCGGATAATCAGCCCTGCACTCGCCAAAGAGTTTAAACAAGGTTCCTGGGGTACCGTACTCTCCATCCTCTCTATCTGAGTCCGAGCCTGATTTCCCTTCCATAAGGCCATGAAGGGCGATTATTAGATCCGCTAAGGTTTTAAACGATGTACTACTTGGAGTAGCGTCTACACGCCATGGCTTCCCAAGGTATATTATCGTCCTTGTATCAGTCTGTCTGATGTGCCTCGCAGTTTTGTTCTCTTGCCCTCGCAGCTGACTTTCAGGGGTGACGATTTGTGCCTCGATTGGTATATTCTTCCTAAATCTGAGCTCAATCTTTTCATTATCATCGGTGAGAACTGTAAGTGGCGTCATGCAGAAAGCGCATAAGAAATTTGCTCCAATGAACCTGGCTACCTGAGAGTTTTCATCGTGTACACCTATTTTCGAGACGACATGACCCAGTCTACGTTGGTACAAATATTGATCCAACGAAGCTTCTGCACTGCTAGAGAGAGCTCCACTATAGCGAAATCTAATCCCAAATCTATCATAATCATATGATGATTCTCCAATTATGGTCACGGCATTTAATATGGTTTCTCGAGTCACCGTATTTACAAGTCCAAGCGCCATTGCAAAGTGGGGGTGTATTGTTCCACCACACAACTGTCGCAATTCACTTATGTGTAATTTCTTATGAGAAGGGATCTTCTCTATTCCCTCCATTATATTAAGCAAGTTATGGAAGCATGTCGTCCGTCCAAACTTACCAAGCAACGTAGGCTGCATGCTGGTGAACAACTCTAGTCTTTCGTTAATCCGGGTCCAAATATCTCGGTCAAGTGGAAGCTCAAAATTACTATAACCTAAGCTGGAGAGAATTGGAGGCAGCTTTCTACGGGAATCTACGACTCTGTTAAAAGGTCCGACTAAATACTCAAGCGACAGCTCCTTAAGCCCTTGAGTCTGACTAATCCAGTAAGCCATCCTCCTCTTTTTCATGGTTTCCTTAGATGGGCTTAATGCTGCTACCCTGGATCCGAGAAATGCGAAAGAAGCCTCAGGCTCAGTGCTACTATCATTTGATAGGAGCGACGATGCATGCCTTGCTATCATCAAAGATAGCTCAGCCACAGTTAGCGTAGAGATATATCTCTTCGCAGCTGAGCCAAGGTTTGGTTCGAAGAACTTTTCAACTAACGAAGATCTGTATTCCTGATATTTTTCTGGATTTATTGCTGCCTCCGAGGCAGTGTAGATGATTGCGGAGATATCTCCCAACCTTCCATAGCAGATTGGGGCAAGAATATCTCTTCCAACAGACATTGCCATAACCCTTTCTTCTGCAGTGGTATCTGAGTTTTCCGAGCAAACCAGTCTCCTCTCAAGTCGTTTCAGATAGATGGCAGCTGGAGCAGCAATGCAGAAGATTGCCATCATTACTTCGTTCATTCTCTTCCTGTGACTCCGCTCCTGATCGATTAAGACTCCGTTTATTAGTCCGAGAAGTTCTTTAGGATCTTCGAGATTAGCGGTTCCTTCCACTAGTAAATCAATCAAGGTTGGGATGTCGTATGAGAGGTGTAGCTGTTCAAGGTACTGTATTTCGGTTGGCTTTGGTACAAGTAGTGAATCGCTATTGGAGCCAAGAACAAATTGTAGTAGTTGTGCACCTTGTGTTAAATAGAAGTCCACAAGCTCTTTTGGGAAACCGACAGTTGTAGTGAAGTAGTCATAATAAGTAGTATCCTGCGGAGCATGGTGGGAAAGATAGCCAGGGTATTCAATAGCCAGGGCGCGACAATCATTCAGAATTTCTTCGACTTCAAAGCATTCCTTATTACCAAGAGCTTCTCTCGGTTGATGGCTTGATGTGTCCACTCGATTTTCAGTTACATTATTATTTCACCTCTCAATACGAGCTATCAATACATTACGAAATGAGTACAGGTAAGGCTTTGGGAGATTTGAGATTATACTACAGGCCTTGTAAAATATCACCATTTTACTCAGGATAGGCTAGGTTGACTATGTAACAGTCAACTATTCCAATTTTCTCCAAATATGCGATAATTAAGGCGTTACTGGAACAGGAAGCTTAGTTTGACAACAAACAGTGACTTTGTGAAAGATAACGCCTTTAATTTTTTATCTAATCCAATGGATAACAACAAGATTTTCATAGGCAATGTCGCCTATGCAACTGCAATGGAGACATTGTTGGAAGTCTTCTCCAAGTATGGCCAGATTGTAGAGTCATACAAGCCAGAGGGTAAGGGCTTTGCCTTTATTACCTTTGATTCTCCAGAGGCTGCTCAAAAAGCAATCGAAGAGATGAATGGCCAGGAGGTTGACGGTCGAGCACTTGTGGTAAACATCGCAAGACCTCGAGAGGAGAGACCTCGAAACTCATACGGTAACCGAGGTGGTTACGGTGGTGGTCGAGACAACAATAGGTACTAAGCCTAGTTTTTGTTGAGATTGATTCCCCTGCGACGGCATCGCCCGAGCAGGGGAATTGTTTTTAACGACAGGGCGACAGACCGGCACCCAAGTCGCACTTATAAAGTGCGACTTGGGAAGGGCGGAGTCAGTTTCACACGCGACCCGATTTACAAAGATACACTTTGGGGTCACAGTTGAATGTAGCTCGCAGAGAGTTCAGTTATCTGCTATTTTGTGAAACCCCGTGAGATGGACAGATTTAAGTGGCCCATTCTTTATGACCGCAAAATCAAACTAAGAGTCATCAAACTAAAAGTCGTCGAACGAAATGCTTTCATCCTGTACAATCCTCTTCGCCACTTCTGGGCTGACAGTACCGCCCTTCGGATTGCGCAATCTCAAGTGAATGTAATGAATGAAGTTGAGCGTTATAACTACAGTTGGAATTATCAATAGCATCCCGATCATCCCCGCGAAAGCACCACCAATAGGGACGAGCAGCATCACCTGCCAATTTCGTAGCTTTGTCTTCCCTCCAATTATATTTGGCGCGAGCAGGTTGCCCTCGACAAACTGGATAATTGCTGCAGCGATCGATACAAGCACCACTGTCTCCCATCCTTGTGCAAACGCCACGATCAGCGAGATGAAGTAAAGTATCCACGGTCCATAAATCGGGATAAATTCTAGAAACAGCCCGAGCACCCCAAGCGCCAACGCATATGGCATACCAATCAATGAATAGAGCAGGAAGGTCATGCTGCCAACTACAAAGCCGAGCTTTGCCTCGCCGATCAGATACCGTCTAATCGTGCGATCGGTCAGATAGTACAAAGCCTTTCCATCCTCTTTCAGATTTGACGGCAGCAATCTGAGTGCGCCAGCTGAGATCGATTTAGGGTCATACAATAGGTAGAACATCCAAAATGGTAGGAGGAATAGTGCGACAAGTAGCTCAGAAGCACCTGAGAGCAGGTTGGACAATATATAGACATTGTTGTCCAAGGTAAGGGTAAGCAGGTTGCCACTTTCAGGGAGAAGCTCTCCAAGTTCCTCAAATATGACCGATGTCCCTACAAGCTCTAAGATACCTTTAATCTGAGTTATCAGTATGTGTCCGAACCCAAATGCCAGTGCAAAGAACAGAGCGTACAAGGTTACAATGTATAGCAGGATGGAAGTAACCTTTGATGCTTTTAATGGGAGGCCAGTCCGCGAGAGTTCAGAAGTTGCTCTTGTGACCAAATTGGTGCCAAGGTAAGCGAAAAGTGTCCCAAGTGCGAAATACCAGATAGAGTCTCGGGCAAAGTAGAGCATGAAAATTATTACTAACCAGAAAAATGCGTAAAGTGAGTAGTTTGCTATTGTGCGGCCGTTCACGGCTGTTTTTCCCATAGTCACTGAAATTATACACCATAGTTGTCTGGTTCCACGACGTTGCACACAGATTGCGAATGTTATAATTACCTAATTATGTTCGACAAAAAACAGTTTCTAAAAGAAATTAACGCAAAAAATCCCCACCAACCCGAATTCATACAGGCGGTGGAAGAGGTGGTTGGCTCACTCTCGCAATTTCTAAACGACAATCCAAAATATACTGACGCAAAAATCCTCGAGCGCATGTGCGAGCCAGATCGAGTGGTGTCATTTAGAGTCAGCTGGGTTGACGATGAAGGCAAGGTCCAGGTAAATCGCGGCTACCGTGTACAGTTTAATAATGCTATTGGTCCATACAAAGGGGGGCTGAGATTTCATCCGTCGGTCAACTTGAGCATCTTAAAATTCCTAGGCTTCGAGCAGATATTCAAGAACAGCCTCACAGGGCTCTCGATGGGAGGAGGCAAGGGCGGAAGCGATTTCGACCCACATGGCAAATCTGATGCTGAGGTAATGAAATTTTGTCAGGCATTTATGAGTGAGCTTTACAAATATATTGGCGCCGATGTTGATGTGCCAGCTGGTGATATAGGTGTCGGTGCTCGTGAGATAGGGTTTATGTTTGGCCAATATAAGAGGGTCACAGGAAGATTTGAGGGCGTGCTTACAGGGAAAGGCTTGGGGTGGGGCGGTAGTGCAATACGTACTGAGGCGACCGGATATGGATTGATCTACTTTGTTGAAGAGATGCTAAAACAGGCAGGAGAGCAGCTAAAAGGTAAGGAGATTCTGGTGTCAGGGTCAGGAAATGTAGCGCAGCATGCAATCGAGAAGGCGATAGCCAAAGGGGCGAAGGTGCTTACTGTTTCTGATTCGGATGGGTATATATATGACAATGAAGGAATTAATGAAGATAAGCTGAAATTCATTAAAGAGCTGAAGAATGTAAATCGTGGCCGAATTCATGAATATGCCGAGAAATTTAAGGTGCAATATTTTGAAGGGAAGAAACCGTGGGGGGAGAAGGCAGATATAGCCTTGCCATGTGCAACTGAGAATGAGATCTTCGCCGAGGACGCAAACAGCCTCGTTAAAAATGGAGTGAAGCTCGTCGCTGAGGGTGCAAATATGCCTTCGACAGCAGAAGCGATTGAAGTGTATCGAGAGAAAGAGATCCTGTTCGCGCCCGGTAAAGCATCGAATGCTGGTGGCGTCGCGGTTTCAGGTCTCGAAATGTCTCAAAATAGTCAGAGGCTGAGCATGAGTGATGATGAGGTTGATAAGAAACTTGCTGAAATCATGGCTGATATCCATGCGAAGTGCTACAAGCACGGATTGAAGAATGGAGTAGTTGATTATGTTGATGGTGCAAATATTGCCGGCTTTCAGAAAGTCGCGGATGCGATGCTAGCGCAAGGAGTTATATAGTCAGCTTTCCAATATAATTGTAGGAGACCTTATTCATTAAACTGTCTAACACTACTCTCATATATCCGTCGTCGTGATCACGCTTCAACTCTGAAAGGTTTGTGTCCATTATAAGCAGCCTTGGATTGCTATGTGGGCTATCAAGGAAAAGATTGCTCATTAGGTAGTTTTTCGCCTTTCCAGTTAAAAAAGATGAAGTGGTCATCATCAGTCCATGAAATCCGAAGAAATCTAGGCTCTTGCCCTCATTTTTCATCAGATTTTTATTAATCTTTAACAACTCGCTGAACTGATCTTTAACAAGATGGAAATTACTTTTGCCAAAATATTCTCCATCGCTCAAATAGTCCTGAATGATAAGATAATCATTTCCATCAGTAGTAGAAAGTACCTCAGTATCTACATAAAATTGAGTGAAGTACTTATCAATTAGATCAATATGGTGGCGGACAGCACTTGCATTAAATCTCCCTGTTATATGTGTGCGTAGGCTGTTTCGGGGCAATTTAATAACTTTTTCATATCCGTATCTCATCACTAGGTGCTGGCTTCCGACAGTGATCTCCTCGCCAACCTTGTATGGCTCTAATCCAAATTTTTCGATACGCTCGATGAGGTCCCGATTTTCCAACATTAGGCAGCATCTTCTTTGTATATATTAAGCGCCAGCGCAATTATCGCTAGGTTCTTAATAATATACTGTCCTGCCAGAGTCGGCACAAGGAAGCCACTCCATGTTACTCCTGGAAGTAGTATCAATGGCAACATTGTCACCACCATATGTAGTAGTAAGGCCACGACCGCAAGCTTTGTCGCTCGCGGCACGAGGAACATGATTCCGATAATAATCTCGATAAGCCCAAGGATTGGGTAAAAACTGTTAAATGGGATGAATGGAAGCATCATATTGTGCATCTGCTCGACAAGCTCTATCGCCGGGCTAAGCTGCAAGATTTTTAGCAGCCCGAACCAAGCATATATCACAAAGATACTTACTCTTGAAAAGCTGTTAACAAAGCTTGAAAAACTTGAGCTAATTTTCACGATTTAATGAAGATAAAATTAAAAGAATTCTAAATATCTAATGATACCGAATTCCCAGTCTTCATTAAATGATCGTACAACCCACCCACACGATTGCATATACCCAATAATATTTCACAAAAGGCCTTGGATAAGCTATACTTCCTTTCAGTTATGGCAACAGCTAGCAAGGCAAAAAAGGAAAACGATAAGAAGATTTTGACCAAAGAAGAGGTCTTGCACCTTGCCCACCTAGTCAGGCTTGAGCTCACAGATGAAGAAGTCGAGAAGCTCCAGGTACAGCTTTCTGAGACGATCGACTTTATCGACAACCTCAACGAATTAGACACATCCAATGTTAAAGAAACCTCGCATGCGGTTTCGGTGCAGAACGTCACATTTGAAGATGGCGCCGCTCCAGATCGCACTTTCACCCAAGAGGAAGCACTTAAAAACGCACCGAAGAAAAAGAACGGATTTTTCGTTGTCTCTAAAATCTTAAACAAATAGCTTGGACATTCACGGCAAGTCGCTCACACAACTAAAGAAGGCTATTGATTCAAAAGAGATCTCACCATCTGAGCTTCGTGAATATTTCATGAAACGAATCGAGAAGCACAACCCCGACCTCAACATCTATCTCACGCTTAATGAAGACCAGTCGTTCACGGAAGGTGGTCCGCTTTCAGGCCTAACAATCGCAATCAAAGATAACTTCAGCACGAAGAATCTCCGCACTACAGCGGCATCCAAAGTGCTCGAGCAGTTCATCCCCCCATATGACTCAACAGTCGCAAGAAGATTAAAAGAGGCAGGTGTAGATATTCTAGGTAAGACAAATATGGATGCATGGGCTCACGGCTCATCGGGGGAAACATCAGCCTACGGTCCGACAAAGAACCCATGGAATACAGATTATGCACCTGGCGGCTCTTCATCCGGCTCTGCAGCGGCAGTAGCTTCATACCTAGCTCCTGCAGCTATTGGATCTGAAACAGCCGGCTCGATCAGAATCCCAGCGTCATGGAGCGGAGTAATAGGTCTCAAGCCGACATATGGTCGAGTCTCTAGATATGGAGTGGCAGCAATGGGCTCATCACTCGATTCGCCTGGTCCGCTTACCACTACAGTTGAAGATGCAGCGCTCCTGCTCTCGGTGATTGCAGGCAAAGATCCTTATGATGGCACCTCGCTCGATGCTCCAACCGATGACTACACTACAGAGATGAAAAATGGTAAGAAATTTACAATCGGCGTACCAAAAGCCTACTTCGAAGGTGCTACAGACGATGTCAAAACAGCAATTGAAGCATCGATCAAGACACTCGAGAAGATGGGGCACAAAGTTAAGGATATTGACCTGATGTCACCCGATTACGCGATCTCAATCTATACAATAATCCAGCGCGCGGAGGTATCTTCAAACTTGGCAGGATTCCATGGTGTCAGATACGACTCAGGTCGAGACAAGATGGGTATGGAGGCAAAGAAGAGAATAATGCTTGGTGCCTATACGCTTGCACATGGTTATTATGATGCTTTCTATAAGAAAGCGCTAAAAGTGAGGACGCTGCTTGTCGAAGATTTCAAACGAGCATTTACAGAAGTAGACCTGATCGCTGGGCCAGTTGCGCCAATTACAGCAATTAAGCTTGGCGAGTTCGAGCAGTACCCATTTTTCGGTGAACTGATGGATAAATTGAATGAGCCTTCATCAATCGCAGGGCTTCCAGCAGTGAGCTTGCCGGTTGGTGTTGATAGCAAGGGGCTGCCAATTGGCTTGCAGCTAATTGCGAACTATATCCGTGAATCAGATCTATTGGACATTTCATACCAGTATGAGCAAGAGACTGACTTTAACGGTGTAATTAAACAGGGATTAGATAAGTGGAAAGATTAAATGGCAGATAACGCAAATCCAAAATATAAGACGATCGTCGGACTTGAGATACATGTCGAGCTCAACACGAAGTCGAAGATGTTCTGTCAGTGTCCAGCTGATTACTTCGGCAAAGATCCGAATACTCATGTGTGCCCAGTCTGTCTCGCCATGCCAGGCGGGCTACCAGTACCAAATAAAGAGGCTATCAGGCGAACGATCCTCCTCGGGCAGGCACTAAATTGCCACATCAATAACGAGTTCAAGTTTGACCGTAAGCATTACACATACCCAGACCTGCCAAAGGGCTATCAGATATCGCAGTATGACCAACCGATCGCGGAGCATGGTACCGTACCGATCAAGACAGAGAGTGGTGTGAAAGAGTTTAGAATCAAGCGTGTACACCTTGAAGAAGATACTGGGAAATTAACACACGAAGGTGAGGAGTCGTTAATCGACTTTAATCGTGGCGGGGTGCCACTTGTTGAGATCGTGACGGAGCCAGATTTTGACAATGGTGAGGATGTGAAAGCATTTTTGGAAGAGCTGCAGGTGATCGTCCGCTATTTGGGGATTGCCAATGCAGATATGGAGAAGGGTGATATGCGTCTCGAGCCAAATATCTCGGTGCAGCTCGCAGAGAAATATCCAGAGCTACCTCCGTACAAAGTCGAAGTGAAAAATATCAACTCTTTCAGGTTTGTGAAAAAAGCAATTGAATTTGAGACTGCAAGGCATATTGAGATACTTGAAGAAGGAAGTACTCCACAGCAGGAAACTCGAGGATATGATTCTGCCACTGGTACAACTGTAACCCAGCGTGTAAAAGAAGAGGCAGCAGATTATAGGTATTTCCCAGACCCGGATATCCCGACATTTGTGTATACCGATGAGCAGCTAGATGAAATTCGTGCTGAAATGCCAGAGATGCCTTTTGCCAAAGTTGAGCGATATATAAATGAATTTGGTGTGAGAGAGAGTGATGCTCAGATTATTACACGAGATCGTGGGCAGGCGGAGAAGTTTGAGGCTGTTGTTACAGAATATGCGAAGAAGGTTGGTATATCTGAAAATGAGGCCGGTGCGCTTGTCGCGAAGCTTATGGTAAATAAGAAGGTGGATTGGGAGGAAGAAGTAGGTGTGATCGTTGAAGTTATAGCAAAGCAGTCAAAGCCTGTTGAGACAGATAGTGGGAAGTTGGCAGAGGTGGTTGATGCAGTCATAGCCGCAAATGAGAAGGCAGTGCAGGATTATAAATCTGGCAGCAATCCTAATTCGATCATGTTCTTGGTCGGTCAAGTGATGCGTGAGATGAAGGGTCAGGCAGATGCTGCGACGGTTAAAGAGGCACTACTCAATAAGCTGGACTAAACCTCAATAATTTCCAACTATATCATTGAATCTTTCTCATTATCCATGCTATCTTATTTGGAGAACATGGGGTATGTTAAAAAGGGAAGATATGGGATCGATAATTTGTTAAAAAGTTGATATCAAAGCAGGGTTAATGATTCTCATGTAATAGTTTACTTGTGCTAAGTATCAATTAATGAAATTTGTGAGTAAATTCAAATCCTTTTATGGCCGTTCTTCAAAGAGGGAACGGGCAGTAACAACCTCACTACTTGTTGTGGCAATCTTTTTTGTAACCGCCTTTATACTTTCGGCAACTGCTGAAGGTAGTTTTCTCGAACGAGTAGGCAGTTTTATCGATAGAGGTAACAACCCTGTAGGCGGAGTATTTGACCCGTCAGAGACGCCAGCGATAACATACTCTCCTTCTGCTAATGGACCTGGTACGCCTTCTGTTGCGTTAACCTATCCACTTACGATAGATATGAATACTACACAGCCTGAAGACAGCATATACTACACAACCAACGGCACAGATCCAACCGAATCCTCTACTCTCTATACCGGTCCTTTTCAGATCAGTACATCGATGACTGTGAAGGCTAGATCGTATGCTAATGGATATGATCCAAGTGCAATTGCTTCAAATACTTTCTATATTGAGCTTCCAGCGAACATCGCTCCATCTGCTCAGGGTAAGAGCGTGAATACACTTGAAGATACTGCTGTAGACATCGCTCTTGAGTATACGGATTCTGATGGGCCAGGTCCTTACACTATCTCTATTGTTACTCAACCCACACTTGGATCTATTAATGTTACAGGGTCTTTCGTTACTTACACTCCTAATCCTGCAACTACTGCACCAAATACAGATTCATTTACATGGAAGGTGAATGATGGATATTCTGATTCGGGAACAGTGTCCGTTACTATAAACATAGTATCCTCGCTTGCTTCAAATGCTGTTGTGATCGACCACGTCGCAGTGGATAATCTTTGGGACGATTTCTATGCTGACCAGTCTGCAATCAATGGTGCGGCGACGAAGCGGTTTTACTTTAGGCATGCTTCTGTTGGGGAGACGATATATAGAGGGCTGAAGTGTTTCGGCAACACAGCTCTCATTAATGGTAATCGGTCAAATAGCTGTACAATCGGTTATACCCGTACTGGTACACACGGGGGGAGTGCAAACTCTCAGACTTTGACTCTTAGCTCTGGTTATTTTGGGACAGCAAATACCGGGATTATAGATTATTTTCGGTCTGCAACAATAACTAATAATACAGATGGAAGTAGTGGGGTAGTAATCTCAAACACAGGAACAACACTGACTACGGCGCTTACAGGTGGAACTGATAATGACTGGGATGTGGGAGATTCATTCACAATAACCTATCAAAACTATCAAGATTTCTGGGACAGTGATTTCGCAGACCTCAGCGGCTTTATGTTTTTCTGGCACAACGGTATTGTTTCATGGCCGTACCCAGCTGATGCTGCTGTTAGTCCGCAAGGTGGACAGAATCCACCTTGGTATAATAAGACAAGTAATTTTATAGAGGGTACAGGCCGTACAATTGATGAAAACCTTGAAGATTATAGTCACCTGTATGCTGACACAACTGATGGAGGTGTAAGGGGGCTAGAGCTTGATGGCGATCTGACAGATGATTACGATGTATATTCGTATAAGCTAGGGTATGTCGATGGTATTACAGGAAGCAATACTGTTGACAACTTTTGGAACCCCAACCATGCACAGACAAATATCTCAGATCTGGAAGAGCTTTATGATGACTTGGATGCAGCTGGTTCAGATGCGACTATTGCGCTTTGGACCCTCGGCTTAGGTACACAGATAGGCACATCTGTTAGCGACTCTTTTAATGCGCAGCTTCGCAATTATGCGATAACGAATGATAAGTTTCTCTTCGATGTGGCGGATATATTTTCACATAGACCCGACGATGGGTCGCCTTGCACATACCTAAATCCGGCAGATGGCCTGGAGCACGAAGCTATGTGTCCGAACTATTCGACAGATGCAGGTCACCTTAATGGCCTTGGAGGTCAGAGGGCGGCTCAGTCTATATGGCTCATGCTGGCTTGTATAGATGGGTGGTCGCTCTGCCCTGTTGTGGAGACTTCTACAAACAATCCTCCAAATTCGACTTTTACAGCAAGTGCTCTTACAGGTGATGCTCCATTAACGGTGAATTTTAACGGCTCGGGATCCACAGATAGTGATGGTACTATTGTGACATACCGATGGAGCTTTGATGATGGAGTGATGCAGACCGGTAGTTCCCTTTCTCATCAGTTCACTGAGCCTGGTACATATACAGTCACTTTGACCGTGATTGATGACAATGGAGCGCAAGATGCTTTTTATAGAACGATAACTGTTACAGAGAATGGAGGGAATCAAGTCCCAGTACCATCTTTCACTATCGATACGATATCTGGTGAAGCCCCACTTACTGTAAATGTTAATGGTGGAGCCTCTTCCGATCCAGATGGGACAATCGCTAATCCTGCAGGATATAGCTGGATTTGGGGTGATAACACTGCAAACGGGACTGGTCCAAGTACATCTCATGTATACAATTCGGCTGGAAATTACACACTTTCTCTCTTTGTTACTGACGACGATGGAAGTGTTTCGTCAAGAAGTGTGCAGGTCAGTGTCAGTAGTGCAGGAGCAAATCAAGCTCCAACAGCAGCTTTCACACCTTCGCCTAGCAGTGGTACAGCTGCCCTGACTGTGAACGTCAATGCGAGTGCTTCCTCGGATTCAGATGGCACGATAGCAAGTTATTCATGGAACTGGGGTGATGCATCAGCTCTAGGTACAGGTCAGAATACAAGTCACCAGTATTCAAACCCTGGTGTATATACAATTGTACTAACGGTGACTGATGATGATGGAGCTACAGATACAGCAAGCAGTAATATTACCGTGAACGCAGCTGGAGGAGGTGGTGGTGGCGGCGAGGTGGGAAATATGCTCCCCACGGCAATAATATCGATAAACTCATATACGGTGTCGACTAATACTGTGACACTGGCTGCGAACCACTCATATGACTCTGACAGTACATCTATTACAAGTAGGGCTTGGGATCGTGACAATGATGGGTTGTATGGAACGGAAGACACACCTGCGGAGCCGACAACTACGACTGTAAATCTGGTAGGGCTTGGCGCTGGCACACATACAGTAGGGCTTAAGGTGACTGATAATGAAGGGGCTACAGATACAACGACTATTACTTTTGAGTTAGGAGCGACTTCTGCGGAGCACGACTTCTACCCTTCACCAGGTTTCTTTATATATAACCCTGCCTATCCGACTAGCCCACCTGCATCTGTTGTGAGATATGGAGAGCTCGTAGGCGGTACTGTAAATATTGCCTTCGCGCACAATCCATACTCCTCAGACATTAATCAGAACCAAGCAAACGATGCGTGGAATGCAAATCCTACTGCTACTGGTAACGGTACAACATGTCAGGGAACTTCGGTTAACTGTATCACTCTGTATGAGTGGGACTATCAAGGGGATGGGACGTACGATTGGTCCGGTTACTCAGCTGGAGTTCGCACAGTGGCTTTTACAGTTGCAGGAACTTATACACCTACACTTCGTGTAACCGATAACAGTGGCAATCAATCAATCCTTTCCGGAACTCTTTACATAATCGATCCAAATGCAGGCGGAAATGCATCTCCAACAGCTTCATTTACTGCAACGCCTACATCAGGATATGATCCGCTCGATGTGGATGTGGATGCATCGGCTTCCTCAGATAGCGATGGCACAATAGTGTCATACAGCTGGGATTGGGGTGATGGTACTCCAGACGGAAGTGGTGCCACTGCAACACACCAGTATTCATCTGCCGGAACTTATCTACTTACCCTTACGGTGGAGGATGATGAAGCGGCAACGGGTACATTTTCAAGAACCATAATAGTAAGTGAATATAATAGCCCACCAGTAGCGGCATTTACACCAAATCCCACCTCTGGGATGGAGCCTCTAATAGTCTCTGTAGATGCTAATGCCTCAACAGACAGTGATGGCACGATCTCGGGCTACAGTTGGGATTGGGGTGATGGCACGCCAGACAGTTCGGGTGTAAGCACGAGTCATGAGTATACTAACGCGGGCAACTTCATGATCACTCTGACCGTGACAGATAATGAAGGTGCGACCGATACACAGACAGCAAATATCAATGTAACAGCGATACCGAATGTACCTCCTACAGCCAGCTTTACGATTAACACAACTACTGGAAATGCACCGCTAGCAGTTACAGTAAACGGTACTGGCTCAACAGATAGTGACGGTAGCATTTCTAGCTATAGCTGGAACTGGGGTGATGGCACATCCAACAGTAGTGGTGTGACTCCGGCAGCGCACACATACACAAGTGGAGGAAGGTTCTTGATCACACTCACAGTTACAGACAACGATAGCGATACAGATACCTTCCAGCGTGCTGTAAGCGTGTGTGGCAATGTATCACCTTCTTCATCGAGATTCTACCATGTGATCAATTCTGGATTGACACTGCGTGATATTCAGATAACTGCTTATACGGAGTGCGGACCTAGGGATTTGATTAACTAGGTTGAAAAAATCGGGGAAATTTCTTACCGTATATGCATAGGACTAGGTTTATTTGCTCTGCCCATGTGGATGAAGGTTATTGGACTAGATAATAAAGCAAAAGTCGCTACCGCTGTAATATCGCTGGGTTTTCTTGTTTATCTTTTATCTTATCCTTCACTGGTTTTAGACTCTCCTGAGCTTATGAAGGCACCGGAGCAGAGCCTCGGATTGGGCACAGTGAGCGAGTTTCTGACAACTCAAGGATTGAATGTACCATTTGTTGTTGATAAGTTTCCCGACGATAGCTTGTACAAATCTGCAGTGACATGGTTTGGAGATGTTCACGAAGATCCTTCGCAAGCGATACAGAATAACTCGGTACTTACAAGGGTCTACTATTACGATAAAGGGGCTGGAGCCAACGGCGATGATGAGTTTGACAGAGGATTGCAGATGTTCTCGCATGTAATTGACAGGAGGCTTTATTACGATACTACCAACCCCTATGACGATCCACAATTATGGGACTCAGTTAGCTACTACTTCTATAAGAGCAATTCACCTGGAAGCACGCTTAACAGCAATGCATATAAAATAACGTTAGGTTTTAACGGCAATCAGACCCTCTATACGACAAATCATCTGAAGGCTTGGCAAGATGCTAATAATGATGGCTTATGGGAGCCAAAAACAATTGATGGATACTGTCCGGATGGCTGTAATATAAGAGTTTTTAGCAATTACGAGGGCAATGGTACGAATGCTGCATCGGATAACCGTGGTTGGCGTATGCAGATCGACCTCCCATTCAATTTCTTCGCGAACGACATCATGTATAAGCCGGATCCAGGTGATATCTGGCGCTGGGCTATAGAGGTAAACGATAAGGATAGCTCTGGTGGCAGTGTGTCACAGGAAAGATGGCCTACAGGCGCCAATCTCACTAACCCCTCGACATGGGCACAGATGCGCTTCGGCGATGACAATTTAACAGCAGACGATGAAGTGTATGTGCCGGATACAGCAGGGACGAGCGGCACTGTAACAATCATTAACAATGTGAATGGTGCGGTCACAGAAGATATCGCTGTAGGTGGTGGTAGTCTATGCGGTGCACTCACCCAAGAGGAGAATGTCGATGACTTCAGGTATTCGAGTGGTGCATTCGCGGCAGATGGATGGGGCTATCGTATCTACGACGATGCAACCCTGCCAGCACAATACGAATTTCTGAATATACAAAATCAGAACAATGTCGCAGATTGGCCATGCTTCTCTCGACCATATTTTAAATTTCCAACCACACCTGTACCTAGCGGCAAAGTGATCGAGTCGGCGACTTTGAAGCTATTTCAGTTTGGAAATGCGGGGCCATCGCTTTATGGCGCGCCAAAAACCTCCCCGACGATTGTAGAATTAAACGGAGAGACATATGGTTTGGCCGGGCATGAGGATGGGGAGTTCAGCGGATTTTATCGATCGGGAGGTGTGTGGGATCAAGATGGGCCGATCACTGCAGGAATTGCGAGTGGGACATTTGGCCAGGAAGCGGATCCCGACTTCATTAGAACCACGCTCTTTGACGGGGCTAACGGACGGTTCCTTCTAGTGGGCAGAGAAGATGGTACATTCTACGGCGCTGAGTGGGATGGAGACTCATGGGCTTCGGCTCCGATAATTGCCGGTTTAGGTGATCTAGGTGGGTACACATCACCGACACTGTTTACCTACAACAGCAACCTTTACACGATAGTAAGTCGTTACAATTCGGGTGGTTCCAATTACGGCCTCCTTGCTTATCGATGGAATAGTGTTGGGCAGACTTGGGAGGCACAAACTGGTGTCTCAAGTATGATTAATGGACTTGAATCGGTCAGCTCTTCAGGCCGGATGGACCCAGATGTATTTACCCTCTCTGGCACACTTTATATGATCATAGGAAACCAGAATGGGACGATGACGGGATATCAATTTAATGGGACAGCCTGGTCTTCAAGTAGTGCGATAGTTTCGGGTTTGCAAGATGTCGGAGATGAGGCAAAGCCCGATTACTTCGTCCATAACGATGGGTCGGGAAGCGATGAATACCTTCTTGTCGGGGAACAAGATGACCAGTACTACATATACTCGTTTAACAGCTCGAATCAGTGGCAACTCTTGAAGTATCATCCGATGAACAATGGCCTCTGGGCTGCTGTCTCATTGCTGCAAGTGTATGAGGTCAATGGAGATGTTGAGGATACAACGATGAATTGGAACAATGCCCCACAGGTTACCCAGAATGCCGCTGCAGCCTATGCGTGTGACATCCGTGAATATCATAATGCAGGTTATGACGATCAGGAGGTGCACCAGCCACAATGTGAAAATTCAAACCTCACTATGGCGATGGATGGAAGTGTAGCTCATGCGAGAATCGACATCGATGTGACAAGGCTTGTCGCTGAAGCATATGAAGATAGTAGATCACCCGCGAAATTTGCCGTCTATACAGCCGATCTGCCTCTACACTCTGGCAAGTATTTTAGGAGCTCTGAAACGTCTGATCCTAATTTTAGGCCTCAATTAACCATAGTGTATGGTGAGCCGGGAACTCCAAACCAGGCTCCGACCGCTCAATTTACACAAAGCGGCAGGGTAGGCATCTCACCATACCAGGTGACATTCAATGCATCTGCTTCGACAGATAGTGATGGTACGATTGCAAGCTATAGTTGGAATTTTGACGATGGTAGTAGTGGGACAGGGCAGCAGGTGAGCCATACATTCAACGGGGCAGACAGCTATGATGTAACGCTCACGGTAACCGACAATGATGGAGCCCAATCAACCGTGACTTATCTTGTATCGACCTGTCAGGTAGTGCCTGCAAATCAGGCTCGCGGACGGTGGTGGAAGATACGACCAAACTATCAGTTCAGTGGGAATGTGCTGAATTGTGGGCCAGTAATGGGCTCAGCTGATGGTGAGAATATGGCTATTAATAGCTCGGATGTTGAGGAGATAATTAAGACGCTTGAGTTGGTGGAGGAGCCTACTGATAGTGAAGATAGAAGCGTCGCAGAGAATACTCTTGCAATGATAAATCTGGTCGGTGCAAGCAGTGATTCCGCCTCTGATGTGAGCTATCTGATAAATAAGGAGGAAAGGAGTTCCAAAGATTTTCGCTACTCGAGTTTCTATACAGTACTCTATTCACCCAGAATTATTAATGAGTTAGTTCAACCGCCTAGATTATGATAGTATGGAAAAGCTTATAATGGTCAACAAACTGTTGAAGAATCGAAAAATCCAGCTTCTGATTGCTGTCCTGCTCGTGGTAACGCTAGGGGGTGTTCTACTTACCCAATCAAGGATTAATTCAAATTTTATCAGATCAACTTTAGGACTAAATAACCCTAGCGAGGAGGGTGAATCTAACAGTGACGACACCCAAAGTGGTGTAGTTCAGCCCGATGCTGAGCCAGTGCCTTCTGGGGTACCAAATTCAGATTCAGGCAATAGCAGTGGCCGTGGAGAGAGCGGTCCAGAGGGTGCTCCTGTAGATATACCAAACGATGTACCGCAGGCCAACAATACATTTGCCGTCACCAGTATGAACGAGGCGGTGTCTATTACTCTTAGCTACGTTGATTACAAAGAGGGCTCATCAGGCGCAAACAGAATATTCAATATTACGGGTAACCCATCTAATGGTAGCCTCTCCGGCACAGGCTCAACAAGAACTTATACTCCGAGTAGCAATTTCTCAGGTACCGACACGGTTACATGGACTGTATCTGACGGTACATACACCTCGACCCCGGGAACGGTGAAAATTGTAGTGCAAGATGAAACATATACCGATGGCTGGTATACAGTCGGGGCTAATTCTCAACGAACATCGTGGGTTGGAGAAAGCGTTACAAACTCAACTGGTATGCTTTGGTATACACCGGTTCAAGCATATATAACGCAACATACGCAAATAATTGCCAGCGATGGGAAGCTTTTCATCAGTACTGCTAAGGGCTTGTATGCTTTAGATGCTACAACAGGCTTGGTTGCATGGAAGTTTAATACCGAGATGCCGATTGGCAATTCGCCAACGGTATTTGACGACGTAGTATATGTCGGTGGATATGATAAAAAGTTATATGCACTGGATGTCTCAACTGGTACACAGCTGTCATCGGGTAGCTGGCCTTTTGCTGACGCTACTGCCGGGTACAGCGCCAATCCGCTAGTTATCCGAGATTCACACACAAACAACCAGACGGTAATAATAGCTCCAAATCGAGATGGATATGTATACTTTATCGGTGGGAAGAATCATCCGAACGAAGGCGATTCATTCCGTACAATAAATATCGGTGCTCCGATGTCATTTTCACCGGCCTATAAAGATGGGATCGTCTACTTTGCGGCTCAAGATAACTATGCCTATGCATACAATGTCTCAACTGGTGCACAGATCTGGAAATCGCCCAAGCTAAGAGGTGATGGATTTCAATCTTACTTTCCAGTCATTTATGATGACATGCTTTTCCTGAGCCGTGCTCATGATGAAGTTTATGAAGATACTGGAAATCGTGTAAGCTGCACATGGAATGTAAATGAGGACAACCCAGGAACTGTCGCTCCGGGGAAAATGCTCGGGACAATTACCACTCCGTCAAATTGGAGCAATGGCAACCCAATAACTTCATTTGGTAATACGCTTCTTGAGTGCTTGGAAGATAACATCAATAATGCAAACCCATCTGCTGGCGGGCATCAGCACAAGAGTCATATACGAGGCTATATAGTGCTTGATATGGATAACGGCACGGAAGTGAGGATGTGGGATCATGATAGCGATGGATTCTTGGAGTATTTCCCAGCGATCATGGATGGCACGGGGTCGGGTAACAGACAGCCCGGTCTTGTTGACCCCGGAGGAAATCTTTTCTATTCAACCCAGTCTGCTTTATGTTGCTCAGATGCGAAGGGAATGATCTACGGCTGGGATAAAGATTATCCGTATAATTTCTCAATGACAGCTGGGTATCCGTCAAATTTCGCATTTCGCGGTAATACCTCTGTGGATCCAAATGGCGATACGATGACCTATTCATGGAATTTTGATGATGGGACTACATCTACTTCGCAAAATCCAAGCAAGGGGTACAAGCCGGTAAAGCATACGTACAATGTCACACTCACAGTGACTGACTCACAGGGTAATTCCTCAACAGATACACAGATGCTCAAAGTCCCGTACGACCCCAGTGAAAATCAGTATCCGATCGCAAGATTCACAGCCAATAGCTATTCTGGCAGCGCTCCACTAAATGTAAGTTTTAACGGCTCAACCTCTTGGGATCCTCTAAACACAAACGCACTTACATATGCTTGGGACTTTAACGGTGATGCTATAACTGACTCGACTGCCTCGGCACCTTCATATAACTTCTCATCAAATGGGACGTACAATGTAACGCTAACTGTAACCGATCCCGAAGGACTTACAGACACCGCTACAGGTAGGATAGTTGTGGGCAGTAGCCCGGGTAATCAACCTCCATGGGCGCGAATAAATATGCTATTTACAGGCATTACTTGGCAAGGAGCTGGTTGGCATGCTATGGCTGAGCCTCAAGCGCTTTCTGGGGGTGGGAATGTAATATACCGCAATCTTTGCTGCGATCGAATCGGCGACTGGTCTTCAATATACAATTCGAGCAACCTACCTAGGCAATCTGGAACATTATGGGACTACAATAATTCGCTTAATTTACAAACAGACGATGGCTATCTTGCATATTGGCAACGATATCCGTTTACATCAGGTCTTTACAATTGGTACCAAGGCTATGAGGATGAATATGTCGACAACTCCTATGATGAATATACATATGTCGCGACAAACGGTATCTATAACAACCATGGAGACCAGAATCCAATCATTCCGTATAATGGCAGGCTTTATGTCCACCGCGGAAATACCATCATCGCTTTTGGCCCGGGTGGCGGATCTGCTACTGAAAATCCACATGTTACAGCTGTGGATGTTGAGACTACTACGGCTGTAAATACTTCAGCATTGCAGATCAAGCTCGAGACTGAAGTCGCTAAAATACTCAATGTATACGACTCACTTGGCAAGGTTGGGAACGCAAGGTTCTTGAGACCAGGCGATTACACTATGTCACAGTGGAGTTATGAAAGTATCGTTGGTGAATATTTCCAAAATCCTGCAGACAACATTGTGACATTGATAAGGGCTTACCCCCATGTATCCGAGCCGTTGCAATTGAGGCTTAGCAACTACCTTCAAGACTACTACACTGCTTATTTTGCTACGAATACATATACCGATGTCGGATGGATTGAAGGCTCGGAAAGAGAGGCTTTTGCACTTGCCGATGATTTCCAAGCAAGCATCAATGCGAATGCAGCCTCGTTAAGATCAGCAATAACTACTCAGCGAACAACTTTCCCGCAAAGGAATATATATGCAATGTATAAATACGCAAAATGGCTCGATGATACAGAGGTAGGCGACTCTCAGGATATTCTTGACGTCTATAATGATGCCAGAGCGAGAATTCGCTATCCGTTTAGCTATATGAACTCTCTAGGGTGTGTAAACGGAGCGACTGGGATTTCATACAATGTGTCAATACCGATATGGCACTACTACGGAGAACACCCGTATGAGCTAAATCAGGATCTTGCAGGGTACTACGGATTTAGAGAACTACAGATATTAGCAGGTCAAACAAATGACTCGCAGTATCCCGCAGCAAATATCCAGAGTCAATTGGATGCTCTCATCCAGCACAAGAAGGATACATTTACACGCGGTAGCTGGTGGATAGACAACAGTTATGTACCAGGTGCAATGCCCTGTCTTCCAACTGAAACCAGAAACTACCAGAAAAAGGAGTTTGATGTATCACGTAACTTCGTATGGATGGTCCCTGAAATGGCTACCTATCTCAAAGGAAATATTGAGATGAAGGAAGCAATCCATGAATATGACATCGTTGGGGCATATTGGTTTGCTTCAAAGTATGAAGGAATGGTAGGAGAGGGGGTTCGGTCCGCACTGTTCAATTATGAAGGGATGTTCAAAGCGAAGGCTTATATTGAAGGATCAACAGCATCTGATCTATACGAGTATCTTGACACCCCTGCATTCGCTGTCGGTGATATGTTCTATATTGATAACATTATTACAGTCTTGGAGACGAATAATACGATTCCAGGCTCTAATTCTGCTCCCCAAGTCGATGCAGGTGGTACATTTAGTGCTGCTATAAACAGGGAGTATAAGCTTGAAGGATATGCTACTGACGATGGTCTGCCAAATTACCCAGGCACGGCTACCTTTACCTGGAGCAAGCAAAGCGGTCCGGGTACAGTTACTTTCTCAAATATAAATGATGCTGATAGCAAGGTTACCTTTGATCAGCAAGGTACCTATGTACTACGCTTAACTGTGTCTGACAGTGCTGTCACGGCATATGATGATGTGACTGTAAATGTTGATAATATCCCACCTGTAGCAAGCTTTACTGCAACTCCTACTGGTGGCTTCATACCGTTGCTTATACAATTTGACGCATCTGGATCTGTAGATAGTGATGGATCTGTTGTCTCGTACGCATGGGAGTTCGGTGATGGTGGTGTCGGCAGTGGGGTTACCACCTCACGTACATATAATCACATTGACGATTTCACAGTGCGTTTGACAATCACTGATGACGATGGGGCGACACATACAACTACTTCAATAGTATCACCTACCGATGTTGGCTATCCAACATCAGTATTCACTGTAAGTCCGACGACAAGCGGTACTGCTCCATTCTCAATTAATGTTGATGGAACCGGATCATATGACACAGGAGGCTCAATCGCTTCATATCAGTGGAGGTGGGGTGACGGTGAGTCTGCAGGCTCGGGCTCGACCTCCTCTCACACCTACACCATTCCGGGGACATATCTACTTGAATTGGTCGTAACAGATAATCAAGGTATTCAAGATTCATCGTCGACTGTAATAACTGTCACACAGGGCGGAGGAGGTGGCAATCAGTCGCCTAACGCAAGCTTTACAGCTAATCCACAATCGGGGACGGCACCTCTTACTGTAACAGTGAATGGTGGTGGATCCACTGATGGTGACGGAACGATATCAAGCTACTCATGGAACTGGGGAGATGGTACATCCAATGGAACTGGAGCTAGCACCACTCATCAATATACAAATGCTGGGACGTATACAATTACCTTAACAGTAACAGATAATGGCGGAGCTACAGATACAGCTGCAATAAGTATTACTGTGAACAACGCCGGTAATCAGCTCCCAAATGCCAGTTTTACTACAAACCCGCAAAGTGGTACAGCCCCACTTGAAGTATTGGTGAATGGTAGTGGTTCAACAGATAGTGATGGGACAATTGTAAGCTATTCATGGAATTGGGGTGATGGAACATCTAACGGAAGCGGGGTAAATGCAAGCCACGAATACGCAGACCCTGGTAGTTATACAATAACATTGACAGTTACGGATAACGGAGGTGCCACAGATACGGCAACGACGAACGTTACCGCAACCTCAACCACTGGTGAAAATATGCATCCCACAGCACAAGCATACTTTGCCAATTACAGCACCACAAATAATCGCACCGTATTTACCGGCACCCGTTCATTTGATCCAGATGGGACTATTGTCACAAAAGAGTGGGACTTTAACAATGATGGGACATTTGATGCAACTGGGAACTCGGTAAACTTCACAACAACGGTTGACGGAACATATGTTGTCACGCTGAAAGTGACCGACGATGATGGTGGGGAGGATATAGACACGCTCACATTTATTCGGAACTCTGTTGGTGGTCATCTATACTACCCGATAGCCAACTATGATATCTCCTCTGCGGCCAATTCAACTCTGGACTATGGGCAATTGGTTAATGGCTCTGTGACGATGAACTTTATGCATCACCCTTATTCAGGTGATATGTTGCAAACAACTTCGCCTTGGGTACCGTCTTCAGCCAGAATTACCTTGTACGAGTGGGATTTTAATGGAGATGGTGTCTATGATGTGTCAACAAGCTCTACTGCGACGCGAACATATACTTACACTGGTGTTGGGGTTTACAATGTAAAGCTGAGAGTGACCGCTATCGACGGTGAGCAAGATGTGACAGACGGAACCGTATATATTGTAGGTGATAATAACCCTCCAGTTGCTAGCTTCATTGCATCCCCGACCAGCGGCTCTTCACCACTTACGGTCTCTGTTAACGGTACTGGTTCAGCTGATAGTGATGGCAGCATTTCTAGCTATAGCTGGAACTGGGGTGATGGCACACCAAACGGGAGTGGCAGTACTACTACCCATCAGTACACGAACCCAGGAACATATACGATAACTTTAACCGTTACAGACAATGCCGGGGGTATAGGCACGGACTCTGAAGGTATAATTGTCTCAGATAGCAATATTTCTCCGACTTCATCCTTCCGCGTAAACCAGCGTGCTGGGCTTGTGCCTTTCATCGTGACATTTAATGGATCCAGCTCTTCTGATAGCGATGGGACAATTGTAAACTATTCATGGAATTGGGGCGATGGAACCTCTAATGGAAGCGGTGCTCAGGCGACGCATACCTTCACAACTGTTGGGTCATTTAGTGTAGTTCTGACAGTAACCGACAATAATGGTGCGACCTCCACAAGCCGTTTCAATATCTCAACCTGTGCGGTGGTTAATGCATCGCAGGCAAGGTTTAGATGGTGGGAGTTACGCGATAGCTTCGAATACAGTGGCCCGATTATGAACTGCGGTCCGGTACAGGCATCTGGAGATATACGGAGTCAGGGTGCCGTAAACCCTGTGCTAAAGTATGCTGAGGACAATGGGATGAAGGTGGTAATCACTGAAAATGGCAGCATTGGACTGCCCTCCGAGCTCACCCTGGGTAAAGCGACACAGGAGCATGAGCTTATACGGGATGTGATAGCCAGAAATAACTCGGGTATTGATCCTGCGGGTGGAGTGGTGTCAGGAGTAGATTATGGAAGTTTGAATAGTCATGATTTGGCTGTTGGGCTACCGCTGGATTATTCTAATTTCTACCCAGTGCTGCTAAATTCTACCAACAGTGCATTCTTCCTAAATGCGGTCGGGAAGCAGTAGCGCTCAGACCCTTATCGTTCGGAGCACAATCGGTCAGACCTTAAGTGCTCAGACCCGATCGGGTCTGAGCGAGAGTTGCCGAGCCTTTAGGTATGATACAATTGCATTATGAATTCAGAAGAAAAAGAACTCTCTAGGGTGATAGAGGTTATTAAGGTGGTTGGATATATAATTGCCTTCTTGCCTATTACTTTGTCGATATGGGTTTTCCATCACAATCGAGTACTGATCCAGAACGGCGAGGTATCTGGCATGAGCGGTATAGAGATAGCACAGCCTCTGTACGAGCAGTGGCAGCAGGTGAGGTCTGTTGGCTACCTCCTGCTTATCTCGCTCGCCATACTGATCGGTGTAATTTGGGGTATCGCCCGTACCAACCGCAATAAAAGCATGGATAGCATAGCAATCATGTTTTACACCGATGTTTTAATATCAGCATTTCTCCTCACATTCTCATTTGCTATAGGTGGCTACTTAACAGACCTCTATTTGATATTATTAGAGGTGACGGGAGGTTGAGGTGCTAATTAGATCAAGTCTACAAACATGCAGGAAAGGACAGAATTCAAAATCTTGGAAGTCGATCGCCAATGGATAGCCGGTGTGCTCGCAAAAAGCGGCGCTAAGCTGATATTTGAAGGCGAAATTGTAACAACTTATTTCGATAAGCCAAGTGAAAATCTTGTGAGGTCTGGTCGAAGGCTCAGGCTACGAAAGAAGGCTGATGTTGCAACTCTTTCACTCCGAGATAAATATCTGGAAAGTTTAAAGGGCTTTGTGCATGAGGTAGAGGTTGAAGTTAGCAACTACGACGAGATGCTCAAGATGTTAAAGACTCTCGGATATCAGGAATTTAAAGTATTCTCAAAGTATCGATACGACTATGAAGTGGATGATGTTGTGGTTTCATTTGATAAATACCAGGGCGATTACGATAAAATTCCTGAGTTTATGACTATCGAGGCGGATGATGAAGATGAGGTGTATGAATGGGCAGAAAGGCTTGGATATGCGAAGAAGGATTGTGTGGCAATTTCTATCATTGACCTAATCAATAAGTATCACAAGTAGATGTCATTTGAAAATCGCGGATCACCCAAACTAAAGCCATACCTGAAGAAACTGGACTACTCATATGCATTAGGGATTGAACCTACCCTCGATCTGATGAAGCACCAGCCCGACCGGGTTATGAAAGTGCTTTTCCGCGACGGAGCAGATGAAAACGAGCCTGGTTGGAGAGATGTAATGAAATTCTGCGTGGAAAATAGGATTGAGTATGAGTTCAACTACAAGGCGATCGATAAGATTTCGTATATCAAGACCACTTCAGTAATTGGGATTTATCATAAGTATCAGCCCGAATTAGACCCTTCGCACAATCATGTGGTGCTAGTTAACCCTATGAATATGGGAAATATCGGCACTGTGATGCGTAGTATGGCGGCATTTGGATTTCATGATCTCGCAATAATCCGCCCTGGGGTAGATATCTTTGACCCGAAGGCGGTTCGTGGGTCGATGGGGGCATTTTTTCAGCATCGGTTTGAGTATTTCGAGGACTTTGAGGCGTACTCGACGCGGTTTGGTGGACATGCGCTCTATCCATTTGTGCTGGGTGGATCGGCAAATCTTGTTGAGGTTGGAATTAAGTCGCCATATGCGCTGATTTTTGGTAATGAAACGAATGGACTTGGTGATGAGTATAAGCAGGTGGGTACACCGGTTTATATACCTCATTCTGTGAATGTGGAATCGCTCAATCTTTCTGTGGCCGCCTCTGTAGCGATGTTTACCCTGTACTCGAGGGCTATATAGAATGGGGCGTCCCGGAACCGGGACGCCCTGGTTGGGTCAGCCCTAAACTGCTCAGACCCTCCGACCACCCGACCACTTGCTTCGCAAGTGGGTCGGGCGAGTGGTCGGAGGGTCTGAGCTCTTAATCTCGGAGCAACACTGGGCTGACCTGCTGAAGTGGAGTATACTTAAGGATGTCTGACAACAATCACTCTTACACATTGGATCAGATCGAGGAGCTCGCCACAAAGGTGCGTGAGCGATTTAATATACCCAGCAGCAATTTCGTAGATGTAACTGAACTAGCCGACTCGCTCGGTTATGATGTATATGATGCAGAATTCGAGGTAGACGATATTGTCAGCACCCTGTGCGATGAAGATGACGAGGGCGAAAAGACAATCTATGTAAATCAGAAGCTCGACGAGTCAGAAAAGCGCTTTAATATTGCCAATCAGGTCGCACATGTCGTGTTAAATCACCACGCTTCCCTCCAGTCAAACGAGTATCTTGTCGAGTATCGCCCAAGGTATAAAGGGGTCTCCGACACACTCCAATATGGTGAGAAAATGCAGGCTATACTATTGGCGGCAGCTATCTTATTGCCGCATGATCTCGTAGTAAGTGCCTGGGGAAAATATAAAAATGTGGACATTATCGCAGAATACTTTAAAGTGCCGAAAAAGCTTGCAGTCGTACGCCTTGACGCATTGGGGTTAATATAAGAGTGTAAATATATGGCAGAAACTAGTGGGGAAACAAAGAGAGAAAAGCAGAAGGTAGCCGAGAAGATATTGCCACAGATACGCGATGAGGTCATGGCTGTTGCGACTGAACAGTCGGCTCCAACTCCAGTAGCACCTCCGCTACCAGTTGTGAATAAAACGAAGCGTACCAACGACCTTCAATATTTCCAGGAGGATTTCTCGAAATATCTACGAAGCATCATCCAGCTCCGCGACAAGTATGCTAACCGTCTTTATGCACTGCTGGTTTTTGAGATTGCGGTAATGTTTTTGTTTGTAATGTTGGCAGGGCTTGGGGTGCTCGAGCTAGAGCAGTGGCTGGTGCTGATTGTGGCGGAGTCGATAATCGTGAAAACATTTCTCACAATACAGATTATTGTAAAGAATCTATTCCCGAACAAAAATCTGCTAGAATTGCTTATACAGGGCAGCGGTAGAAGTGTGTCGGAAGGGACATCTGAATCGGAAGAGTGAGCTCTTCGGGCTGAAAGTATGGGGCAGGGTAGTCAATAAGTTTAGTTATGGGAAAATGTACAACGACCCAGCAATCGCAAATCTTCTCGAGCCAACTGGCACGCAGGCATCACCAGGTGAGCCAGCCAATTCTCGTGATATTGCCAAATTTTTCATTAAACGCGGCTATGAAGTAATGGGCATCAACCAGATATGGAAAAGCGTCACCGGCCACCTAAAGAAAGATGGTGTTGAGTACTATCTTAAGTTGGCGAACAGCGGTGCAAGCTCCGAGCTTATCAAAAACGAGATCTCCTGGAATGAGACAATTCACAAATTAGCCACAGAAAAAGGCTTCGACAGGCTTATCGTCCCAGGGATAGAGGATCAAGGTGAATATGAGGGTAGTGTATTTTTCTTGACCAAGTACTACTTTGGCACACCGCTAGCCAATAAGAACTATACAAAAGTCGGGGATATAGCCAAGTATGCGGACACAATTATCGACATTGCGCACCTGATAAATGATGGTGGAGTTGTACCTCTATCGATTGATAGTCAGCACAAGCAGAAAGATGGCTTAAAAGAGCATGAGATGCAAGGCTTCCTCAATGTGGCAAAAGGGTATGCTGCCGAGATAAAAGAGAATGATATGGCACCGTTACTAGCTATTGTCGATGAATACCAGAAGGCATTTGACTTCTCGCTCTGTCACAATTCGTTTGAGCCAAAAGAGATGATTCCAGAGGGTGACAAGATTGTTCTGATCGATGCAGAGCAGGCGAGCGCATATTCGCCGAAGTATTACGACATTGCATACTTCTTTACCAAGACTTATGTCGCTGGAAGATTGCCCGACGTAGCAAAGGATCTTATACGTAAGTTTAAAGAGAAGCTCAGCGATGATGAGAAATCTGCCTTCGATGGGCTGGTGCGTCCGTCAATTGCGCTAAGCGCCATTCACTGCTTCCTCAAATCTGAGCAGGATGGCAACCACTTCTTCGAGTATCACAACAAATTCTTAGAAGAATTTAAAGCAGGTCTTCCATACTAGTCTGATGGTAGACCCCGCCTATTTAAACTAGATTGTTCTGCCGACGCACTGTGTTGTCTATTCTGCTTTTGCAGAGGTATTTGTGTGAAAGGTGGATTATAGGTTTGAGATTGGGGAGCTTTTTCATTAAAATTCTTGAATAGGGACTCTTCAGCTATAGAATACTCCGGGATAAAAGCCGGAGTTTTCTTTTAGGTAAACAAGATGATGATGGTGAAATTTACTATCTGTTCGAAAAGGTCATCGAGCGTTAAAAATTAATGAACCAGACCCCGATACAGAATTACAATTTACAATCCACCCTGCTTGGTGGGCAATCTTTCGGCTGGGATAAGGTCGGGGAGTGGTTTTACGGCTTCACTACCGAGGGTGCTGCAAAGTTAAAAATTCATGAAGATAATCTTATCTGGCAGACATATCCTGTAAGCGACAATTGGGAATGGCTGAGCAATTATCTAGGCTTGAGCCGAAATTATGAAAAGATCATTAAATTGATCGCAAAAGATGAGCACTTGATTGCCGCGATCGAAGCCTATCCAGGATTGAGACTGTTAGAACAGCCTTTTGAAGACACTCTGGTTGGCTTTATCTGCTCATCCACCAAAAGCATTCCAGGAATCAGGCAGTGTGTTCGGCTAATGGCATCACGTTATGGAGAGAAAGTAGTTATTAATGATGAATATTTTAATGAAATTTCACTCTTTCCGAAATTAGAGCGACTTCATGAAATCTCAGAAGCTGAATTGCGCGAGTCAAAGGTAGGCTTCAGGGCGAAATACCTGAAAGCAGCAGCTGAGCAGATGGTAGACCATGATCTATCAGGAGAAATTACCAAAAGCGGGACAGCCTCCCAAGCACGTGAAAAATTAATGAAAATCCCAGGAGTAGGGGATAAAGTGGCCGACTGCGTGCTCGTTTATGGGCTGCAATTTCATGAAGTCACACCGTTTGATATCTGGGGGCAGCGTTTTGTGCAGAAGTATTACGGACTACCTGAAAATGCGAAGTATTCACAGATGCGAGAGTGGTCGGAGAGCTATCTTGGGGAGTATGCGGGTTGGGCTGGGCAGTTTCTTTTTGAGTATATTCGGAATATTGATTGGAGGTGAGGGCATATTGTATTAGCATTGACGGGTACCTATTAATATGCTACGATACCTAATGCTAATATATACGTCATAATACTGTGGAGTTAGCTACAAGCATAACAAGTCAGGGACAAGTAACGATTCCCGTAAGTATCAGAAGGCATTTGGGATTAAGGCCATCTGATAAGGTCGAGTTCCTAAAAGAGAATGGTAGAGTCTATATAAAGCCATCAAAGGACTTTCTGCAGCTTAAGGGCACTCTAAAAAGTAAGCGCAAGTATACAGATTCTGAATTAGATAAGTTGATACTTGAACAGGTCGCCCATGAGCAGAAGAAAAAAGTCGCTAATCGACACTAACATTCTCCTTCGCTTTCTCACTCAAGATGTTAAAAGTCAGGCAGATGCAGCCGAGAGACTTTTCGAGAGCAGTGAGGATGGGTCACTGTTCATACCGGATCTCGTAGTTGCCGAAATTGTCTTCATTCTCCAATCTTCCGCTTACGGGAAAGATAGAGGTGAGATCGCTCAAATCATAAGTGGTATCGCTAATTTCAAGAAATTTGACCTAGACAGGACGCTTATACTTAGGTCAATTGACATCTACCAATCCAGCGCGCTGTCGTTTACCGATTCATATATTGTTGCACACGCCCAGTTGGGCAGAAATGATACTGTGTATACATTTGATCGTAAGATGCACAGGTCGGAGCCTTCGAGTGTAAAGATTCCAAGCTAGCTCGTGATCGTATAGTGGTCGTACTTATATCCACTATGATCCTCAGCCGGTATAGTAAGCAATCTCAGGTAGAGCCAAAATAGTTGTACAAATACCGCTCCTGTGTACCTATCTAGTTCTTTGATTATATCTTGATATAGTGAAAGCTCGTCAGGAGAGAGTGGCTGACACGGGTTAGCCAGTGCAAATTCCTGAACCTTAAGCCAGTGAGTGAACCGTATTCGTTCTTCCTCAAACCGCTGCTTGTCAAATTGTCCGGGTAACAAGTGATGAAGTCCACACTCACCGATAATTCTTTTTGCATCTTCAACCTGCTCAGCGAAGTGAGGAAAGCTCATCCAAACTGAAAAAGCATCGTTCGCTTGTACCGTATCAGGGTCAATACATTCGGCGCGAAAGCCTAAATTGTTTATCACTAAATTTTCGTTCTTGATCTGCCATATACAGAACATCAAAGCAGCGTCACCATCAGATAATAAATGCTCATAACATTGATGTCCTACCAATTCCAACCTCAAAGCCCATAAAACTTCGTCGGCTGGGTTCTTAGGCAATGCAGATTTCAGGAAGCTTTGTTCATCTCCCATGTCTAAATATCACTTATCTATATGTCCCCACATACATATGAAGCTGTCAATTTTACACCAAAAATGGTATAATAGCACTGTTATGGGGACGTAAGGCTTCGACAGGAGTATTACGTTCAGAGCCACAAGTGGAGGCTCCAGCTCTGTAAAACTGGAAACGACTGTAAGTGTCGAAAAACTATCAAACGCTTTCAATAAAGTAGTTGCGTTCGTTCAGAACCCTATGGGTGCTGTTCAGCCTAACTATATGTTTGCGTAAGCAAGCATTTGAAGGTCTAGCCCTGAGGGGCTGGCAATCTTGATTTCTCCTCCCGCTGAGGAATCCTGATTGGTCATTAGCGGGATATAGCCTGGTTTGTGATAACTGCGTATCAGGCCGACCACAAAAGTCAGTTGTGCGGCCGCTCTGTTCCGCTAACCTAATAGGCGCGGCTTTAAAAACAGGTTAGCTACACTTGTACAATGGTTCTGTACTTAGCTTCTTGGACGTGGGTTCAATTCCCACCGTCTCCACCATTCTTCGCTAAAGCTTCGAATGGTCTCGCCTATGGCGAGCCATGAGAAGGTTTACTGAAGAATGGGTGCACTCCATAGCTCGGAGAGCGAAGGAGTGCAGTTTTCAAAAAATTCACGAACTTTTAATAAGTGTGGCATACAATGATTACAGTATGCGTTACTATGTGTATATCCTAAGAAGTGAGAACTACCCTGATAAAACCTATGTGGGTTACACATCCGACTTAAGGCGTAGACTTTATAGACACAATGGCGGATTTGTCGCCTCTACCCAACGATTCCTACCATGGAGGCTTGAGACATATATTTCATTTAGTGATAGGCTGATGGCCATGAGATTTGAGAGGTACTTAAAGACAGGTTCTGGTATAGCATTCAAGAGAAAACGATTCTCAAAAAGTAGGTAAGTCCTGCTATAATCCAAATATGCAAATCATCCGCACAAAGACCAAAGACGGAATACACTACGAAGGAATACTCACAGGCGATCCAGCCACCTCCGACTCAATAATCATCCACATCCACGGCATGGCCGGAAGCCCAACCCTCAACCAATACTACACAGAAATGTATAAAGATTACCCAGCAGCCGGCTGGCATTTCCTCGCCGTGACACACAGAGGTACTGGAGTCGCAACCGAATTCACAACTGACGATGGCGCTACAGTTCTTGGTAACGCATATGAAAAATTCGAAGATTGTATTCATGATATTGAAGCCTGGGTAAACAAAGCAGCCGAGATGGGTTACAAAAGGATCTGGCTTCAATCCCACAGCCTTGGACCAACGAAAGTAGCCTACTATCTGAGCCAGACAAAAGACCCGAGAATAGAGGGTGCTATATTTATTAGCCCGTCAGACATGGTGGGCCTCATAAAGTCAGGCAACGAGAGTGAGAATTACAAGGCGATGATCAGTGAAGCAAATGATCTTGTAAAGCAGGGCAAGGGTGATCAGCTGCTTAGCCAAGATATATGGGGATTGGAGAAGCTATCGGCAGATACCTACCTCAATTTCTTCGCAGAGGGTTCGAATCTAGGTGTATTTAACTATAACGGACCAGCTGACGGATGGGGCGTAGTAAACTCACTCACTTTACCGGTGCTTGCGATAGTTGGGACTGCTGATGTGGGTGTTGTTGAGTCAAAAAACCCGCATGAGGCGATGAAGCAGCTTGAGGGTGAGTTGAAGAATTCGCCAAGGGTGAAGACGATAGTGTATGAAGGGGCTGATCATAGCTTTGATGGTTTTGGTGGTCGGATTGTGGAAGATGTTTTGGAGTTTGTTAATCAGTCTTAATGGCTACTGGATTGCTACTGCCAGAATCTCTCCGATCCACTAAAAACTGAACTGATGTATAATCCAATATCATTTTACCCACCAACCCCATGACACAAGAAAGAAACAAAATATTCGCTGCCGTCTACCTCATACTCCTCAGAGACAAGAAAGTCGCAATGATCAGGCGATACAACACAGGATACCAAGATGGGAATTTCACACTACCTTCAGGCCATATCGATGCAGGTGAGTCTGCCATTGCAGCAACCCTCAGGGAAGCAAAAGAAGAAACAGGCGTAGATGTTCAGCCTGAAACACTCAATCTCGCACATCTCATCCATAGAAACTCCACGGACAGAGTGTATGCCGATTTCTATTTCGTCACTGAGAGTTGGGATGGTGAGCCAGTGAATAACGAGCCCGAGAAAGCTGATCGGCTAGAATGGTTTGACCTCAATGATCTGCCGCAGAATATTATCCCGGATGTGAAGACGGCTATTGAGCTGTTTAGCAAGGGGGATAATTACTCGGAGTTTGGGTGGTAGTCTACCCCTGCCCCCAATCCAACAAATCCGTAAACCTCAAGTAATACCCAAACGGATCCTCCATCCGAAAATCATACCAAACATGCTCATGATCCCTCTTCTCCTTCATCTCCTGCACCACAAATTTCCCAAGCACACCCTGAACCTCACCATACTTCTTCCTCACATCCTTCACTGGCACAGTTAGCTCAACACCATACCCCCTCTTCGTATCCCTCGGAAAATTCTTAAAATATGACTGATCATACACCTTCTCATCCCCACCATAGAAAGCTAGTAGGGTATCCCCAGCCGGATCTTTATGAACCATCGTCAAATATCCGCAATACTCCTCTGTAATCGGGTCTTCAACAGCGATCTTGAAACCTAGCTTGCCATAGAAATCTTTGGCGACATTGAAATCGGGTATATGGAGCTCGAGGAGGAGGTTGTTGTTGAGTGGTTTGTTCATGGTTAATTATAGGCTGAAAAGTCGATCATTTCCATCGAACGTGCTCATCTTCTCTCATGATCAACGGTCGATTTGTATTTCGGCTATGGGCGTCGCTATTTTAGTTGTTGCGTGCTATAATCGGTAACTGCTATAGGCTAAGCTAAGCACAAGGAAATATGACTATTTTTACCGGTTTGAACAAGAACGTATCTGAAAAGGTGGGGCTTGTGGGTCGAGAGGTTTTCTCACAGATAGGTTCTGATGACTACTACAGAAAAGGTAAGATCAATTCTAACCAAGGAGACTGGTACTTCCAGTATAAAGCAGGGCGATCTGCCGGAAAAGGCATAAAGCTACAGAGAGTGGTAAACGATGTGCCTAGATTAGGTGCGCGTGAAATTACTGATCGTAAAGAGCTGGTATTCAATACGGCGACTGGAAGAGTAACTATGGGAACTGCGCAGGTGTACACAAGATCGTCCAATGGGGATCGCGAGGTACACCCACGAGTATATTGCTTATCCTTGTATGAAATGGATGTATGCATAGGCCAGTATAGGTGCGGCTTTGATTCGACAGAACAGGAGTGGGCAGCGACCTTATCAGACGGATCAGTCAGTGCTGATGATGTACGAGCTGTGTTATTACCGTTCTGGGATGAGCATGGTTGGTTGGTGCTTGTAACTCCACACATGCAGGAAGCTGACCAATCTATTGCTTCATTGCTCAAGCACGAGCAGTATCGCTAGTCGGAGAGTGTCAGACATCGAGAGAACTTTATTAGGATTTAATACGGACACCTCTTCGGCAAAACCCCAACCGCCTGTCTCGGTGCCAAAATCTCATCACTCCGCTGATCAGGTACCGGTGTGCGAATATTTCAGGTACCATGATACCCATGCTGCGCCGTGCGAGAATGCAATCGTATGCTCTCCATCACACAGCTGGAATGTATTCTCAGCTAACATCACTGTGGTGCCGAATCTCGTCCTGATCACAGCTATAACCAACTGACTCGCGAGAAATGCGTCTCCGTTACCATCAGATCGACTCCTCCGATGGCAATATGCCTGCCACACGCATTGCACAGGCTCCATCCAGTACCCTCGTTATGCACATAGGTCCATTCTTCCTGATAACTTGAAGGCTCTTCTGGGTCGCTGAAGACTGGACTGTTTCTATATTCAGAAACACGTTGAGCGACCATCTCGCCTAGAGAACCCCCTGACTCAATCCATACTGACCTCGATAATTACAATCGACCGTACCCTCCTTTTGGATTTCGGATCGACCACTAATCACCTCGTGATTACTGGAGCTCGAGAATGTGGAGGTAGACTCCCTCCATGAGATAAAGGCGTGGTTCCCGGCCTATCCCTTGCTACAGACAGAGTCAGCTTCATCTAATTTAATAACTCCAGCTGTGCATCATATGCTTCCGGAGAAGACACCATATATGTACAACCCTCAGCCGCGAATGTCACTCCTCGTGCCGCGCATAACTGAATCAAGTACGCCAGTGTCTTGCTCTTCGGTTGCAGTTACTGCAAAAACCGACATTCCCATGAGCGGGTAAGAATAGCCAGGAATGATCGAAAACCTCCCAGCTACCATAAGGCTCAACTTGTAAACCGATCCCTCACTGTAGATAAAGGTACGAAGTAGGATGCCTGTCTCTGCGCATACAGTATCGAGCAACGTACTCATGGCTTCTTGATCAAGCGTGGAGAGCGTGGTTTCTGAGACTAGGCTCCAGCAACATCAAAAGAAGGCTGTTATATACTCGCTCTAGAGCTCCGAGTCGTGAGACGACATCAGCATGTACTGGAGGGTTGTACTCCTTTGATCGGGCTGCAAGAGCTTCAAGATCACCAATTATCTGTTCTGGATGTTCAGGCTCGCCAGAATAAGATTCACCTATCTCGATCAACTACTTCCAATAGCTGAAGTAGAACCAGTCACATGCTTCACTAATGAAGGATTCTACGACAGGAGTAATCATGGGCCTAGTCCTTCGGCTAGGTCTGTGCACCAACGACCCGATCGATCGCCTCTAACTCATCTGGCCCAAGACCGAGGACAGGTTCTGTAGATGCTTCGATCGGTGTGAGATCGACTCTCATCGTATGTTCAACGTCGAGCCGGCGAAGACGCCCTATCCGGCCAGTAACATACATAAGGCGCACGTTGTCACCAGTGGTTAGTTTATTCAGCTGATCCAGCTTAACGGTTACCCCATACGATCTATACTATATACGCTGGGCATAGTCCCAGACGTATCTACTGTTCTAATTATACCTGCAATCCGTTACTTGGACCCAATATGTCTGCCGCCAGTCGACAACCCTCGACTATCCACACCCACACTCCAGCTATATAATCCCCCAACATAATCTCAATAAGGCTCAATATGAACGATATCCACAAAACCCAGCTCGGCATCCTGAAACAGCTCCTCTTCGCCAAAACCCTTCGCTACTCAGACCTCAAGACCGACCCAGAGCTCGAAAACAACACCTTCCAATTCCACATCGAGAAAATGATGAAAGAGGGCTACGTTGAGAAAAATGAGAAAGGATATACGCTCACAATGAAAGGGAAAAAGTTTGCGAACCATATCGACACAGACAAAGATAAAGTTGTCGAGGTGAAAAAGGTCTCCGTGCACATCTATTGCATTCGAGGAGAGGAAGGGAAGGAAGAGCTGCTCTGTTATACCCGACTTAAGCATCCATTCTTTGGCAATCAGGGAGTACCCAGCGGCAAGGTCGGATATGGCGAAAAGCATGCTGAGGCAGCGGCACGAGAATTAAAAGAGGAGACCAATCTTGAGGGCACACCGCAGCTACTTAAAGTGATCCACTACATCGTGAAGGATGAAGATAGTAAAGAAGTTCTGGACGACAAGCTCTTCTTCGATTACTTCTTTATCAATCCCTCTGGCGAGCTGAAGGGAAGCAGCGAAGGTGAGTATTACTGGGTGCCAGTCACGGAATTGAAGTCGGTCATAAAGAAGCCGTTCAGCAATGTCGAGACATATGAAAGAGCTGTTGAGAAGATACTAAATTTCGATGGGTGCATAGATTTTGAGGAGTACGAAGATTTTACAAAGGATTTTTAATGGCAAGATTGTTTGATCAATATATCGCGGTAGACTGGAGCGCTAGGAGTGTGCCATCTCCCAAGCGTCCGACAGGTGATGCTATCTGGATCGGTGTTAAGTCGTTTGATGAACCAACAGAGGAGCAATATTTTCAGACAAGATATGAAGCCGAGGAGTGGATCGGGTCTAGATTAGTGAGTGCGGCAGAAGAAGGGATAAGAACCTTGATTGGCTACGATTTCGACTTCGGATTTCCTGCTGGTTTCGCGAATGCCGTTGGTGCAAATAATTGGCTTGGGGTATGGGAACTGCTAAACGGGCTAGTAGAAGATAATCAAGATAATAGTAACAATCGCTTCAATGTGGCAGATTATCTCAATTCTATATGCACTGTCGCCGAGGAAGCGACCGGCCCGTTTTGGGCAATTCCAAGAGGCACATCCTACAAGTATCTATCTGCCAAGAAGGATTTGACCTACCCGTTTATAACTTCGAGCGGTGTGGAATTAAGTGAGAAGAGACTTACCGAACTGAGAGAACCAAAATCACAGCCTGTCTGGAAATTGATTGGGAGTGCCAGCGTCGGAGGACAAACGATTTTGGGCATACCGATGCTGCACAGGTTGATTTTCAATGAAAAGCTTAGAGTGGTCAGCACTATTTGGCCACTCGAGACAGGATTCAACGCTCCATCAAGTGACAAATTGATCTGTCATATTGAGATCTGGCCTGGGATATTTGCTGGGCGGTTTGTTGGTGAAGCAATCAGGGATCAGGCACAGGTAAGGGCGATAATAGAGTGGTTCGATGAGCTTGATCAATCGGGTGGTCTTGTGAAGTTGTTATCGCGGCTGGACAGGTTGAGCGATGATGAGGTGGCAATTTGTGTTGGGGAAGAGGGGTGGATTATCGGGATGGGGCAAAGAAGATAAGTGCAATCCGTCAGTTGTAGTGGACAGTACCCTCATATCTGGCAAGCAGAACAAATCTCCATTTATCTTCTACAACCATTTTATCTTCTACTATCGAGTACAGACGTCCTTCTTGTGCATCGATCGGTAGATAGTCTGCATATCTTAAATCATTGTTAGAGTCAGGGTCGAGTCTTGTTAGGACATATTCACCACTGTCTGTAAAGCAACAATCAACGCGATAAACCCATCCTATGGAGTCTTGTACAAGGTCGCCCACCCCGTAGGCAAATCTCAAACTATTTTCATATGAAGATTTATCGAACTCACTCATATCTAGACAAGACCCATTAGAACCTGATCAGGAACAGTTACCCCTGGCAATTCAAGGAATTCTACCATAGGTGCTCGCCAGCCTTGAACCCAAGAGGTTTGTGGAACAATTAGCCCGCTCAACTCGATAAACTGGAACCCTCCATCATATGACCTCTGAAATGTATACTCCTCTGCCAGTTCGCCTGACCTGTACAGTTCAGTACTTGGGCTGTGAACAAGTGCTATCCCGGGACTATTTCGTCTATACGAGATTATTTGTCTCAATAAGACAATTAACTGATCCTCAAGATTGAAGTAGACAGCGAGGTTCCTGTGTTCCTCAATCACATTACTGAACGTCATACCGGTTACTAGGTCAATCCCACCCAAGGAAAGCTTGATGTCTCTACTGAGAGAGTAAGGTGGTTTATGACTTCTTCTGGTTGCCATCTGCCCAGAGAGAAGCAAGCTTTCCTCTGCTTCAGTAATAGAAGAGCAGACAGATCGACTTATATCTGCTAATCTTCCAATTTCCCCGTAATTTTCCATATCCCAAATTGGCTGTCGATCTTTCATTGTGTAAACCCATAGTATGGTATAATTATCTCATAAAATGAGCGATTATTGTATGTCTTATCACGAGGGTAACGAAATAGACCGCCTTGATCAACGAGGCGCAACAGAAGCCCTTCAGCGCGTAATGGTCGAGCACTTTAGTAGTATTATAGGAAATGACTACGCTATAAATCCAACCGAAAAAGAATTGCTGCGACGATTAGGATATACAGAGGAAACCACCGGTTGGGTTACACCGGAGACGCCTGGAGGCATAGATGAAGCGCTTATTAGATTAATTATTACTTACAGTAGTTTAAACTGCTTACAGAGAGTCATAAACACTAGAACCATTGTAGCTGAAGTCTTTGAGAGTGATTACTTTGAGTGGTCGAAGTACATAGAAATCGAAAAGCTTGCCCTCGAAATAGACCAGGAAGCTTATCTGGAAGAGTATAATGAAGCTCAATACTTTCTTAAAATGTATAAACTAGCAATCCTTGCCCTCAACGGTCCAGAGCCATCTAGCGAACAGCAGTGAGACTAACTCTGATATAATTGCCATATGGATAACATTTATAAAGCCTCGCCAAAACACCCATCCCACCTCTCGATCGGCGCGATAGTTATCAACCAGCAAAACCAAGTCCTCTGCAATCATTACAGCAAATTCGGTCATCTAGAGGATATCTACACACTGATGACACAGACGCATCAGCCTGGCCTTACCATCGAGCAATCAGTAGCTGCTGGACTGAAGGAGGAATTTGGAATCGAGCCCGACCTTTCAGCTATGTCATATCTAGGCACGAAAACTTATAAAGATAAATGGTTTGCGGAATCACCGACGATGGTTGAGAAGACCGTAGTCTATCTCCTCGTGAGGGTAGGTGATGATGTGCAGCCAGTGGTAGGTGCGGACAATACAGAGGAGGTAACAGCAAAGTGGATTGAAATCAATGAGCTGGTAAAGAAAATGCAGGAGCAGGGGATTGAGCATGGAGTGAGTTATCTGGATGAGTCAGCCATGTTGAAATTGGCTGTCAATTAATACGAGATCCGTTTCATATTCCCCCCACCATCCTGTAAAATAAAGAGAGAATAACTTTGCCTACACCTTACGAAAATGAAGAAGAACCAAATATTTTTCTATCTATTCTTCGTGCTCATCACAATAGCCACATTCTTCCTAGTTAAACCTTATCTCGTTACAGTTATCCTGGCATTCTTTAGCGCACTGCTCTTCTACCCGATCTATGAGGTCATCTTAAAGCGAACTAAGAACCGATCAGCTTTGTCGGCAATACTGACACTCTTCGTAGTATTGATAATCATGCTTATTCCGATGACGCTTCTGATTGGCCTTACATTAAGACAGGTCGCAGAGTTCAAGGACAATATCCTTAGCATCGTTGGTGGGACATCAGTTAACATTGACCAGGTGATTATGGCAGTTAACAACCTGCTAGACAAGATTCCTGGCGTAGAGGAGGAGCTTACAACAGAAGAGGTTGTGGTATTCGTACAGCAATCATTAAAATCTCTCACTACCTGGCTGCTTGGCAGCGCGCTGCTTGTTGGAAATAACGCCTTGGAGCTGATTACCAAGTTTATCCTATATGTCACACTACTTCTCACATTCCTGGTTAACAGGGATAAGATTGTTGATTTCATCATGCATATCAGCCCGATGGACAATAAAGTCGACAGGCTTTACATCAAGCGAGTGAGTGAGATGTCGAAGTCGATGATACTTGGGACATTGGCTATATCGGCAGCGCAGGCTGCATCAACTGCGTTGGTGATGTATTTGCTGGGTATACCATACTCGGTGTTCTGGGGTGCGCTAATGACTTTCACAGGCATCATACCTTTTGTTGGGACGCAGATCGTGTCGGTGCCAGTAGCAATCTTTGAAATTGCCTCGGGAAATATATGGGAGGGTGTGCTCTTGATACTTTTTGCAATCTTCGTCGTAGGCTTTATAGACAACTTCTTGAGACCGATGCTGGTCACGAAGGAGGCAGAGTTGCATCCGATGTTGACATTGCTCGGCGTACTTGGGGGGATGAAGCTGTTTGGTGTATTAGGATTTATACTCGGCCCTGTGCTGATGATTATCTTCTACACTACTGTTGAGACCTACCTGAAGTATTATAAGAAGGCATAGATAAGTTTAGTTTTTTCAGCTATGTCAAAGTGGTTTTTGCCATTGATTGGGATATTATCGATGGTGGTATTAGCTGCTTCTACGCCGCCTAAAGCAAGCGCTCTCACATGTGCTATGCCCGACGTGGATGCGAGTTATGAAGCAGCGGAGCTAGTATTTGAAGGTAGGGTCACAGACGTTGAGTATTCGCTACTGCGTGCGACATTGCAAGGTAGGGCAGAGAGAACTGAGTTTGAGGTTATTCGAACGTGGAAAGGTGATGTCGGTGAGGATGGCAAAGTGGAGCTGGTGCAAGGAGATGAAGAAATCACTTGGGGATATTCATTTGCTGAGGGTCAGACATATACAGTATTTGCTGTTATGGAGGATGGCGACCTGAAGTTACCACTTTGTGGGATGTACTTCTCGAGTCCGTATGATGGAGAAGAGTATTACAAGATTTTCACTGAAGTGTATGGTGATGGAGAGATATTAGATGCAACTGTAAATGCAGGTAATCGAGACATGGATCAGCTGCTAAATCTTGGAGGGTTCCTCCTTATAACAACGCTGTTCTTCGGTGCTGCCGCACTATATCTACGTCGACGATAGATACAAATCTGACGGCTTGGGTAGATGTTAAACTGCTCTAATGCTGTTATAATCGGCTAATTACTTGTTATAACTACCGCCATGACAGACCCACGCAATACAGAACTCGCCCGAGTATTTGTCGAGCACTCGATGAGAGTCCAGCCGAAGGATAAGGTAGTTATCTCAGCCTCTGACCTGATCCCTATCGACATCATCCGAGAGACTTACAAGCTTTGCCTGCAGAAAGGCGCATATGTATATCTCGATATCATGGGGTTTAATTTCTTCTTGGATCGCTCGAGCTACGGTGATTTAGTACGTACCTTTTATGACAACGCCTCCGAGGATCAGTTCAACAACCCTCCAGAGATTTACAAGGCAATCTCAGAATGGGGTGATAAATATATCCGCATAACCTCGCTCGACAACTACTCACATCTTGCCGGTGTCGACCCTGTGAAGCTTCAGTGGCGGGCAAAAGCCTCGGACAAGTGGTTTCACCACATTATTGACGAGAAAGATTGGGTGCTTACCTACTACCCAACCGAGGCGATGGCACAGCAGGCAGGCATGTCTATGAGTGATCTACTCGATTTCTACTTTAATGCAACCAATGTCGACTACGATGCGATGGAGAAAGATGGTGACAGGATTGTGAAGCTAATGGATAAGGCTAATACTGTTCGAATCATTGGCGAAAAGACCGACCTCACAATCGACATCACCGGCCGTCTCGCCAAGAACGCCGCCGGAAGTCGCAACGTCCCAGATGGTGAGGTTTTCCTCGCTCCAGTACATACAAATACAACTGGCCATATATACTACGACCTACCTTTTGCCCGCAACGGTGGTGAGATCGAGGGTGCATATCTGGAATTTAAGGATGGTAAAGTGGTGAATGCTTCTGCCGAGAAGGGTGAGGCAATTTTGATGGGCGGTCTGGATACGGATGAGGGTGCTCGATATCTCGGCGAGCTTGGAATCGGCCTCAACTACGGTATCCAGCGCGTCATGAAGAACACAATGTTTGACGAGAAGATCGGTGGCACAGTTCATGTAACTCTCGGTAAAGCATATGTGACCGAGCGCGGTGGCAATCCTGACCCTGCTACTCAAAATAAATCGGCTATTCACTGGGATCTGGTAAAGGATATGCGAAAGCCAGGAAGTCGAATCGAGGTCGATGGAAAGGTAATGTTTGAGGATGGTAAGTGGGCTACCAACCAATAGCGCATTGTAAGTTAGCGACATGAGGTATAATGGGAAATGGGCTTAACGCAATTTATACCGAAGAGGGATAAGAATGACCGACTACCACCCGGCCAGTATCTTACCGACGACTTTCCCATACTCTCATACAGTCTCACCCCGGAAGTTTCAGCAGCAGATTGGCGGCTGGAGATTGCAGGGGTAGCCAAGCCTCACTCTCTCAGCCTAGATGAACTAATAAAGCTGGGAGAGGCGGAGTTCCAGGCTGATATACATTGCGTCACGAAGTGGTCTAAACTTGATACGAACTGGAAAGGTGTTAGCTTAGATAAAATTATCGAAATATCCGAGGTTAGCCCAGATGCTGCCTATCTGATTGCATACTCCTACGATGATTACACCACCAATTTACCGCTTATAGATTTACGTGACGGGAAAGCATTCATAGCATATGAATATAACGGTAAGCCGCTCGATGCAACCCACGGAGGACCTGTAAGATTGGTTGTACCGCACCTATATTTCTGGAAGAGTGCGAAATGGCTGAAGAAAATTGAGTTTACGAAAGGTGACCAGCAAGGTTTCTGGGAAAGGCACGGTTATCATAATTATGGTGATCCGTGGAAAGAGCAGAGATACAATTCAGATATATAGCCCCAAATAAAGTGCAGAACCGAAACGCAACCACGATGAATAGGTGGCAAGAAGCGAAATTAATAGAATCAAGCTACACCTCCAGGATGATGAAGTCGTTCAAATTTGAGCTTGAGCGACCGTTTGATTTCTTGCCTGGACAGTTCTGCGATATAAAGCTTACCAGTGCGGACGGTGTAGAAGCGACCAGAAGCTACTCCATCGCCTCAGCGCCAGGCGGAAAGTTAATTGAGTTTGGTATCCAGATACTTGAGGATGGAGAGGTCTCGGGACATATGGATAAGATGGAGCCAGGGGATACTGTCCAGCTGCTTGGGCCGCTTGGTGGCTATTTCGTCTGGGATCCCGATCTTTCCGGGGGTCGAGAGATACTACTAATCGGTGGCGGTAGCGGAATCGTGCCTTTGGTAAGCATGATACGCCATAGGGTGAGGCTCGGACAAGGGAGTAAACTGTATGCGTTATTCAGCGTGCGGTCGCTTCAGGATCTCGCATGGCGTGATGAGATTGTAGGGTATAGCTTATTGGAGCATGATGCTGGTGTGAGAGTCGCAGTAACATTGAGTCGTGAGTGGGAAGATGATTGGGGAGGGGATGTTGGTAGAATTGATACAGAGAAAATCGAGCGATTGCTGAAAGATGTGAATGTTTCGAACTTAGATACCTATATATGTGGACGGTCAGAATTTGTGGAGAGTGTTGGCTCATCCTTGAAAAGCATCGGTGTGAAGGAAGCAATAAGGACTGAGAGGTTTGGATAAACTGGACTACCGTTTTGAATAAATCGCTACTCTCTTAAACAATGCCTTTACTGAATGCGAGACTCTTCTGATCCCGCGTGGATCTTCATTAAAATATAGCCTAATAGCCTTCAACCTGCTCTCGAGGTCGCCCACCTGGTAGTCATATTTGGCTTCTGCGGGAATCAAGCCAGGCTTCTCGCTAATTAGCTTGATCTTCAGGTCGTGCGGCAATAGCTCGAATTCTTCAACCATAAATGGTCGTACTCCGAGGAGTTGCATGTCGCGTTTGACAAAGATATTCCACAGTTGGGGAATTTCATCGAGCCCGCTTTTTCGCAAGAAAGACCGGAATGGGGTGATATGCTTGGCCTCTTCTGGGTCGATTAGGCCAGAGAGAGAGAGCAGGTGATCTCTTCCCCCTCCTGGGAGGTCAGGGATAGTTCGAAGCTTGTATATTCTAATAATCTTGCGACCTTTACCTGTCGCGTCACGGGCGTAGATAAACCCCTTTGGCGACGGCCTTTGCCGTTGTCCTTTGTATTTACGCATGATATAATCGCGCAATTAATTCAGCCTATTATATATGAAGAAACTGATAATAATTTTGGGTCTTGTTTTCGGTCTGTTTTTCATCACAACAGTCGCAGCAGGAAGCTTTGCATATTTTAGATATTTTGTACCCGCACAGACTTTTGCACAGGGTACTGAAACTATACAGGAAGTAAGGCAGGCTGATGCTAATACTGTAATGGATATTAAGATGAAACTTATATCTATGGAGCCTGGATCAGAGGGTGAAACGATAACTCTTTCAATGCATGTCGACATGGATATGCTGCTAGATACTGATAATGAGAAGCTTTACCTTAAAATGTTGATGGATGGTGAGTCTGCCTATAATGGCGAGGAAGGAACTTTTCCTGAAACCAAAGTCGAGATGTATGTGATTGGCGAAGATCTTTACCTAGTCGACGCAGGCAAGGTTTCAACATTGGATCGTTCGATCTTGGGTGAAGATGAGGCCACAATTTTCGATTTCGAGACTACATGGCAAGAGATTACAGCAGAAACAATGTATGAATTTTTGGGCGAGGAGAAAGTCAATGGAATTGATGCATATAAATATAGGGTTCCGATTGATGCAACTGCTCTCGAATCAATGTTTGAGCAGCTTAATAGCAGCTTATCCTCATTTACAAAAGAAGATATCAGCTTTGATGATGTATCAATCGATGAGATTAATTACTTTGTGTGGGTCTCTAAAGATGATGCAGAACCTCTAAGAGAGGATGTCGAGTTAAAAGGCTTCTCAGTCTCAATTCCAGGTATTGCAAAGTTTGAATACGAAGAGGTAGATGCGGTTACGTTATACAATAGCGTTAACAAGCCTGTTAAGATTGAAGCTCCAGAGTAGTATAGGTAGTATTTGCACGTGAATATAGGAGGAGGTTAAACGCCTCCTCTTTTGATGATGGCTCGATTAACTCAATAGCTTCGACCTTCTGGCTATTGTAGGTAATCGCTGTGTTGAATTTAAATACGCCGACCCTACGTCCGTTCACTATGACCTCTCTTATGAGAGTAGTGTCTTTTAGAAGTTCTGGCTTTAGCTCGTCATACTCGAGACTTGAAGCTGTCTGATACGCGATATGGTCAATCTCCATATCAGAGACATCAATCCCCATATCTCTTAAGCCTGAAAATACCTTGTCTAGGAAACTTTGATACCCTGAGTAGATCATCGTGGTGGCAGTTAAAAATTACTATGCAACAGCCCCGCCTAAGCTAGGCGAGGCTGTCACAATTAGAAAGCTATTTCTTGCCCTTCTTAACTTCTCGCTTCAATTTGATAGAAGCAACGATTGAGAAGATACCTGCGAACAGTGCGGTCAAACCGATTACCCACATATATGCCACGCTTGTGACCAATGGGTGAACGACCAAGAGTGTACCGAAGAGTATATTTACAACACCAGCCAGAAGCAGTAGGAATCTGTTATCAACTTCTTTCTTGAATCTGAAGAAGTTAATGAAATCAACAATACCTGAAGCAATTGTCATAGCACCGAAGATTGTTACAACTGTGATGAATGTTACTTTAGTATAGTTAAATACGAGCACACCACCTATAACTGCAAGCAATCCAAGCAGTACCATTAGGTACCAATGCTTATCTTTGCCGATACTGAAGAAACCCATAACGATACCAACGATACCGTCGATGAGTAGGAATAGTCCCATAAGGAGGACTATAGTGGCTAGGGAAATCCCTGGCCATGCGACTACGATCATACCGAAGATGACCGCGAGGAGGCCTCTAAAGAAAAGAAGACCTGGGGTTACTTTACCTTCCTGCATAGTGAGTTAATGATATATTTATTTTATCTGGCCTCGCGAATGCGAGTACCTATAATAAATATATCATGGTTTGGTGGGGTTTGTCGATTATTTGGCCTTTAGTAACCAATCTCGGCTAGCTCTTCTGTGATTGCTTTGCGGCTTAGGTCTGGGTTAAGGCTGTGGATCAGATCATCGGTTAGCTCTGCATGATCGTAAATAGCCCGGATTGTGTCTAGGTTGAGATTTTTTTCATAATATCCGTCGGCCCACTGCTTGTATGCTTCGGGTCTCCCGTCGAGTATCTTCAAGATTCTCTCATCGACACCTCCCTGCGAATGCCACTCTGTTTCACTCTCTTTCTTCCAGAGGAAGAAAGTCGCGTTATTTATCTCAAAAGCCGGCTCGGTGAAGAAAGTTGGAAAGAGTGAGTTACCATCTTGTGGTATCTCGACGGTTGTTGGGTTCTCGTGGAGGAAGAATTTGCCTACCACCCCTGTATTAGTAAACAGTATATAGAATTCGTCTCCTGAACCGTTACGCATCGAGAACATTTCTTCGCCCTCTGCCCATTTTGAATTGTAGGAGTAGTAGCGTGACTCCCAGTTTGGAGAAATGATTGCTTCGAGTGTGGCGATTGATTTGGCGGTTTGTTTGAGGTTTGTGGCGATATTCATAAACGATTATACTATAAACAATATATAAGATTAGTCCGACTACTTATGTCGCCAGAGCTGCAAGAAGCATTCTCTAAATTGGGCATCTCTAAAATACAGGCAGTTGGAGATAAAGTCATGATTCGAGGCAAAGAACACGAGATCAAGGTGCCACTTGCTGAGATCTTGGGAGGGCTAAAATCTATTCAAAAACAGTATTACTATGATTACTTCCTTCTTAAAAGTCCGCAAGACTATTTCCACCTGAGGTTTCAACCAATCTTAGATCTGTCGGAGTATCCATGCACTGAGAAATTTCCTTATGTGGGCTTTGCGTTAAATCAATATGATTCCTATTTTGCAGTTAGACTTGATGATCCAAGTCCTGAAGACCCCAAGACTTATTTCATTGATCATGATGATTTTGACGGGACTGAGCCACGGGATAAAGATGTGAGAATAAGTGAGTTCTTAAACTTGTTGATGGAATTGCCTTAATACCTTAGGAAATTCCTAGAGAAGACTTCTGATTCCTCCACACTAAACAATTTCAAGACCTTAAAGGTTATATCCGTATATTCTGCAGTTATTTCAAGCTTTAACACCACAACCTTCCCGATGTATTTATGGTCAGAATCGGAAAGCTCCATAGGCATCTTAATGGGTGTTATTCTGTATCCAGATTTTCTAATTGTATATACTTTGTCTATCTCCAGTGTCTCACTAAAGTCTTCGGGAAGAGAAAGTAATGCGTTTAAGTTGATAGGTGTTGACATAAGTTTCATAAGTTAAGTTATAAGTGGAGAGGGAGGGATGACGCTCAGTCGTTACACTCCCTCGCTAGACACACAAGAAGAGATGATGCTCGTGTGTTCCGCCCCCTGTCTTGCTTCGCAAGCCATGAGGTTCTCATCCCGCCTCGTAGTATTGTTTTAGTATTCAATATTGAATACTAAAACAATACGGAGAGGGAGGGATTCGAACCCTCGGTGGGCTTTAAAAGGCCCACGCCTCGTTAGCAGTGAGGTACTTTCGACCACTCAGCCACCTCTCCATACCTGCGTGATTATATCATAGGTAGGCAGCAAAATCGGCAAAATAGGCCGAATGTGTGCGAGATTTCATTAAACTAGCCGTTTGGATGAGCAGCTTTATAGGCTTTGTACTCTCGAATGAAGATTGCGTAATCCCCGAGAGAGACCTTGTCGTCATCATTGAGGTCAGATCGTGCATTGCAATCTGTGAAGTTTTTGTTGCGGCACTCTCTATAATCTTGAAGGAATAGGGAATAATCGCTTAATGAAATCTTGCCATCCTGATTAAGGTCGCCAAGTAGGTCGCCTGGGTCCGGCGGTGGTGGATCTGGTTCTCCTTCGCCATCATTTACGGTTACGGTCGAGGATGCTCCTAGAATATCTTGCGCAGTGCCATTGTTATTGCGGACGATGTTAGAGTCGACTGTTGAGCCTGTGCTTGTAAATTCTGTCTTGATCTCATTCTCGCCTTCGGCTAGCACTGTAAAGCGCACTGTCGCAAGCAGCTGGTTAGATGTAATCGGTGGGGCTGTCTCGTTGTTTCGAAACCCTACCCAGCTAACTCTTACCGTGCCGTTGTTGTGGGTAATACCGCTATTGCCTTCGTACGGATATGTACCTGCAATTGCACCATTTGTGACTTGGGTCGCCTGTACTTTGGTTCGATCATACTTAATCACTGCGTCGACGGCCATTGCGCTTCCACTATTGGCATTGTCAGGATTAACCCGAATCTCTACATTAAACTGCTCGCCATTATCAGCTGTGATAAGTGCAGGGGAGAGGTTTATGCTGCCGTTTGGGTTATCGGCGCTGCTCCTTGTGTCTTGTGTGTCATTGTTAATAACGACATAAACTGCGATACCTGTGAGCACCATTAATACTGGAATGATGGCGAGTGATTGTAGTCGCTTTTTATTCTTGTAATTCATTAAATAGATCTTAGACCATACGAAGGTGTGCCACAAGAGGCTTAAGCTGGGTCAGCCCGAAGTAGGGCGTCCCGGCTCCGGGATGCCCTACTTCGGGCTGACCATTTCCACTTTTCCAATTGACACGGCAATTCCGATGGCATAGCATAAAATTAAGGTGGAACGTTTGGGGATAAATTCATTAAATCAAGCCTGTGGAAAGATATTTAGGAGCACATGTTTCGGCGTCGGGAGGCTTGAAGAATGCTATAGCCAACGGTTTAGAGCTTGAAGTAAATTCAATCCAGACAATGTTTTCTGCTCCGATGCGCTGGTCTACTAAGGATATCGATGAGAAGCAGATCGAAGAGTTCGCCGAAGCAGCCGCAAACTCAAATATTAAGAAAATCCTATTTCACGGAGTGTACCTGATTAATCTCGCTCGTGCCGAGAAGCAGATGTTTCATCTGAGTAAGCTTTCACTTTTAACCCACCTATCCGCTTCGGCAAAATTAGCTGAGGGCATCAAAGAGAGAGGCTCGGAGTGCGAGGTGTTAGGGGTAACATTCCACCCAGGCTCGGCTAAAGATCTGACTCCAGAAGAAGGGGTTAAGCGTATTTCATATGGTCTTAACTGGATTTTAGAGCAGCTAAAAGGTGGGATGATTCTGCTTGAATCGTCGGCAGGATCTGGTCAGATTATGGGCGACACACTTGAAGAGCTAGTCGCGATGCGTGAAGGCGTTGAGGACAAGGCACGCGTCGGATATGTCTTAGATACGCAGCATATGTTTGTCTCTGGATACGACTGGCGTGATAATCTCGACGGGATAATTTCACAAATTGAATCCACAATCGGCCTCGAAAATGTAAAAGCCTTTCACCTAAACGACTCGATGAAACCTTTTGATTCTCATAAAGATCGTCACGCAAATCTTGGCGAGGGTGAGATAGGTAGTGAAGCTATTAAAAAGCTACTATCCCATTCAAAGCTCGCAGACAAGCCATTCATACTTGAAACACCCAATTTAAAAAGCATGGCAACTGCTCGAAAGGAGGTGGCCGTATTGAAGTCGCTCGCACAGTAAGCCGTTGAACCCGGCCAGGTCGAACCAAAAGTGCTCAGACCCGATCGGGTCTGAGCGACGATACCCGATCTTGTTACGAAGCCATTTCCAATGCGTATAAAGCAATGAAATCAAATGCTCAAAGTGAAAAACATAAGAAAATTATGCGCAGGAAGTCACAAAAGCTATTCGAGAAATGTTACTTTGATAACCGGAAAGCGGTATTTTTCTACATCTATCGAAAAGTAAACAAAAAGGAACTCGCTGAAGATCTCACGGCCGATGTGTTTGTGAAGTTAGCCGAGCATCCCGAAGTACTTCAAGATAGAGACGCCAACGGTGTTAAAGCTTGGCTCTTTACAGTATCAAGAAATAAAGTGATTGACCATTTCAGAAAGCTTGGCCGCAATATGCAGCAGGTTGAAATGGAGGAGGAGATTTTTGAAATTGTAACTCAGGATGAGCCTGGCTACCTTGAAAGTCTTGCTAAAGATGAAGAGGTTCAGCTCATGCTAGCTGTGGTTGAGGGACTTACCTCAGAAGAAAAAGAGATAATCACCCTGCGATTCCACGATGACCTCCAATTTGCAGAGATAGCCGAGACACTTGGTAAAAGCGAGGGCGCTGTAAAAATGACCTTATATAGAGCCTTGGAGAAAGTTAAAGCCAAGATGGAGTATAGAGATGAATCTGATGATCTGAATCTTGAGAGTCTGGTTAATGAAGATGACCAGGATCAGGATATAGATCAGTGAGTTCATTAAATAATTAATGTGGATCTTAAATAATGAAAGATTTAATGAAAAAGTTCAAAAATAGATTAAACAGGAAGCAAGAGCAGAAGCCGGTTAACCCGGCTGCAGAAAGCACTCCAAAAATCAGCACTGATAAAGCCGCACATGATGCAGATAAGGCCGACTTCTCAAAGTTCACTGAGATACAGGATCAGATTGGAGATATGTTTGCTCCTATAAGATCACTTGAAGAGAGTGTCGACATGAAGTCGCTCGATCTGCGACTGGCGCAGAAGCTTGCTGCTGATTCATCTAAGAAAGAGCTGTCGGAGTCAATCAAAGAGCAGGCAGGCAAGGATACATCAAAGCCGCGTATTTTCTCAAAGGAGGCATTCGCTTGGGCAGGTGGAAGCATTGCATCGTTACTAGCACTCACGATTGCTGTAATCTTCATCGTCCCACAGCTCATGGGTGAAAGCTCGCCATCCGATCTAGCAAACTCACAGCCTATTCCTGCGGTTCGCCTGCAGCCTGCCAACATTACATCGTCTGGCTACATTGCGACTCAAAATAGCTTCACGCTCGAGACAGAGAGCGCCATTACTAGCAACCTCAACGATGCCATAAAAGTGACCCCAGAGGTACCCTTCACCGCTACAGCAGAGGCCGATGGGGATGGGTCGAAAATTACAGTTGAGATCGAGGATGAGCTGGCACGTGGTGCTGAATATACAATCGCACTTGTTGATGGTGTCACATTCGCTGATGGCTCACAGCTGCGCAAAGATATCGAGTGGGTGTTCAGGGTAGAGCCACTATTTGCGGTCATTGGTAGTACTCCTAGAGATAAGGCCAAAGAGGTTCCTGTGGATACTACAATTGAATTTGAATTCAACCATAAGAATATTAGCGCCGAAGAATTGGCCAAGCATGTGAAAATTGCACCAGAGCTAACTGGTCGGTATGAGCAGATCGGCATGAAAGTTGTCTTTATCCCAAATGATAATCTCGCTCCAAATCACCTTTATGATGTCACAGTAAGCGGTGAATTTGCAAACGGTGACGGTGAGAAATTAGGTGAGGATTATAAGTTTAGCTTTGATACTGGATCCACCGACTCAAAGGGCAAATATATCGAGAGTGATATGGTGTCGTTCGGTTGGATAAGTAAGCCAGTAGAGAACGTAACAAATGGTGTTGATGTAAATCTGCGAACTTCGGGTGACTCTGCTTATCCTATCACTGTAAAGCTTTACTCTGTACCAGCAGAGAGTGCAGTTACACACATCACCAACTTAACTGGGGAGATTACCTCATTGCCAGATGGTATTCAGCTTATAGAGCAGAAGCAGTTAAACATCGACGACCCAAGATATGTCAAAGCTCTGCCTAATCGTGGATTCTATATTGTCTCCGCAACAAATAAAGCTGGCACAACCACTGCGTATAAGTATTATGTTAAAACCGACCTCGGTATTATCGCTACACAGTCCGATGGAAACCATGGCTACGTCTACAATATGGTTAATGAGACTCCTGCCGCAGAGGTAAGCATGGATGTTTATGATAGCGGTAAGAAAGTAGGGAGTGCGAAAACAAATGGTGAGGGCTTCTATTCGACCGACACGGATGGGAATGTAGTGATCGGTAAAGCTGGCGAGAGCTGGATTGTATTTTCCAGCAACGAGGGATGGTTAGACTACCCTGCATATGAGGGGATGCATGGAGGCTCTATTTTTAACCGCAATCATACATATCCGACATATCTGAGCACAGACAGGCCTCTATACAAGCCTGGGGATACAGTCAACTTCAGCGGGATCGTCCGAGAACAGTCGGGTGACACGCTCGCAATCCCGCAACCTCTCACTGTGAGGGTGGTTGCCGATGAAGCATACAGCTACATGTTTGATAGTGAGAATATTGGAGCAAGCACTCTACCAATCTTTGAAGGTGAATTCAAAACCACAAATGAATTCGGAGTTGTTAATGGTAGCTTCACAATCCCTTATACACAGCAGCAAGCATATGTTGGAATTAGGATGTATGTAGAAGATGAGCAGATTGCAAGCACAGTTATTGATGTCTCTGAATACAGCAAGCCTGATCAGCAGTTTGTGGTGGAGTTTGAGAAACCAAAGTATTTCGCAGGCGAGCCAATCAAGGCTGTGGTTACAGGTACCGACTATTCGGGCCAACCGCTCGCAGGCAAGACAGCAAGGCTGCGCCTCTACAAGGGCAATCCTTCGCCTACAATGATGCAATCAGATCATTATGAGCAGTACGGATATATCGCATCACAGTTAGTTGAGGAAAAAAATGTGACATTAGATCAAGCTGGTAGGTACAGTTACAGTTTCACACATTTGAGGAACAATGGTGACATGAACTTTACGGCATATCGAGTCGCACTTGTTACCGCTGATGCTGAGTATCAAGTGCTTTCACACAGCAGCGCTTTAGTCTCCGACTATGACTACGATATTGAGATGACCACAGATTCAACTTCTATCTCAGTAGATGAAGGTCAAACTAAAGATGTAACTTTGAATTTCAAGTCGAAGAAGGTGTGGTCAGGAGATCCAATCGGCAACAAGTCATTTAATATCGCTGTAACAAGGCGCTGGACCGAATGGGTAGACACCGGCGAGGAGGAATACAATGAATACACAAAGAGCCATGTGCCTGTTTATAGGACTATTCAGCACACTGAAACTGTTCCTGGCTATGACCAGAGATATACAACTGATGGAAATGGCAATGTAAGCGTAGAACTTAAAGATCTGAAGCACGGAAGCTACAGCATCGAGGTTAAATTCGAGCAGGCAGTAAAGGATTATGCGTATAACTTCTACATTTCCGAGTTGAGCAACGAAAGAAGGCAATATTACAACAATATTGAAGTTACACCGTCTGTCCTGCGAGCTAAGCCAGGAGAGAAGGTTAAAGTAGACATCTCAGTGCTCTCAGGAGGGAAGGGAGTATATATGGTTGCCTCATCCAATATAGACCAGCGAGGCAAGCTAGAATTACCAGCAAATGGTCAAAAAGAGATCGAGATCGAGATTAAAGAGAGCATGGCACCCTACCTTAGCATTTGCGCATATGTTATAGCTACACCGAGTGAAGCCGAACCGAATGGTGAGCGTGGTAAAGGCTGGTCGTATGGCTGTGGTACTCTCTCTGTAGATTCAGAAGCATATGATCTCGATGTGAAGATCGAGAGCAGCAAGGAAAGTTATAAGCCAGGTGAAGAAGCTGTGCTAAATATCACTACAACAGATAGTGCTGGCAAGCCGGTTAGCAGCTCCGTCTCGGTTGCTGTCGTTGATAAAGCTCTCCTAGATCTGAAGAACAACAGCTTCGCCTATCCTGACCTTGGGCAGCACTTTGAATCACGCAAGCGATACTTCACATTTGAATTAGGTAATCCTATGTATAACCAGGTCGATGACGGATCTGGAGCTGGTGGCGGTGGTGGTGATGGTACTTCGGCAAGAGATGATTTCCCTGATACAGCCTACTGGAATCCTACAGTTGTAACTGATGCCAATGGCCGTGCCACTGTGAAATTTACATTGCCTGACAGCTTGACCACATGGTCGGTAGCTGGGTATGGCGCGAGCAAGGATAATGACTATGGCTACGGGAGTGACTTATTTACCAGCAGAATTGACCAATTCTTAGACATTGAGGTGCCACAATTTATCCGCGATGGAGACAAGATGATAGTTAGAGTCGAAGCTGCAAATTTTGGCAGCGCAGTAAGTGGTAAGCTAAAATTTGATTGTGAGGGCTGCTCAGAAGGAGATAAGGAGATCGATGTGAATCTACCTGCAAATACACGCCAGGAGCATGAATTTACGATTGTACCCGCAGCCGGGGTTGAAGAGGCAAAATTGACCGCTGAGCTAGTACAGGGAGAGACCAAGCTTGATGCGATCAGATATACACTCCCAGTCTATACAGATGGCATTATCTCGAATGAGCTGCATTCAGAGCTGCTCAAAACTGATGAAAACAGTGCCGAAATCAAGTTCGATCTTGAGTCAGTGCGCAAAGATGCCACAAAGGTAAACTTGGTCGTATCGAAGGCGTTCTCAATTGATAGCTTCAAATATGCTGTCGATCCCGGATTGAACTCAACACCTCAATTGGCTAGTGCGATCTTGCACGATAATTTCATAGTAGAGCATTATGATGATCTGCAGCCAGACACACCGAAAGCCGAGCTTGAGAAGAAACTTGTTTACTATGCTGAACTGCTAAGCACCAATCAGGCTGAGAATGGTGGGTTCGGATGGTTTAGCTATGACGCAGTATCGTTAGAATCATCAGTATTGGCTGCTGAAGCACTCGTAGCCGTGGAAGAGCTGAAGCCATTGCCACAAACGCAGAGGGGCTTGATGGCTAAATATTTCGCGCAGCATATTGTGTCAGATCATACATCAGTGCAGGATAAGATCTTGGCGTTCAAAGGCTTGGCCGCTGTCGACGCAGATAGTGCGACTTGTTTATTCCGAAGACATGAAAGAGCTTTTCCTAAGCAGCACCGAGGCTCAGTCTGATCCGTTGGCCATCGCTCTGTTCATGCAGGCATTTAATCAGATCGGCAATACCGGAGATTCAACATGGCTTTCTGGCTACCTGCCTAACTTGGCTGAAGAATCAGACAGAGGAATGTTCTGGGAGGATATCGAGAGCAACTTCAAGGTTATGGGAAGCTCAGACTATGTGACATCAGCAGCTTATCTGGCACTAGCACCGCTCGAATCATGGGATACCAAATATAAAGTGCGAAACTGGCTGCTTGATCGAAACGTTAATAGCTACTATGGAGACAAGAACTCCGCGGCAATTATGTATGCATTGGCGGTGGCTGATTCCGAAAGTGTTGCTGACTTTGGTAAGGATAATAATCTAAAGCTATTTGTAAATGGCGAGGAAGTAGAGGATTTTGAGTTAACAGGTGATAGCCGCTATTCGAAAGTGGTTGCATCAATTGATTCGAAATATCTTGAGGAGGGCGAGAATGTGATTAAAATTGCTAGAAATGGCGAAGGTGAGCTATATCTGACCGCTAATGTGAAGAGTGTGACGGACGAGATCCCAGAATCGAAAGGCTTCACAATTAGTCGATCATTAACCGATCTGGATAGTGGTAAGCCGATTGCCGAGTCAGACTTGCAGGTTGCAGATGTAGTGAAGGTGACTGTTAAAGTGACTCCGGATGCTGATTATACAAATGTAGTGGTGCGTGACTTTGTGCCTTCAGGCACGGAGCCGTTGCGATTCAATCTAGCCGGTGTATCAATGGAGACGATGCGAAAATTCTGGCAGTACAATGGCGTCTCTGTTGATAGGAGTGGTGTTGCAGCCAAGGATTATGTAAGCTTCGGCACTGGCACAATGGAGAAGGGGAAAGAGTATAGCTATGAGTATCTGCTTGTTGTGGCAAATAAGGGGGAGCTAAGTGGTGGGTCAGCCAGCGTATTCTTGGAGATGTTTCCTGATATCGCTGGGTATGTTAGCACTGCGAAGGTAGTGATCGACTAGCTCGCTCTCTTCCGGTGTTAGTTGATACTCGAGGGCTTTTACTACATCTATAAGGTCTTCGTAAAGAAGCTGGTGGGTCGCCTTCGCGAAGTGAAGCAGCGAAAGCCGCGTCTCAATTATCCAGTAAGGGATCTTCAGAGAACGAGGATCCGAGCTGCTGACTCCAATAACGCCTTGGAGGTTGTCGATTCGGTCTGACAGTTTGATAATCTTCACTGAAAGTGAGGCATCCGCTAATTTCCAATTCTGACTAGCTTTTTGAAATGTTTTTGCTGGTTGCTTTGTGTCGCTATACTTGCTGCGAGTTAGGCACCTCACATTACTTGTGATCTCAGGTCCAAAGACATTGTGCATTGCTTCAGTGGTTACGGCGAATTCTTCTACAGCATCGTGGAGTATTGCCGAGACAACGGTATCAATATCGCGAATACCAAGCCTGGTCAGGATATAATTTGCTACCCTGCAGGCATGGTAAAAGGCGTTATCTCCTACATTCCCTCTCACTTTACCGCTTAGCTTTGTATATACGAGATTGAGCGCAAGATTAACTTTCTCGCTTTCCCTTGTGAGCTCCGCAAGAGCGGTTGGTAATAGCTCTCTGTCAAACTTAAGCTGTGTGTGCGGTGTTGGTGTCATGATATCCTATCAACCCGGAATTGTGCCTTGCCTACTGGTGTACTCACATCTACCAAGTCTCCGACTTTTCTTCCTATGACAGCCTGCCCGATAGGTGAGTCGACAGAGATCTTATTTTTGAGAGGGTTTGCCTCTACGCTTGAGACTACCTGCATCTCGTAATGGGTGTCGGGGTTAACCAGATGGACTATAGAGCCCAGTTCCACTACATCTGTGCTTCTTGTAGTTACGGTCTCGACACTCTTAGCTTTTCTGAGAATATCTTTATATTTATCTAACTCTGCCTGTGTCTCATTTTTAATTTCTAATCTGTCAAAGTATTGTTCATCGTCAGAGCCATACCACTCTACCGTTCGGTTAACTGAGGCTTTTCTTCTTTGAAGCATAACCTCAAGCTTGCTAACTTGCATCTGCAGCTCTTCGATCCCCGACTGAGTCAATAGAATTGGTTCCATTGAGAGTTAATTTGATATCTTAATAACCGAATAATATAGGTCATTCCTGATGTCAGCTTGATGAAGTTCTGTCACGGTTTTGACACATCCTGTCAAAATCTGACGTTTGTCTGAGTGGTGGCTTATTGGAGAGGGATAGGGTGTTGTCTACCTGCCAAGTTTGAAACCTCTGCCCTTAATGGTTTTAATAGTTACTCCTTGAGGTAACTTCTTTCTTAGACGAGAAATTGTCTGATCTATTGCCCAATCAGAATACTTCTCTATGGAACGTGATTTCCAAAGAATTTCGGCAACATCGTCTCTAGTGACAACTTTCCCATAGTTTTGGACAAAGAGTGATAAAAGCTCAAACTCTCTCTCTGAAAGTTCGTCACCTATAGTCTCACCGTCGAAGTAGATGTTTCCATCACGTACCTCTGGGTCGCTCTTCGTATGGTTTGACTCTCCTTGGATGTCAGCATTTTCAACCTTAACCTCTGCTGAAGCAGCTGCCGGGTGAGTCTTTGAGTAGGCCCTGAGTATCGGTATAGAGTCTGCATAACCACCATCTGCTGGCTTTATGATGAAACCTGCTTTAATCAGCTGGTCAAGTTCTGATGAGCCATCCTCCATATTTGAAGGTTCAGTCGTTGAGTAATATCTGTACAGATCAGAGCCCATTTCATCAACTAATCTCATTATCCTTGTTTTGATTGGTTCGTACTCGAGCAGGTTGTTTACCTCACACTCGCCATTCTCCAAGAGATATTGAACTGTATATTTGATAAAACTTGCATGCCCCCCGGCAATGCTATGAATATGTTTCTTCTCCTCCTTTGTCACCGGATACTTATACCTCTTTGCTGCGGATTCAATAACCTCCTCAAAGTACTGGTAATCATCTACAGAAAGCCTGAGGACTAGAGCGTTCAAAACCTCTTCAAATGATCCTACACACTCTCTCGTCAACTTTCTTAAAAGGTCGGTATTGCCTGTGAAGATATAGCCGATGCGATTGATATCTTGCTCTCGCAGACCTCTCAGACTCATATAGAATTGTGGTCCAAGATGTGCGTATCTATCAATATTCGTCACAACGATGGTCACAGATTTCTCTTTATCTAGTAGATACTCGGAGATAATCTTGCTGGCTGCTTTATTTAGTTTGTACAAGTCCTTACTCAATAGAGCTTGGCTACTGTCTTCATAAGCAACGCCTAGCACGTCTAGCATGGTGCTAATCAATAGTCCGTAAAATGACTCAACAGTAATATCGATCAGCGCTGATGCTCTAACAAGTACAATCGCATTGTTTGGGTTAGTCTCTCGGTTCTCGTCATCGAGTTGCCTGAGGAAATCGCTTTTGCCGGAGCCGTTCATGCCGACAAGGGTAATATAGTTACCGTTGGGCAGGAGTGAAACGACTTGTTGCCTCAACTCTTTTCGAGTCTTCATCAGATACCTGTCAGGTTGATGTCAGATTTCGGATTATATACCATGGTAGTAGCATCGACAAGAGCCATTTACTACTCGTTGCATAAGCCGAAGCTAGCCTGTAGCTTACCGGATGTTTGTCCTTTCGCCCCGGATAGTTTAATCTATTAAGTGAAATTTAACGCCATGAACCACCAAGACCAATTCCTAAACAACTCAAATCTGGCACCAGGGCAAAGTGTCGGGAGCATATCAGCTCAGCCTGCAGTGGTAACGCCGCCAGTAGCTCAGCCTGCAGTGGTAACGCCGCCAGTAGCGCAGCCTGCTCCAGTAACTCCACTACCCGTTGATCAGCCAGCTGTCTCAGAAGAGCTAGCTGCAGCTGTTCAAAGCTCTCCAGCCGCACCCGATCCGATTAAGATCGCCGAGGCTACAACTTCTGCAATCAGTACGACTGAAGCATTAAATGATTCAAACATAGCTGTAGATAGCAGCACGCCAATCGTTGAGCAAGCTCCACCGAAAGCAAAAGCAAGTCCATCTACCGACAGCGAGGTAATTGAAGAGATAGAAGAGCTAGAGCAGAAAGTTAATAGCTCGCAGATGCCAGAGGAGCTTCGGGAAAAAGCCTTACGATCAATCGAGAGATTGTATCGCATGGCGAAGCGAGGAAGCTACACAGGTGAATTTGAGACGGTAGAGAAATATATCTATTGGATTACAAGCATCCCGTGGGGGACATACACTGAAGATAGGCTTGATGTCGCGAACGCTAAGGGGATCATGGACAAGACACACTACGGTATGGATACAGTCAAAAATTTGGTACTCGATTATCTGGCTGTGATGCAGCTCAAGAATAGTGCGATTGCTGCGCAAGGCCAGAATTCAGCTCAGCCGACTGTCACGCCTGGTGCTGCATCAGCCTCTGTCACACCTGTAGCCCCGGAGATGGCTATCCTTCGAGGATCATCCGCAAACGCCCCTGTGATGCTATTCGTCGGATTGCAGGGTGTTGGTAAGACCTCGATTGCCAAGTCGATCGCTATGGCGATGGGGAGAGATTTCACAAGGGTCGCGCTTGGGGCCATCGGCAGTGTGCAAGCATTGCGTGGGCAGTCTAAGGCATTTCTCGATGCTGAGCCAGGACAGGTGGTGAAAGCATTGATCCGCACCAAGAGCATGAACCCGGTCATCCTACTAGACGAGATAGATAAGGCAAGCGGCCAGAGTGGATTGCTCAACGATATTATGGCAGCGTTGTTGGAGATACTTGACCCAGAGCAGAACAGCGCCTTTATCGACCATTACATTGATCACCCGATCGATCTATCGAAAGTATTTTTCATCTGTACGGCGAACAACCTGGGGACATTGTCTGCAGCACTTCTAGACCGCATGGAGGTTATCCGCTTTACCAGCTACAACGACGAAGAGAAGACAACAATCGCCAAGAATTTCTCATTCCCGAAGGTGATAGAGAATACTGGACTCCGACCAGATCAGATAGTGATCGAAGAAAATGTATGGCCACTACTTGTACGCCCTGTTGGCTTCGATGCAGGACTGCGCCAGCTTGAGAGAAATCTCGCGACTATGGTGCGCGCAGTCGCCAGGAAGATAGTTGAGGGTGCACCAGCTCCTATTGTTATAACGACTGAAAATCTAAAAGAATTTGTATTGCCTGACCAAGGGCCGTTAAGCTAGAAGTAAGTAATCGCTACCTGCCGGCACAAAATGAAAGGTATAAAAGATGGGATCAAAAGGGATCAAACGCAGATATAGAAAAGCTACGATTTTTGTAACAGCTTTAAGCCTTGTGGTATCAGCACTTCTATTCGCAGGGTCGGTGAGAAGCGGCTACCCGTCGATAAGCAGTAGAGAGAGCTTACCTTCAGAGCCTGTCGCTCAGAAACCATATATTCCGCAGCATATATATGCTGTACCCGCATCGAACGAAGTATTGTCACAGCAGGACTCGTTAAAGCTTATCTGGCCTGTGGAACGTGGCCTCGGAAAAATAACCCAATGCGTTTCGGCTGCTCACAACGGTATCGATATAGCGCATCCAGGATATCCAGATGTAATAGCTGCACATCGCGGTAAAGTGACCTTTGCCGGTTGCGAGCCGAGAAACTGCCCGCCCGACGGTGAAGAGCAGGGTGGCGAAGGGTTAGCTAGGAGTGTGATAATCGAGCACGAATCAGGCTTATCAACGGTATATGGTCACCTTAACGAAGTTTATGTAAAAACTGGATTCTTTGTCGAGGCTGGCACCTCAATCGGTCAGATGGGTCGAACAGGCAAGACGAACGGTGGTGTACACTTGCACTTTATGTTGGCGGAATGGGGGAAGAACAAAGTGTACAATCCTGCGAAATTTATGGACCCGATTGAGTGTCCGGATGGGGATTAGGCCGCTAACTTATAATATTTTAGTACTATGGGACTGCGACTACGCTCCTCTGAATGGGTTTCTGACTTTTAACGCCAAATCCTCTTGCTTCTTCTGCTGGCTTTCTGTTGTGGCGTTTATAGTTGCCCCGCCGCTATATGGAGCGCCGATCTTTCTCTCAAAAGCCATGAGTTTATCGTAGTCGGATTGTTCTTTCGTTTGAGCAATGCTTTGGGTTGTGCCACCTGCCGTGGGTGTTGTGGCTTGGTTGTTTTGCGCAGCTGGTTGTGCGACTGGCTGGTCAGCTTGAGTCGTGCCTGGCTTGCTTTTGAAAATGTTGAAGATGCCCAAAGCTCTTTATGGCAAATTTATTGGACTGGGTTGGTTGGCTCCTCGGGACTCCCAAAATCTGGAGATTCATATCCTGGCTGGGCTGGCTGACTTGGTGGTGGAGTCGGAGCTGTTGATTCAACAGGAACCGTGCCTCCAACAATGCCCTGTGAAGTGATATGTGACCTACCTTTTTGCAATGCATCTCTTTCCGCGCTTACCATGTCTGACATAGATGCGTATGTTTCGGCAATGCCATCACCATCCATATCCACCATGCCTTGAGTGTTTACATCCGATTGTGGTACAGCATGATACTTCAGCCTATCCTCAATCATCTGGTCAACCTGCTCCTTGCGGCTCTGGACTGCACGGCTGATTACATTTGTTTTGTCCCTGCGGACGCGATCTTTGATTGGATCTTGGACTGCTGGCGGGTCATACATCATCGCAAGCTCCTCGAGCGGGCGTTGTTTCTTAATGCCTTGTGCTTCTTCGGCACGCATTCTCTCGAGGTCTTTCGGATCGGAGGTAATAAGCTCATGCTCGGCTTGGCTGGATACCACCTGGATAGCCACATGGTTTGCTCCAGCGAAGAATAAGCCCTGACCCTTGTCGGCAGTTAATAGATACTGTTTCTCACCTTCTGATAAGTTGAAAGTGCCAGTGAGCCGGTCAATCGCAGCTGGGCTCTGCTTCATCAAGAATTGGATCGAAGAGTTAGTAATAATAGCGCGTCCCATATCATTCTTAAGGAAATCATCAACATCTTGAGTGATTGTCGTGAGTCCGAGGTAATATTTACGTGCTCGTTTCGCCATGCCGTACAAGAATTTGGCTGAGTCCTCATTTTGCATCATGTACCACGCCTCATCCACGATCAAGATCCGTCGCTTCATGTCACGTCGAATTCTGGTCCAGATATAGTCCAGCATCAGATACATAACCATCGGACGGAGCTCGTCGGCCATATCACGGATGCTAAATACTGTGAACGGATTATTAATTTCGACCGTGCTCCGTTCATTGAACACGCCCTTGGCTGAGCCGATGATATATCGTTCGAGGCGGCTTGCCATGCTTCGCGCTTCAGGCTCTGCCATGCCTTTCAATACCTTGTACAGGTCCTCAAGCAGAGGGTAATCGGCGTTTCGCTGGGTCGCAGGATCGAGTGTGATCCCTTTCTCGCGATAGGTCAGGATTAAGGCACGATCCAAGATTGCAATTTCAATAGGGTTCAACTGTCCCATCATTAGCCTGAAGAAGCCCTGTAATGAGAGCATCTTAATCCTCAACTCATCTTCATCTTGCCCAAGTCCTGACAGCTCAAATGGATTCATCTTGTCGCCTTTATCTTGTGAGAATGAGATATATGCACCGCCAACAGCTTGGCACAGTCTCTCGTACTCTTTCTCAGGGTCGATAATTATCAATTCTGTCCCAAACATCAGGCTTCTCACCGCTTCCAGCTTCACGAAGTAGCTCTTACCAGCACCCGACCTGGCAAATACAACTGTATTTGCATTCTCCATATCGAATCGGTCAAAGATAACCAAGCTTCGGTTATGCTGGTTGATCCCATACATGATCCCATGATCCATGGTGAGCTCCGAGGTGACAAATGGGAATGTAGTAGCCAACGATGTCGTATCCATATTTCGGGTAATAAACATCTTGTCCAAGCCGAGCGGCTGTGTGCTGATCAGTCCTTGCTCCTGCTGGAGAACCGCTGGCTTTGCAGTCACATTCATCGAGGCTAAAGTCGATGTCACATTCTTGCCGATCTTTTCGAGCTCATCCTTGTCTTTTGATTGAATGGTGACATACATCCCGAAGTGGAAGAATTTCTCGGTGCCCTCTGCGATCGAGTCTTGAAGCTGCTGAGCGTCGGTTAGGGCTACTTTGAGCGTGGGATCGACGGCTTTGCGGCCTTCCATCTGCGAGTACAACGTTGCCTCCATCTCACCGATCTTGCGCTTTAACTTTTGCAAAATCACCTTCGAATCTACTGGGTAATAGAAAGTGCTGATATAGAGCGAATGCTCGAAGTTAATTATAGGCGAGAGCCAGTTCGGCCCGACAAAACGTGGATAGCCCTGCGGGCTAACAAAATATGTCTGGAAGTACCAGTCGCCAATCTTCAGGTGGTTAAAATCTACCTCCATGTCGATTGGGGCGATAAGGTCTTCGATTGTAAGCCCTTCGATTTTTCGCCCATCTACCGCTTGCTCTTCTGCGGCTATCTGTTCCTCATCATTCTTCGGCGCGTAGTTTTTACCGATAACGGGGAGATAGGCGAGGAAGTTTTGGAGTGGGCTACGTTTCTTGATTACTGTTGGGTCATATCGCTCTTTATCTTCGAGCTCTTTGGTTTTGAGGCGATCCTCTTTGACCTGTCGCTGGAAATCATTGATCTTCTTTCCTGGGTCGAGTGTCTCATTTCGCTTATCGATCATCTGCTGAGTCTTAGACTGGTGAGTCTTAGTGAAGCGGTTTGGATCTTTTTCAAATGGTTGTGTGGTGCTCATACTTCTGGTGTGTATACTTCATAAAATAGCTGAATCAGCTCGTTATTTTCAAGCTGGTGCCCCATTAGTCCCATCCGGCCAAGCTGCTTAAGAATATGGTCGCGCTTCGGGTAGAGGTAGATTCGCCCCTGTTCAGCTACCTGTAATTTATGCTTTTCAGACAATATGCTGTTTGCGGCAGCTTTCTGCTTTTTCAGCTTAGCTCCAGCCAGTGGGTTTGCTGGATTGTAGGGGACGACCAGGTAAAATTTCTTATCCAGCACATCATTAGTGACGATTAGGTTCTGAACGAAAGAGGTGTAGACAGTGAGTTGGGTCCTTAAGCCTTCAGACATTGGGCGTGAGAGCTGCTGATTGAGGTAGTCGATATAGTTGGCAATATCGATTCGTTGGGTCTTGATCAAGATCTGAATATGGAAGTTGAGCGAATTTAGGAGACCAGCAAAGGCGTAGATCTTGCTGTCTTGCTCATACTCTGAAAGTAGGTCGAAGTTAACTGCGTTGGTCTGGATGACAAGTGATACACTGCCGCTTTTGGTGATTACTAAATCGTCAATTACATCGAGTATCTCTAGGTGATCTTGTGTCGATGGTTTGATTTTGCTTCTAACTTTCGGGTCCAAATTGGGCAGATCAATAAACTAATTTAAAGGGGTCACTAAAATTGGTGGATATATACCTTGCTCAATTACATAGTGAAGTCTTGGGAAATTATACTGGCCGTACTCTATGTCTACAAGGTACTCACCTGGCTTAAGCGGCTTTGCATTTACTAGGTTGCCGGCTCCATCTGTCTGATACACCTGCAATATGTTTTCTGAGGTATCTCTAAGCATTACCATAGCGCGGTGAAGTGGCTGCGAGCTGTCCTGGAGGTGGAGGTAGATCGTGTTTGGGTGTAGCTCCAAGCCCTCAATACTGTACTGGAATTGGGAGATGTTCTCCTTGGTAATTGTTACACGAGGTCGAGCCGGGAGCGGTGTTACCTGGTGTACCATCTGTGGCTGCTCAACTGCGGGTTGCTCGGGCTGTGCTGGTGCGGTACTCTCAGGCACTGCTGTGCCTTCCTGTTGCATCGGTTGTGGCTGTGGCATACTGCTCTGCATGCTGACCTGTGTTGAAGCAATATTTTCAATCTCCGCCAGCCTCTGCTCCTCCTCCATGTCGAGAGCCTGGGTCACCTGAGAGCTTTGCATGAATTGATTTGACCCCATCTCACTTGGATCAACTCCACCTATGATCTTACTCTTCTGGTTCTTGGAAGATGCTGGGAGTTCATTACGCGACATCTCGCCCTGTGTCATTACTAGTCCGCGCTGCTCAGCAATCCCTTCTACCTTCCGGTCAAACTGCTCATTGCGCCATACTCGCCTGGTTGGTCGAGTAATTGCTGCAATATAGTTGGTAAGGAATGTATCGGCTTTCTGCTCATTTATTGGCACCAATCCGAGGAATAGCCCTATTGCTGAAGAGATCAAGAAGATTGGGACAGCAATGAAGTATGTGAGCTCTCCACGAGTGGCAAAGTAGAGAAAAATCCCACCAAAGCCTATCCCTGCGGCCATATAGATAAATTCACGAACTGTAAATTTCGTAAAAAGCTTAAACTCTACGTCCAATATATTTTGTGGTATCGGATGCTGCTTCATAATTTGATCGCCGAGCCACCCTTTTCACTACTGTTTTTATCTTATTCTGGAAACAGCAGTATAATTGATTGCTAAGGCAGTAAAAGTTTAACAGATATTGGGCATGAAATTAAGCGATAAAAGCAATAAAAGTATGGATGCAGATCGCGTCGAGGCAGTAATCAAAATGATTGCTTTTCGAAAGCAGATGGAGAAGAGGCTCGACAGCTCAATTGCAAAACGCTATTGGGGTAACGATATCGTTGAGTTGCTTGAGAATCTTGGTGGTAAGGAGCTAGTCAATAAGTGGATAGCGGATAGCGACGCGATCTTTGAGTCGCGTCGCGCGGAGCAGCTGAGGTATGCAGAAAGAATTATTAAAGAGAAGTGGTATTTGCGATACGGAGTACTGTTTGTAGGAGTATCGGGATCGCTTGCAGCAGGCACTTATAAAGAAGAGGATGATATCGATCTGTTTGTGGTTACCAAGGATTACACTGCCTGGATCTATCGTGGGCTCGTGAAGCTATTTGGAAAAGGGATCGTTCGCTATTTTAATGAAGATGAAAATTCAGGCAAATTATGCATTAACTTCGTATGCGAGGAGAGAGGGACTACTTTTGATGAAGATATATTTACATTGCACGAGCTGCTACACCTACAGCCGGTATATAATAAGGAGTACCATCTGAAGCTACTTAGTAGTAATCCTTGGGTGGCTACTAAGTTTCAGGTGTCGATGCCCGCAAGTCTGGAGAGTGCCCGCACCAGATCATCAAACTTTATTAAAATTGCAAACAGTGCCGCACGAAAACTTCAGATCTTATACATGCGACGCACCAGTCATGCTCCAGATACCACACGCATAAATGAGAGTTATCGCAGGGGCAGGATCGAGTTTTATCCCTCCCAATTTCATGAAATGGTAATGAAGCAGTACGAGCAGGCATATAGCGAAATAAAGGGAGAATTTAAGAAGCATACTTGAGCTTTTAAGCTAAAATAATGTATAAGTGTCCATGCAGTTCAATCTGAACGAACGACAACAAGAAGCAGTACAGCATAAAGCAGGACCACTGCTTATAATCGCTGGCGCTGGTACAGGAAAGACCGCAGTCATCACTAGGCGTATTACTCATATTATTAATGAGGGCTGGGCTAAGCCATCTGAAATATTGGCCCTAACATTCACCGAGAAAGCTGCAGGAGAGATGCTCGAAAGGGTTGATCAAGAAATGCCAATCGGCCACGAAGAGATAGCCATCTCGACATTTCACTCTTTCTGCGATCGGATCTTGAGGCAGGAGGGGATATATATCGGTCTCGATACAAATTATAAGCTGATGAGCCAGGCTCAATCATATATCCTGTTTAAGAAAAATCTGTTCACCATGTCGCTCGATAAATTCAGGCCGCTGGGCAACCCCACCTCACACATCGACGATATCCTGAAGCACTTCTCGCGATTGCAAGATGAAGATGTCTTCCCAGAGGAGTATATAAAGTTTGCCGAAAAGTTGCCCTCAACAACTGAAGAGGAGGAAGAGCTAAAGGCGGAGGCAGTTGAGCTAGCCAAAGTGTATAAAGAATACTCAGATATCAAGGTACGTGAGTCGATGCTCGACTTCGGAGATCTGATACTGCTCACCCTGAGACTCTTCCGTGAGAAGCCGAATGTCCTAAAGAAATACCACGACCTCTACAAATATATCCTTGTAGACGAGTATCAGGATACCAACTATACCCAAAATGTGCTCGTGAACACGATCGCATTTGGCGGCGACCAGAAGAATAAAACCGTAAAACAGAAACAGCCGAATGTCACTGTTGTAGGAGACGATGACCAGGCTATCTACAAGTTCCGAGGTGCTGCTATCTCAAACATCTTGCAATTCAATAAGACATATAAAGGTGTGAAGAAAGTGGTACTAGTCGAAAACTACCGATCTCGACAGGAGATACTCAACGCCGCCTACGACCTGATTCAGAAAAATAACCCCGACCGTTTGGAGATATCTGAGTCGATAGATAAACGACTTGCGGCTCGAGCCGAATTTGAGGTACCAGAGGTCGATCCTGTGCAGCTAATTGTGGCAGACAGTGGTGCAGTTGAGGCCGACAGCGTAGCGAAAGAGATCCTGAATCTAACAGGCAACAAGGAGCTGCTTAAAAATGACAACTCGATCGTAAGCAGGAAGTTTGACTCGAAAGGGCAGAGCATGTTTGTGGATGTGGAGAAAGAGAATGGGGCAGAATTTAGATTCTCAGATATTGCACTGCTTGTTCGGGCAAATAATAACTCGGATGAATTTATCCAGGCATTCAAATATTACGGAATTCCGTTCAAGTTCTCTGGTCCAAAAGGGCTCTACTCACGGCCAGAGATCTCGAAGCTGATCTCTTTCTTGAGGCTGGTTGTTGATTACAAAGATGATAGAAACATGTTCAACATCTTGAAGATGCAATCATTGGATCTGGATTCGCGCGATGTGGTGGAGCTTATGCGCCTTGCCAAAGAGCAGCGCCTATCTATATTTGAGGAGATAGAGGCTATAACCGGTACTCGAATCGGCGATGTGGAGAGTGAAGAGATCGAGATCGCGGAAAATCGACGCAATCTGATTGAGAAGACCTTTAGCACTGATGCTATCGACTCAATGAAGGCTTTGGTCACACTTTTTGACAGCGCTTTTAAAGCAGTCAAAGAGGGACGAAGCATTGGCGAGATATTGTACGATTTTGTGAAGAGTAGCGGCTACCTGGACTCAATGACGGAGGTCGAATCGTATGAGAATCAGTTCAAAATTCAGAATATGACAAAATTTTTCGACCTGATCAAAAGTTATGAGCGCGACAATAATGACGCTTCTATCTACGACTATGTCGATTATCTGAACTATAGCATTGAGATAGGTGAGAGCCCTCGGGTGGATGAGGATATGCTTGAGGATTTTGACGCTGTGAAGATTATGACTGTCCACGGATCAAAGGGCTTGGAATTTCCTGTAGTATTTCTGACAAACCTGGTGTCAGACCGATTCCCGACGCGGCGACGAAGCGACACAATTCCTATCGCAGAAGAGCTGGTTAAAGAGCAGTTTAGTGACGAGGATGAGCGGATAGCACACCTGAAGGAAGAGCGCAGGCTCTTCTATGTTGGCGCTACTCGTGCCAAAGAGCGCCTCTACCTGACCGCGGCGAAAGTATACGGCGATGCGAAAACCAAGCGGAAGCCAAGTCTATTCCTCGACGAGCTACTTGGCAGGAAGGTCTCGCTCGATTTTGCCGAAGATGGAGCAAATGTTCGCAAGGAGCCTGAATTTAAAGTTCAGATCTCAACCTACGATGACTCGCTCGATGTGAAGGGACTCAACATCAGTGCGCCCTTAAACCTGAGCTACTCGCAGATAAAGACTTATGATGATTGTGGGAAAAAATATAAGTATCAGTATATTATCCGGCTTCCATCCAAACCGAGCTCGACGCTTTCATTTGGAAATACAGTGCATGCGGTGCTTAAGTCTTTCTATGAACAGCAGAGGGCTGCTCTGTCCGGGCTTGAGGGCTTTGTCCAAACCCCGACAGTGGATGATCTGATCGATAGCTATCATGATAAATGGATATCCACAGGGTATGATAGCCGAGAGCATGAGAAAATCCGCAAGGAGTATGGGGAAAGAAAATTGCGCGAGTTTTATGAAAACTTCTACTCGGTCAAGGAAAATCCGATTGAGCTGGAGAAGTCTTTTCACTACAAGATCGGGGGGGTTGGGATGACAGGAAAGATCGATAGGATTGACCTGGTAGGGAAAGAAGATGGTCGCGAGGTTGTAGATCTGTTGGATTACAAAACTGGCAAGAAGAAGGAGCTGAGGGATGTGAAAAACGATTTGCAGCTGGCATTGTACACGATTGTGTGTGAGGAGGTGTTTAATATGAAGGTACGGAAGGCGGGGTTACTCTTTGTCGAGCACTGTGAGAGAGTAGATATTGAGGTCGATGAAAAAATGCGACAGAAGTGCAAAGAGAAGATCCATGAAGTAGTTGAGCTGATAAGAAAAGAGGATTTTGCCGCGAAACCGAGCAAATTTACCTGTGGATTTTGTGATTTCCGTGATATCTGCTCGGATGCGGTAATCTAGTCGTGGGATTATTCGGAAATTGTCGATCACTTGTTATGACGGCGTTTTGTAGCGCTTTTCTATCCGATAATGTATAATTCCCCCGCATAAGTAAATGTGCTAGACTGGTTTTAATTGTGAATAATATTGGATCAATAACAAAAATTGCAGCTCGAATAGGTGCAATTCTTACTGCGATTTACACAACTGCATTTCTCTTCGCAGGCCGTATTTACGCCGACGCGCTCAGTGACAGGATTGATGATGTAACAGATTCAAGGAATGAAGACGATTTAGTAAGCTCCATATTGCGGCTTGCAGTGCCTCTTGCGATTACTGCACTTGTGGCACTGTTTGTATTTGCCGGATATCAGATGCTCACAAGTCAAGGAAACCCCGATAAGCTCAATGAGGCTCGTGAGACTATTACCAATGCAGTACTTGGCTTTCTACTTATTGCACTTTCAGTCGCAATTCTAGTGCTGATTCAGAATGTCTTGCAAATTCCGGGTGTAAACCCTTAAATTTAGCGCTTTCAAAAAGATGTTGAACGGAAAGATCAAAAAGTTCTCGAAGAAGATAGAGGCGACAGGGTTAGGGGCTTGTTGGTACGGAATATGTACACCGATTGGTGATAATATCTCTACCTACGCTGGTTTCATTGATACGGTGCAGGCACTCTTGAACGGGCTTATCGGCATCTCAGGTTTGGTTGCTGTAGCAGTCATGATATTTGGTGGTATTACAATTATTACCTCAGGAGGCGATTCGGACAAATTTGATAAGGGGCAGAAAACTGTGACCTATGCGGTGATCGGACTTGTAATCGTGTTCATCTCGGTGCTTATTGTCAACTTCGTGTTTGACGTGGTACTCTAGAGAACGAGCGGGTTCATTGACCTTAAGAAGGCAATAAGATATAATAGCCCATAACTCGAAAGTATATATTAATTATTTTAGGTATAACAAAAGTGAACACACGAAAACTGGCAACTGTTGCAGTAGCATCAGCTTCAATGATTAGCTCCACAGCTACTAATCTTTATGCACAAGCTCCTTGCTTCGGGTCAGCATGTATTGATGGCTTAAACCCAACAAACCAGAGCGACCTTTTGGCATTTATCCAGACAGCTCTCAACACCGTTATCGGTCTTGCAGCACTTATCGCAGTTGGATTCTTGGTATATAGCGGTATTCAGTATATCCTTGCAGCAGGTGATGAGAACAAGGTTGATAAAGCAACCAAGGGTATTATGTATGCAATCGTAGGTTTGGTTATCTGCTTCATCTCAGTATTGATCGTCAACTTCGTATTGACAGCATTCCTAGGTCAGTAAAGCGGATAGAACTGTGATTCTGAATATAGACAGCGCCCTTGGACATAGTTCGGGGCGCTGTTTTATTGTAGAGGTGCTTTATGTGTAATTACGTTTGAGAAACTGCCGACTATAAAATATATGGTAAAATCTTGTTATGGATGCAACAGATCTAATTGAACCTATAAACCCAACAGATTTCGCGACATTGTCGGAGTTTGTGGTCTCAACAATGAACCTAATCATATCGATCGCAGCATTGGTAGCTGTTATTGCGCTTGTTTGGGCCGGTTTCCAATACATCATCTCAAGAGGTGAGGGTGAAAAGGCCGAGAAAGCACAGAAATCAATAATTTATATCCTTATCGGTCTGGTACTTTGCTTTATATCGCCATTGGTGATTAACTTCATATTGGTACAGGTATTAGGCCAATGAGAAAGATAGCTCAATCACTCACAATCGCAGCTTCGCTAACATTCCTAGGTAGCCGTGCTGTGTTTGCAGCGCCTCCGAAGTTTGAGGATCTTTCTATAGTGATTGGCAATGCTTTGACTGCAGCGCTTAGCTTTTCTGCTTTGCTGGCAGTAGGGATGATTATCTTCGCTGGATACACATACATGACCTCACAGGGTGATCCTCAAAAGATACAGCAGGCGCAGGGTACAATCACCTGGACTGTTGTTGCGCTTATCTTCCTCGCAATTTCGGGTGTGGCCATCATCGCACTGATGGACTTCTTCTCTATTCAGTAGGCTTCAAGTTCAGGATAAGGATTGATCTGAATTGGATAACCGCGAGCTCTCTTTTGTGCTAAAATTTGCTGAATTAAGTTGGCATTTTAAATCAATGGAGAACGAACAGAAAAAAGATAAAAGTTTGCAGCAACTTCGTATGTTAACGTTTATGGCGGTTGGTTCATGCATTTTCTTCTTCTATGTGGCATATATGGGCTTCACAGGCTCGCTTAGCATCCCAGGTATGGAGCAGGATAAAGGGGCATCGGTCCAGGGTGTTAATGATAGTGCAAACGATGTAGTAAAGCTCTCGCAAGGCACTCCAGCATCGATTCAGATCAATAATGCAGAAGCAGAAAGTGGTACCTCCACTGTAGAAGTGAAACTAAGCTCGCCAGTAAATCTGGCTGGTGCAGAGCTTTACTTTGAAATAGAGGGTAATCTGCAGGTGGCCGCAGTTACATGCTCAGCTCTTGTAACCTGCATCAGTAGTGAAGCCAAAAATGGTCGTGTAGAGATAATCGCGCTTGTATCTCCAGATAATGCAGAGCTTTTCCCCGCTGGTGTCTATGAGCTGGCAACAATAGCTTATGTTCCAGGAACTTATGGCGAATTGAAACTTGACCCACAGTCTACACTGCTCGAGATAGGCTCAGACCAATCGATACTGTCGGATAGCAATCCACACCTTGCGGTTGGGAGCTATTAAGGTCATAATGGCTTGATAACTATAAGTGCCGAATTTATATGACGCTGCTGCTCAAAGGATTAAGAAGACAAGGTAAGATTATCCGCACCTTTACGATTTTATTTGTAGCAACTTTGCTCTTTTCATTTGCCGCGACTCCTGCAGAGGCTGCGACCATATCCATATCGCCAGCTTCTGGTACATATGCAGGATCTTTCTCGTTCAATGTCGTAATTGATGTTGCGAGTGGAGAGCAGATGGCGGCAGTAGACTTAAATATTGCCTATACCGGTCCGGTTGAGTTTGTAACCGCGGCTAATGGGGTTCAAAACTGTACCCCATCCGTCAATGCGGGTAGTGGTACGGTAAATGTGCTCTGTGCATCTCTTGATTACTTTCAAGATGGCGCAATTGTCAGGCTTACTTTCGTGGCTAACGGTAGTGGTACAGCTAATTTCACTGTTAGCGTGGCCGACAGTGATGGGACAATCTCGAGTGCCACCGGCGCTTCCTATACTGTGAGCGGGAGTGGTGGTCAGGGAGGTGGTGGCGAATTGCCTGAAACAGCGTTAATAGATGTGAAAACAGCTGGAGTAGGGACATTTCTACTAAGTGTAGGAATGGCGTCGCTGCTTCTTGGGCATGTAATAAATCGTGCACCCAAATCTGACGAGCTATATGAAGATAAGTGTTTGGCAGATAAGGTCAAATAATCTAGATTTATCCAAATGCTTCTAAAAAAGAATATTAAAAATGCACTTTTTGTATTAATGATTCTCTGTACTACAGGGTTGGCTCTCTTTTGGGTAGATTCAACACTTAGAACGCCAGTCAGATCGCAATCCGCCGAAGATCTCGAAGAAGAGCTAGAGCTTACACAGGAGCAGCTTGCCGAGCAGAATCGAATTTTGGAACAAGCCAGAAGTCAGATATCCAGAATTACCTCGAGTTCCCGATCGGTTAGCCAGAAAATCGCTGACTTGGAGGCAGTCATTGCTGATCTAGAGGCAGATATAAAGGACACGCAAGCGCAGATTACAACAAAAGAGGAGTCAATCAAGACTAAGCAAGGAGAGCTAGAAATCAAGGTCGACTCTGCGAAAGAGATAACTGGTCAGCTATATCGAGGCTCGCGTTCTAGCCTTCTTGAGCTAATCATGGCTCAAACCAAAAGCAACGACCTTCTACGCGCACTAGCCTACAGGAAGTATGTGTTCAGAGCCCACGCCGACCAGATGGCCAGTCTAAACAAAGAGATCGAATCTCTAGAAGCCGAGAAAGCAGCGTTGGATCAGGAGAAGGCTAACCTCGAGAGCCAAAATATAGCACTCGATGAGTCAAGGCAGGCCTTAAACGCTGAGCGGTCGAACTTGCAGGCTCAGCTAAATGCCCAGCGTAGCGCCTCGAATCAAGCCCAGTCACAGATCAACACCCTGAATGGTCAGATTACTCAGCTACAACAGCAGATCTTGATCGCAAGATCGGGTGCATTTATACCTCCTATTGATTCAACCCCTATCGGTGCTGATTACCCTGGTACTGCAGCTGGATTTCGAGAGCTAGCACCATCGGGCTCATATGCTGTGTTCTCATTTGGTGCTTATACCCACCGTAATGGTATGAGTCAATGGGGTGCAAAAGCACGCGATGATGCAGGGCAGAACTTTAACCAGATTCTGAGCGCATATTATCCTGGTACGACGATCCGGACTGGGACCGTCAATATCAATGGGACAATCGAGAATCTTACAGCCAATATCACTGTAACAGGGCATGGAACTATGCCTTTTGAGGCCCAGTATCTACTTGGGATTAGGGAGATAACCGGAGCATGGAACAATTCTAGCGATATTAATGTGTTGAAAGCACAGGCGATAGCGGCGAGAACCTATGCAATCCGCCGTACTACAAACGGCCGTACCGCAATCTGCGCGACAGAAAGCTGTCAGGTGTATAGTCCTAACCAGTTTGGGGGTACATGGACACAGGCGGTTCAAGAGACTGCAGGCATGATATTAACCGATGGGAATGGCGTGCCAGTTTCTACACAGTATGCAGCTGTACATGGTGGATATGGTACTGGTGTTGGCTGGGACACGACAGACGGAAGTGGCAGCGGTGATTGGATGTCTAGAGCTTATGATAGGATCAGTGGAGTATCATGGTTTTATAAAGCATGGTATAGGCAGGGCTACTCCAGCTCTGGCGAGTCGTGTGGAAGATACTCATGGCTAAATCAGGAAGAGATGGCAGATATCCTCAATGCATGGCTAGTTATGAACAACCAAGGTGTGGTTGGCAACCCGGATCTAAACAGAATCATTCCGGTGACGATCTCGACATGCCCGATCGGTGTTGGTGGCAACCCGTACTCTATGGCCGAGCTTCGTTCGTACCTAAGTGCGCCAGTAACTTCGATAAGTGGCCTGCCAGGGATAATATTTACAGGCAGCGGAAACACTTCTAGCGTTGTGTTTAGCACGAACCGGGGTACAGTCGTAATACCTGGCTCTGAATTTAAAACTATCTTTAATACTCGCGCACCTGGTCATCTCAGATTGCCATATCAGGGTAATTACTACCACTTCAACGTTGAGAGGAAGCTGTAGTTCGTAAGTTGTCGTGATGTGGCGACCTTTTCATTCCTGATAGAGTGATATCTTGTCCGATTACCTTTGTAGAAAATATTTCTATGGGCTTCGCAATGACGCCGCGAAGTGATATAATTAGCCATATAGCTTTCCAAATTAACAACATATCTGAGGGGTGATGCAAGTTCAGATACCAGACAAGTTCAAAATCAATCGCAAATCGTTTGTAACCAAGATTACGCAGGCAAATTCTAGGTCTGCGATTAGCAATTTCTGCGCTTTCCCGAAGAATGTGAGCTTCACAGGCAAGGAGATCGACGAGTGTGTTGTGCTTCTTGTGCGTCGAAGCCTCGTCTCATATTGGCCACAATATCTTCTGATCTTCTTTTTTATTATCGCTCCGATGATATTTGGTGTGCTTCTGAGTGCATGGGATAATGAAAATACCGCCGCAATTGGCTTGGCCGCGACCATACTTTTCTGGTTGTTAGCATTCACAACTGCAGTTGATACATTCTTGAAATGGTTCTACTCGGTAAATATTATTACCGACCAACGCGTCATCGATGTCGACTTTAATAATGTGCTTTATCATAGATACTCTGAAGCTCAGCTTGAGAATATCCAGGATGTGACTCACTCGGTCGCAGGATTACTTGGCTCAATCTTCGATTATGGAGATGTATATATCCAGACTGCAGGTACCAACCCAGAGTTTGTATTTGAGATGGTTCCAAAGCCAAGAATTGTACAGGATACGTTGCAGGACTTACTTGAAATGAAGCAGGAGGGCACACTTTAATGGATTATGTTGGCCAGCTAAACCAAACAGGTGTAGAAGTGCTCAGTCTAAACTTTGCATTTCAATGCCTCTTCTTCGTACTTATTGTCGGATACCTTTTTTATGCCTTCATGCTCACGGTTCGTGTGAGAATACTTTCAGAAACGATTAAAGCGCCCTATAACAATCTTGCTGTCACCATAAGCTATATCCACCTGCTTGTAGCATTAATTGGTGGATTCCTTGCATTGTTGGTGATTCTTCTTGCATAATAGAGGCATGAAAATTCATCTTAAAGATTTTCTGGTCGATAGTCCCGACAGATCCTCGGTAACCAAGATCTTCCGCTCAGACCTCTCGGGTGATATTAGAGGTCACCTGGTAATACTGCTATCGATTAAGGCAAAAGGAAAAGTTGATGTAAACCAGATCGCGCCATTTATTATCAATGGTGTTGGTCTTGGTGCCAAAGCAGCAAAATCTCCGATCGAGTGTCTAAAATTGGGTCTAGAGCAGGGTGAACGACAGCTGCGTGACCTTATTCGCCACGATGGAGAGGCAGAGCTAGGCCTTGATGTGAATCTCTCAATGGTGCTGCTCCAAGAAGGCAAAGCCTATATTGGTATGCTTGGCTCTCATGAGATCCGCCTATACCACGATGAAAATCTGGTAGATGTCACAGAAATCTTAGAAACCAACAATGTCCAAACTTGTAGCCTAGTGATTAAGGATGAAGATTATTTCGTACTTTCATCTTCACGAGCCTTCTTTGACCAGCTGAGCTCTGCTACATCAGGGAGTGCCAAAGAGCTTTTCAACGATATTTCAAACACGCAGAGTGTTCTTGAGCAAGGTGAAGGACTACTTCTACTCTCGACAGGTGTAGATTTTGAGAAGTTTGCAGAGGAATATGCCGCGCCATTTGCGGCTGATCGTGACGACCAGCTTGTTGCACCTCACAATTCAGCGCTTTTTGATGTAGTGCTGACTGAGGATGAGCTAAATGTTAGCGATATTAAGGAAGAAGTTGAAGAGGAGCTAGAGGAAAAGTTGGAAGAAAAAGAGGTTGAGACAAACTCCTTCTTGGATAGTCATGCAGATGAGCCAGAGGTAGGGGCAGCCCAAACTAGGGCGTCCCGGACCTGGGACGCCCCAGAAGCTGAGCCGGCTCCCAGAGCGACTTCTCGAGATGTTTTAGAAACTGAAACCGAAAAATATGTAGAGGAGGTCGATGAGGATCAGCCAGCAAAAGTGCAAGAAGTGCCTGTAAAGTCCAGCTCATATACAGAAAAAATGCGAGATACGTTCAAACCGCTGAGCGTTACGCCAACACCACCCGCAAGTGTGCCCCCTGCCATCTCGACCTCGGCCGCTCCACAAGATATCAAGAAGTTCAAAGATATCCGTAAGCCACTGCGTGAATTTAAGTCAGGCGTAGATGTAGAAGACCTGAAAGGGAAATTCCGCACAGTTTCCAACAAGACTCAGCAAAAATTAAGTCCGGTAGTCAATAAAGTGGGTACAAACCTCTCTAGGAAGTATGACACAGTTTCTACTCGGGTTACCAATAGGCTCTCGACAAAATATGGTCGAAGTCCATGGTTTAAACGAATCATGGCAAAATTAAGCCAGGCTCGAGTAAGCAGCGGTAAGGCACCGGGACTAAGACTTGGTGAGTACAGAGAGAGGGCAAATCGAAGGAGCAAATTCACCAAGATTGCACTGGCGTTTGTTATTGTTGCGCTAATCTTTAGCGGATGGAGAATTACCCAGAATTGGAAATATAAGTCAGAAGTCCACAGCAAATTTGTGAGCTATCTGTCAGCTGTTGAGGGTAGCCTAAGTGAGGCCGAAGCAAAGGTGAATAGTAGCCCGGAAGAAGCCATCCTAGCACTGTTTAATGCACAAAAGAAGATTGACCAGATACCTGTAAGCCTAGATGACCTGTCAGAAGATGATCGTGAGGCATATAGCGACCTTCAAGGACGTGTACTGGGAATCTCCGACCAGGTAAATAAGGTGACGGTACTTTCTGAAGATTCTGGCAACATAAGTCTATTTGCAGATGGCAGGATTGATTTCGACTCAAAGTCTGCACCAACTGACATTGCCATTTTTAGAAACTCTGAGCTGGTAGAGCAGCTATTGATTACCGACAGAGGTACAAGCTCGGTCTACCGAATCCCGACCGTTGGAGGTGATGTGAAGAAAATTCTTGACACAAACGGTGTTGTTAAAACCCCGATGTATATCGATGTAGGAACCAATGGTATATATATTTTTGACGAGACAGCAGGTGTATTGAGAGCTGCGTTTGGTGACTCAGATAGTGAGATCACCACATTCACGACGCTGACTGGGGCAGGCCGAGATCAATTTGAAGGTGCAAGTGTAGATGAGTTTGCCGTATTTACCGCCGCAGACAATCTTTACGTCTTGAGCAAGAGTGCAAACTCTATTTTCAAGTCTCAACGAGCGTCCAGCGGTTCTTACGGATTGCCATTTGTGTATTATGAAAATGCTGTTTTGTCCAGCGGTGAAGATCTTTTTGCTGACTTCAATATCTATGTGATCACAGGCGGGGCTACAGGGCTAAATCGTTATACATTTGATAGCAGGCGGGGAGCATTGACGGAGTTCCCAGTGGAAGTTGCTGAGCTACGCGGATCATTTGAAAATCTAACCGCCGGATACACAGGGGCTGATCTGACCAAAGAGCTATATCTATTTGACAATGCAACCAAGAGGATAATAATCTTGGCGAAGCCTAGTGAGGGTGATAATGCAAATGCTAGCGTGATGGTGATGCAGAAACAGTTTGAGTATAGAGGGGACAATGATGAAATGTTTGAGAATGTCTCAGATATAGTTGTGGATGATGCAGAGCAGTTCATGTATGTCCTTGATGGGACTAAAGTGTGGAAGATCACCCTGTGAGCATAAAAATTATCTCAAAAAACAAGCGGGCATATTTCGATTATGAGATCTTAGAGGAATTTGAAGCTGGAATTGCACTTGCTGGTGCTGAGGTCAAGTCTGTAAAGAATTCCCAAGTTAATCTAGCCGATTCTTTTGTACGGTTTGAAGGCGACCAGGCTTATCTCTGGAACGCAAATATCGCCATGTATAAGCATGCATACGATCCCTCTTACGATCCATTAAGGAGTCGTAAGCTATTATTAAAGAAAGGGGAGATAGATATGCTTCAGAGCAAGGTTAAGCAGGCTCGCCTTACTGTTGTACCGCTAAAGGTATACTTAAGTAGAGGGCTAGTCAAATTATCTATCGGGCTGGTGCGGGGCAAGAAACAGTATGAGAAGAAACTAAAAATTAAGGAGCGTGACCTTGATCGTGAGCTACATAGAGAAAAAAGGGTTCACATGGTAAAATAGCCGACGTATAGTGACAGCAAAAGAGATATGACGCCTAACAATCAAACAAATAATGTTAGCCAGCAGGAACGGGAGCTACTGATCCAGCAGGAAATCCCTAGGTATCTTCAGCGCATGCTTTCTGTAGACCAGTGGGAAAGATTTACACTAGAGCAGAAAGATCTATTGCGCCAATCCGAAAATGGCCTTCCCAAAAATCTAAACGGCATAGTACCAGATAGCATCTGGGGCACACTCCAGCCCGAGCAGAAGCTCGAATTCCTCTTCTCGCACAATCTTCTACCACGCTTTGAGATGACCGCTGACCCGATGGAGGCCGTCTCACACGGTTTCGATGGAGCTATGCAAGGCACTGAGACAATGAGTGTCGAGATGGCAGAAGAAGCAGAGTCACAGGCGGTAGAGGTACCGTTACAGCAAGAATCGAAGGAGCAGTTCACCCAGGCGGTAGAGAGGATGAATCAGGTAGAGGAGCAATATAGCACTGATGTGGAGCCACAGCTCCCACCAGAAGATGTCAGACACCTGGATAATGAAAGAGGCAGGAATCTCCTCCTTTCATCACCCACGATAGTTGGCCACCGCCCATCCGACGATCTTCTTGCCAACTATAAGAAGTATGCAGATGGTAACACCACACAGAGCAAGACCTGGATCTCCACAATGATCCAGAAGTTTGTTGACTCAATCGGTCTGGAAAGAGTCGAATAAGCAGCAAAATGTCGCTTTGAGACCTCGCTTTCCGATAGTTCATATGCTATCCTGATTTAGTATTTAAAAAGCTTTCGGATAGATGTTTGGCAATTCACAAACATCGTAGGGATGCTTTTAACTAGAGAAATGTTTATGTTGACTGTCCCACAAAATTCTCAATCGAATCTAGAGATCTACGCCTTTGATAATGATGGCGGCGTTTTGTCGCAGGTTGTCGGGCCATCTCCATCGAGTGAGGATGTTGAGAATAATGTCGACACGGTTTATCCGGATGATAGCTTTGCCCAAGAAAGCAATGGAGCCGCTATCTTCACCTGGGTGCTGCTGGTGGTTTTCCTCCTGTTGCTTATCGGATCTGCGGCTGGACTGCTCTACCTTTACATGAACCAGCTGAAGCGAAAAGACCGCGAGCATAAGACGAAAGAGGGTGTACTGTTCGAGGTGAAAGTGCCACGAGGCAATGAAACTGAGGTAGGTGTGGCCGAATCGATGTTTGCAAACCTTTATGGAATAGGCGGAGTTGGCGACGGCATTAAGAAATATATGACAGTGAGCAACAGCATCAGCTTTGAGATTGTAGGATTACCAGGAGAAATCCGCTTCTTCGTTTATGCGCCGAAGAAATTCGCTGACCTCGTTGAGAAGCAGATACTCGGCTCCTATCAGGATGCTGAGATTACAGTTATCGATGAGCACAATATCTTCCACGACGATGCACAGGTTGCTTACGCACAGCTGGACATCACAGATGAGCGGTACTATCCGATAAAAGTTGCTGAAGATTTTAAAGGCGATCCAATTGCAAATATCCTCTCAACCATCAGCAAGATGGGCGACAAAGAGGGCGCAATGATACAGATTGTGATCTCTCCTGCAGGATCTAGCTGGCAGAAATCAGGACGCAAATTTGTATCCAGCGTTGAAAGCAACAATGCCGATCCCGAGAAGAAACGAATGAACGTCAGCCAGGAGCAGCTCCAGGCCATTTCAAAGAAGACCAGCAAGATCGGCTTTAACACCGCTATTCGTATCGTCGCCAGCTCGCCAAATGTCGAGATCGCAAAAATGCACGTCAACAACATTATTGGTGCATTCGACCAGTTCTCAAACCCTGGCATCAACAACCTAAAGAAAACCAAGATTCGCACCGGCGATGAGAAAGAGTTTATGCACAACGTAATCTATCGACGCATGCCGCTAAAGACCAAGACAGTCTTAAATATCGAAGAGCTCGCCTCAATCTACCACTACCCGAATCAGGAGGTGACCACTCCAAACATTAACTGGCTGCTCGCCAAAGAGGCTCCCGCCGCCAACTGGGTCAATTCAGATATCCAAGGCCGCGACACGATCTGGATAGGTAACAACTATTTCCGAGGGAATGTTCAGCCGATCTGTATGGCTCGTGAGGATCGAATGCGACACAGTTATGTAGTTGGACAGACAGGCTCGGGTAAGTCGTGGTTCCAGCTGCGCATGATTATGCAGGATATCTATAATGGTGACGGTGTATGTGTAATGGATCCGCACGGCTCTTTGGCCGAAATGGTGCTAGAGAGGATTCCACATGAGCGAGCCGAAGATGTTATCTATTTCAATGTAGCCGACTTTGAGAGGCCACTAGGCTTCAACCTGATGGATTTCCAGAACGAGCAGGATAAGCACCGCGTGGTAAACGGATTTATCGGATTGCTAAAGAAGCTTTTCGACCCAAATGAGCAGGGTATTGTCGGTCCAATCCTCGAGCGTGCCGTCCGAAACGCTATGCTCACCGCAATGTCCGAAAAAGGCTCTACGCTAGTTGAAGTTGTACGTATCCTGACCGACGAGAAATGGGTAAAGGAGAAGTGGCTCCCAATAATCCAGGACGACCTTGTAAAGCGATACTGGACCGACCAGATAGCCAAGACTACCGAGCAGCAGAAATCAGAGACGCTCGGCTATATCGTCTCGAAATTTGACCGCTTCGTCACAAACTTGGCAATCCGCAACATCATCGGCCAGTCCGAGTCATCATTTAATGTGCGTCAGGTAATGGACGAAGGTAAAATCCTTGTAATCAACCTCTCGAAAGGCTTGATCGGTGAGGAAAATGCACAGTTCTTGGGTATGCTGGTGGTACCGAAGATTATGTCTGCTGCTTTGAGCCGTGAAGATCTGCCTGAAGATCAGAGGCGCGACTTCTTCTTCCACGTCGACGAGTTCCAGAACTTCGCAACAGAAGAGTTCGCAGGAATTCTCTCAGAGGCTCGTAAATATCGACTCTCGCTAAATGTCGCAAACCAGTATATCTCGCAGATGCCAGAGAAGGTGCGTGATGCTGTCTTCGGTAACGTCGGCTCAATGTTTATCGGCCGCGTTGGCGCTGAAGATGCAGAGTTCCTCCAGAAGCAGTTTGAGCCAACTTTAACCTCCAACGACCTGCTCAACCAGCCAAATATGCATTACTATGCCAAGATGCTCACGGATGGTAAGTATTCACCTCCATTCTCGCTCGACCCGAAGTATGGTCCGAAATTCCCAGAATCTGGCTTCAATCTACCGGTAAATCAAGATGTCGCGGAGCTTATCAAGAAGCTATCCCGATTGAAGTATGGCCGCGACGTAAACATTGTGGAGTCGGAGATGAATCAGCGAGCCGATCTTGCCGTAAACCCTGGTGCTCAATCGGACAATATGTCGGCGCCACCGCCGTTGTCGTTTAAGTAGGGCCGCTAACTTATAGTGCGCGGTTGTGACTCGCACATAAAGCATTCTCAGGAAATCATTAAACGTGGATTGGAAATTTTACTATCGTACTTAACCTTCAGCGCACTATAAGTTAGCGGCCCTACATTATCGCAATCAACAACGTCAGCCCAAGCTTCCCATCTATCTCGCCAGTTTTCATCTGGTAGTCGAGATTGGCCAATTTGTCATACAAGGTAAATAGCCTCTCATAGCTCGTGTCGTCGGCAGCTTTGACTAGGGCAGGGACAGTAAAAGGTGGGATTTTAAGCTCTTTGGCGATCGCTGAGCTGTCATATCCCTCGTCTCGTAGGCTCTTGCACAATAGAAGTGAGCGAGTATTGCGCACAATCATTGCTAAGATATAGATCGGGTCGACTCGATTCTGAAATAGGTTCTCGAGGATCTCGATTGGCGGATAATCGTTGCGACCATTAATGCTGTCGATCAATGCCCAAATATCGCTCTCATACGTATCGATAGCTGTATCTTTGATTAATTGAGCGGTGACAATCTTCTCTCCGGAAAGAGAGATCTTTTTTAGACTATTCATGAAGCGCTCTGGCTCGTAATTTGAGATTTCGGCAAGCGAGTAGAGTGTGGCTCTGTCAGCTTTTATATCGGGGTAATCCCGCTTGATCTCCTCGGCGGCCCAGCTCATAAACGATTGCTTGTTTAGTGGTGCAGATTCAAACGCCGCTTTCTGGTTGCCAAAAAATTTAAAAAACTTGGTGTTTGAGGCAATTTTCTGATCCTCCCACAAGATGGTGTTGCGACTCTCGTCCTCATTGCTTAGGAAATTCTTGAGCCTCTCAAAGAGCTGCTCTTTCTGCTTATTTCGGTAGAGGCGTTTGAGTAGGATGTTTTTGCCCGGCGAAAACATATCGACAGTCTCGCAGATTTTTATAATCTCGCCGGCATCAACTTTTTCGCAGTCCAGCACGACTTTCCCGAAATCGGGTCTCTCCTCGCAAAATTTCTGAAATGCACTCCTGGCTGCACGCAAGGATAGATAGCTCTCTTTGCCGTGATATAGCTGAAACATCTCTCCTTCTACGCTAAGCTATATTAATTGGGCTGTGCCTCACTCTCGGTCGTGGCTGACGCAGTGGCCGGATCTGTCGCTAGCATGATTGATACATGCTCATTATAAAGCTTGGTCGTAACAAATGCAGGCTTCTCTGTATTGGTGATGTTTAGATGCTGTTTAAATACCTCAAAAGTAGCGGTCATTTTCTCACTCTCATTATTATAGAAGATACTATTTTCTGTTTGGTCATTCCTCAATGTGCCGGCAAAGACGATTGCATTAAACGGATACTGCTTCTGGAGGTCGGTTGCGACCTTCTGAGTTGCAGCATAGCCGAGCCCGACGTCATAAACATACACGATAGATTTCTCAGAAAGGAATGCAGGATTCTCCATTACCAAGTCTACATATGTGTGGATATCGTCATACTTGCCAAGCCCAAGTCTTGGTCCAATTGCATAGATATTCTCGGCAACACCAGTCTTGACCAATTTTGAATTGCCAACAGAAGGGTCAAGTACAAATGAGTAGCTGTTGCTCGCTTTTAGCTCATCGGCAAGTGCAAGTGCGGCCTTCACCTCGTCAAGCGAGTAATCTGAAATCACTGTATTTTTGCTCAACGATTGTGCAATGCTCAGAACTTTATCCGGATTGAGCAGTGTCTCAGAAGATAGTACCTTATCCATCACGGCGTTGATAACTTTCTGCTGCCTTCTGGCACGAGCGTAGTCAGAGCCCTCTGGTCCCTGTGCTTTACGCGATCTTGCATACTTAAGTGCGGTCTCTGCATCCATAGTTTGTGGGCCTTCGGTAAATTTCACTGTGACATATGGAGGATTTGAGCCTTTTGGGTTTGGATATTGATAGTCAGTGAAGCTATTGTCTACATAAACATCAACTCCGCCAACGATATCGATTACCTCCTTAAATCCACCGAGATCGACCATCCCGTAATATTGGATCTCAACTCCAAGCAGATCTTCAACAGATGTGACGAGAGCCGGGAGTCCAGTACCCTCAGTTTGTGCTTCGTATCTATTGTAGATGCTGTTGATTTTCACATACCACTTCTCACCAGGGATGCCCGCGTAGAAGTCGCGGGGGATTGAGAACATCACAATATCGTTGGTCTCATAATTGTACGAAACCAAGATGATAGTATCTGTGTTTTGTAGGCCGTCGCTATATTCTCGCGTGTCTTTACCGACAATCAAGATATTGGTATAGCCACCTGTGCTATCTTTCTTTAGTTCAGGCTCCTTGCCGATCGTAGTGACGGTAGAGATAGTATCAATAACTGTGAGGTCGAGCCCTGCGCCTTTTGCCAGCTGTTTTGCGCTAAACCATATCCCACTGATTGAGAGTACGAAGATAAGTAGTGGGAGCATTTTATAGGCAGCTCGGAAAAGCTTCGATTGACCCAATGGTTTCTTCACACCTTTGTTTCTCTGTGGTGCGTTTGGCGTCTTCTGCTCAACAGTTGGCCTTACTTCTACTTCATTAGCATTTTGCTTCTGAAGTGACCCGTTCAGGGTGATCTTGGTGTTGCTCTTCTCTGGTGGTGCTACTGGCTTCGGTGTTGTTTTGGAGTCGGAAAGATTTAGATTTACCATAGCTTAATACGTTTTATTGAAGATAGTTACGAATATTTTCGTTATGCTCAGCCAAAGTCCTTGCTGGATACATTACATTATTTTCGTCATGAATGTAATAGTAATACAGGGTATTTTCAGGATTTTGCGCGGCTTGTAGTGATGAGAGACCAGGATTGCAGATAGGGGTAGGGGTAAGCCCAAGTCTTGTTCGTGTATTGTATGGATGGTCCTCTTCAAGATCTTGGAAGGTCAATTCGTACTGCCAGTCACCATGGTAGTAAAGGTTCGCTGCATCTATACCTAGGAACCACCCCTCATCAACACGCTTCTGGATAATATCTGAAATAATATATCGCTGCTCTTCGGTTTTTGCCTCGCGCTCAATTAAGCTGGCAACAATAAGCTCTTCATAGCTGTAGTTCCCACCTGTTTTAGTCTTGAAATTCGCCACCATACTCTCAATTACCTGCTCGGTTGTGGCTTCTACCGAGAAGAGGTACTTATCTGGGAAGAGGTATCCTTCTAATGTGGTGGCAGGGGAGAGTCCAAGCTGTGCGATATATGTCGGATCATCAAAATAGTCTATAAATAATGCCTTATCAAACTGTGCAACTTCATATCCAGCAAACTGTTCCTCAACAATATCAGCTATCTCATCATATCTCTTCCCCTCGGGCACTGTTACCCATACAGAAGGGATTCCTGCATCCTGTAGTGCCGCAGCAAGCTCTTTGACTGAGAGGTTCTTTGCTAATTCAAATTGACCTGCCTGAAGCTTTGGCGCCAAGTCATTTAGCTGAAGGTATGCTAGGAAATAAAGCTTTCGTTCTGGTTGAAGTAGCTCAAGAGATATAAGCGCATCTACAATTTCTTCTGGGGTATCTCCTGGATCAACGATAAAAATAATTTTCTCTGATGATGCTGAGTTAGCAGCCTCGATCTCCTGGTTATACTTACCCTGTACAAGAATAAACGCAGTTGCTCCGACAAGTAATACTAATAGTAGAAATGCTAAAAATGCTTTGAACGGCGAGCGCTTCTTACTCGTCGGTGGTTGTTGGCGTATGTTGTTTGGCTTGAAGGCGCTGTTCTGCATCTAAATATTCCTTAAGAAAATTGGCCGCAGCCAAAGAATCTATTTTATCCTTATATTTTTTACGAGATTGACCTAATGATAGTAACATATTTTGCGCCCCCTTTGTAGAAAAGCTTTCATCAAAAAACGCCGTATCTAGTGGTGTTTTATCTCTAATTGCCGCTGCAAAGTGCTCGATCTTTTCGCGGATCTCCTCGTGGCTAGCAACAAATGCCTGTGGTAAGCCGATTAGGAGGCTTTTCACCCTATATTTCTCAGCTGCAGCAAGCAGCTCCGTGATTACCAACTCCTCGCTCTTATTTCGCGTGATGTGGATAACTGGCAAAGGACTTGCAATGAGTCCTTTGCTATCACTGACCGCAAGTCCGATCCGCTTGCTGCCATAATCAATTGCCAATATAGGTTTTTCTAATGTAGTACTGTTATTCAAGGATTGCTTTAATACGTTTAATTCCGGCACCTACATTCTCCTGCTTTACAATCTTAAATCTGCCAAGCTCTCTGGTATTGCTGACATGTGGCCCATTGCAGATCTCTACAGAGAATGGTGTTTCTTTGCCACCCATCCAGTATACCTTAACCATCTCGCCATATCGCTCAGAAAATGCAGCGTACGGTACTAGCTCCAACGCCTTATCCTTCGGCATCTCTTCCCAGGTAACCTCAAGCCCTGCTTCGATCTGGGCGTTCACCATCTCTTCAACTCTCTTGATCTGCTCATTGGTGAGCTTCTCATCATTTGGGAAATCCAATCTTAGTCGATCTGGAGTAATGTTGCTTCCTTTCTGATAGATATGATCTCCGAGAGTTTTATACAGTGCCGCCAGGAGCAGGTGAGTGGCTGTGTGGAGCTTTGTGCTACCCTCTGAGGTGTCTGCGAGACCTCCCTTGAACATACCCTTGGCTGCTGTTCGCGACTTGCTCTGATGCTCCTCATAGGCTTTGTTGTGATTAGCCCAGAATGTCTCCTCGTTGACCTCGATACCACGAGTGCTCAGCTCTTCTAGAAGCATCTCTGGTGGGAATCCATATGTCTCGTAAAGCTTGAATGAAGCTCCATCTTCGTTGGTAAAAACTTTTTCACCGTTCTTGGTAAGACCTTCCACTTCACGCAACCCTTTTTCGACTGTCAGGTTGAATTTTCGTTCCTCCTCCTCGAGGATATTTAGGATCTCATCTTTTCTTGGCTCTAAGTTTTCATGCACTGGCTTGAACTGCTCAATAGCTACCTCACCGACTTTTCGGGTGAATTCACCCTCTATGCCAAGCTTTCGCCCGTGCCTGATTGCCCGGCGGATCAACCGCCTCAAGATATACTCGCGCTGCGTCCTACCTGGCACCACACCATCCGCAATCATCCAGGTTGCCGCTTTGATATGGTCAACGATTATCCGGATCGAGTTTTCGATATCGTTGCTTGCAAGCTCTTTAACCTGATCATAGATCGGCTTGTAAATATCTACCTGGTACACATTATCCACGCCCTGCAAGATCATAGCGATACGATCCAAGCCACCGCCAAAGTCTACATTATGTCTGCCCAGCGGTTTATACTCTCCACCCTCTTTCAGGTACTGCATGAACACATTATTGCCGATCTCTACATACTTCACTCCGTCGCTTGCCACGTTGCTATCCTCGACCGTTGGCTCTACACCCATGTCGTAGAACATCTCGCTGTCAGGTCCACATGGGCCACCACCATCTAGCTCCCACCAGTTCTCAGACTTCGGATGTGGCTGAATTCTCTGATCTCTGCCAACTTGTGCATCGATGCCATAATCAGCAAACACTTTCTTCCAGATCTCGACAGCATCTTCATCCATAGGCACGTCTTCATTGCCTTCGAACACTGACACATATATCTTGTTGATATCGAATCCTAGCTTATCCACATAGTAGCCAACCGAGATCTTGATGGCCTCCTCTTTGAAATAGTCATTGAGCGACCAGTTCCCGATCATCTCAAAAGCTGTGAGGTGAGAGTGATCGCCGACCTCCTCAATATCGATAGTCCTGATGCATCTCTGTACATCCGCCAATCTTGTCCCTTCAGGATGGGCCTCGCCAAGCAGAAAAGGCACCAATGGAAACATACCCGAATTTACAAATAGCACTGTGGGGTCATTCTCCGGCACCAGCGATGCGGATGGGATGATGGCATGACCATGCTCTTTTAAATGGTCGAGATATAGCTGCCTTGCTTCTAGGTATGTAAGGCTTTTCATATGTCTTAATGTATTCTTTCGATAAATTTAGCTTTGTCTGCGCCCGATCAGAGATCGCTCAGACCCGATCGGGTCTGAGCACTTCGGGTCTGACCCGACCCGAGGGCAAATAAAAACCGCCCTTCTCACATGCAAAACGTCTGCAATTCAGACACCTCGCATATAATAAGGACGGTTGTTACCGTGGTACCACCTTAATTTCCATCTATGTTGCCACAGATGACTTATCAACTGATTTCAAACCAGTCCTCTATATTTTGTAGCTACATTTAGAGTTGTGTATCTAGTCGGGTGTTTCTCCTTATGAGAGGTCACTTTCCTAGCTCGCTCACAGTTGGCCAGACCGAAGTCCTCTTACTGATCTGCGCGATCTACAGGGGTAATTCTATTGGAATGACGGCCTAATGTCAATTTTCGCCTAGAAGCGAGGCGGTTGAGGCTGGGCTGGATTTGAAGGCTGTGAGGTAGAGGCTGTTGGCGTGACTGATGGTGGAGCTGGCTGAGTAGGTGTAGTAGTTGTGACAGGTGTGGTTGTGGAAGCTGTTGGAGGTGTTGCCGGCGAAGCTGCAGCGACAGGTGGTGTAGAAGCTCCAAAAGAAGCGTTGTTTACGGTAGATGTCGGCTGTGTGTTTGTAGGCACAGGAGCTGGGGTATTAGGCCTGGCAGCGCTGCTGACTGATACCGGAGCTGGTGCAGGCGTGGCTACCGGAGCATTGGTTGGAGTGTTGGTAGTGGTGCTAGATACTGATGTCGGAGCTGGCTTAGGTATTACCGGAGCAGATGAGGCTGGTGTCGCTGGCGCTACTGTTTTAGGTGATGCGACTGGTGTTGTGGAGGCGGCAGTCACTGGCTTCGGCGCTGGCATAGAAGTAGTAGGAGCAGCAGGAGTCATAGGAACAGTAGGAGCAGCGGCTTTTTGCTTGTCGCTATAAAGCGAGGTCCTGTCGTCTGATTCCTTCTTTAATTCTTCGGCCAGCTTTTGCAGCTCGCTTGAGTCCATCGAGTCGTCTACCTCTGGCTTTGCACTACTACTGAATGCGGCGCTTGGTGGATATTCTACCCCTGGCCTAGATTTCTTCGGGGTTGGAGTAATCGCACTATCTTTGCTTTCTGTTTTTTGAGTTGCTTGAGTGGGCTGGGCGGTAGCTGCTGGCCCGCTCATCGCGAAAAGGGCGTCCTTGCTCACATTTGGTGCGCTGGAAGCAGCAGTTGAAGCAGTGGTGGCCTTGGTATCTGACGGAGCCGGGTTGTATGGTGTAGGCGTAGTAGATGATTGGGTCGGGCCGTATGGAGTAGGCGTAGTAGATGATTTGGTCGGGCCGTATGGAGTAGGTGTAGTAGGTGATGGAGTCGTGCTTTGACTTGCTGGTTTTGCACCAGCTGTTTGGAATACCTGTGTCCCGCCGCTTGGCTGAGCTCCAGCCGAAGTCGGAGTTGCAGAAACAGCCGATGACACTGAAGTTGGAGCAGGGGCTGTAGAAGCCACAGTAGAGAGTGATGTCGGGGTGGCCGTGCTGCTCTCTCGGGTTGATTTCTCCACGATAGTCCTCTCAGGTATGACGACATGCTCAAGCTTCGTATTCACGCCTGCTTTTTCTTCGGCTGCGCCAACTACGAGACTGCTCTTCACGACCGGTACCTCATCGCTCTTCTTGACCGGTGTGTTCATGCCCTCTTCAGGTTTATACACCACAGGTGTATAGGTAGTAGAGCCATCTTCGGTCTCAACTTCCACTGTACCCTTGGTATACGTGACCTCATCCGGTGGAGGTGGTGCCGTCGGGTAGATATCATATTCATACTCATCCTCGTCATCTCTCCATGCTAGATATAACAGCCATGGGATCATAAGGGCAAGAAGTAGGACGACCAGCCCAGCACCTATTATGTAGGCTGTGCGCTTGCTAATCTGGAATCCGAGGATATTGAAATAATCATCGTCGCCATCACCAGATTCAAGCTCAAATGTCCATTCTCTTGATCCTTTCTTTCCATCCGATGTCTCAAATTCTACATATATCTGGTGCTCGCCGATCTCTAGATCTTCTGTTGGTCGGTAGATTATCTTCACCTCTGAAGCGGTGATCTCTGCTACATCGAGCTTATCTGTCAGCTCCTCCTCATCAACTTTGAAGACGATGCTATCGAGGTCAACTTCTGTGTTGTCAGCAGCGATTAAGGTTGCGCTGATCGTGACTCGCTCATTGGTGACAGTGCTCTTATTGGCGGGCTGGATATTTGTGACCTGCGGCTCAATTATAACTGGACCATCATCAGGATCCTTATCTGGATCATCCGGATCGGTCACTGGAGGTAGAATCGAATTTACGGCAATCTCTTGAGATACACCTGTGCCGATTGCGGCTGGGTCTTGATTATCTACAGCCTGCACGATTACTTTGTAGATTCCAGGTACTAGATTTGATGTGTCTAGGAGATATCGACCGACTTGATATGAGAGGTTCTCGTCGATGGCTATCCAGGTATTAGAATTGCCTGGGTTGGTAGCAATATAGAGGCGATATTGAGTGATCTGGTTTCTATCAGTCGCGCTCCAAGCAATTGTGAGCATATCGCCCGCTGTAATCTCGATGCGGTTGGCGGGCTCAGTAATTGTCACCACAGGTATATCATTTTCTGTGGGCTCGACACTTATTACCCACGATTGCGAACGTAGATGGGTATTATAGCCATCATGGATAAAAACATTGGCTAGGAAGCTGGCGTAATCTTCAGGCGTACCAGTGAAATCAAGAACAAGTGATCCATCAGATCCATCCTCTACCACATTCATCCGGAGCCAATCTGCTCCAGGTGTAAATGAGTAAGCGTAACGGATATTGTCTCCATCCGGGTCTGTTGCTCGAAGCTGATATCGATATGTATCTTCTAGCCCGATCACGCTTGATGGCGTGGCGCTGGTGTAAGGATCAGTATTGAATACTGGAGCGCTGTTTTCGGTGACGACGCTTAACACATTCCCTCGAGAATCCGCTAGTACGCAAGGGTAAGCCCGGACATTCGTCTGCATTACACCGAGGAGCCTTGCTTCACCTCGTATTCTTGCAGTGTAGGTAAAGGCCTCGGCAATCTGTGTCGGCTGATCATCGTATCCTCGCTGATAGATCTCAGCTCCGCTCTCATCGGTTATCGAGAGGTCAGTGATATACTCACCCTCTTCTTGTACATTTCCAGTAAGCCCAATCTGGGTAACAGATCCTTCTTGGATACTCTCTGGGTTTACATATATGAAATTCATAGCGCACAGGTTGACCTGCGCTGCTTCAGTAGCATCGCTCCGTGAGTCGAAAGAATCTCCTTGGACCAACGCATAAACGGCTAAAGGTATCGCCAAAACGACAAATGCAGATGCAATTACTGATGCTTTTAACCTTTTTCTCTTGGAAAGTCTCGGAGCTTTCATTGTATCAATATACTACAGAATATTTTGTAACAGCAAATTGTTTTCCAGTGCCAACGAGGAAAAACCAGGGGCAGAATTTTGTGCCGATGGAAAATTTAAATTAAGATTCTTCTTCTGTGGCAAAAAGGTCTGCTAGACGTTCATTTATATCCTCTTCCGCCTCGAAGAGTGCCTGCTCGGCCTGTACGTTATTCTCTGCTACATCTGTAATCGCATCTCGCAACCTCTGCTCAATATATGTCTGCTCACCCATCTTCCACGCGGTCATATTTGGTGCCATCTCGATTATTGCCGCTACATATGGCTGGTCTGCTAGCTCGGAGCCCATTGATTCTCTAGAGTACGGCTCACCAAATGCTCTTACCTCGGAAGAGTTGGAGTAAAATTTCTTTAGCTGTGCCTGCTCGCTCAGCCAGCCAATAAATTTCCACGCCTCTGCCTGGTTGTCGCTCTTGGCTGATACGGCCTCTGCCCAATACATTGAGTAATAGAGCTCTTCGTCAACAATTATTGGTGTCGTGGCTATGCCAAATTCTAGCCGTGGATTGGCGTTCAAAATGTCGAAAGCCCTCCAGCTTGGCCCGAACATCATCGCCAGCTTGCCAGAGTAGAACATCTCTAGATCATTTGGCAAATCTGCAGACCATGTCTGGTGCTCGGCCAAGAAGTCGACATAGAAGTTCATCGCACTGACAGCTCGATCTGAGTCGAGGTCTACCTCTGTATTGAAGTTCTGGTTTATCTCGGCGCCATTCTGTAGCATGAGCAGTGAGAGAATATCGGCTGAATGCACTACATTATCTGCGCTACCCATCGATATGCCCGCCTGAGTAATCTGCCCAGATCCATCGCGTACCGTTAACTCCTTAGATAGCTCGATCAAAGAATCCCAATCTGTTGGAGGTGCATCAACTCCTGCTGATGCTAAGATCTCCTTGTTATAGAAAAGTGCTAGTCCATCTATCTCGAGAGGGATTGCATACAGGTTCTGGTTGGTACCGGTGAGATCAGCCTTGGCAGTGGGGTAGAAGGTGTCAGAGTATTCTGCTGATGAGTACACTGCCTCAGGCACTGGTGAGAGGTATTTTTGGAATTTCGGCAGCCATGTGTTGTTCATCCTGAATATGTCAGGCGCAGGTGTGCCTTCAATAGAGCCCTGCTCGATCCTGGTGTACACGTTCTCTTCATATTGGGTGAACGATTTCTGAGTGTACTTTATGGTGACATTCGGATTTTCATCTTGGTACTCGTCGATCAGGGGCTGCATCACCTCTTCCGACTCCCATAAGCCCCAATACTCGAGGACAACTGCAGAGTTGTTATTGTTATTGTCATCATCATTATTGTCATTGTTGCTGTTGTTGTCACCACCACTATTAATGAATGAGACAATCAGCAATATCCCTACAATGACAGTGAGGGCGACTGCACCAATAATTATCCATTTCTGCTTATTCATTTTCTATTCGTTCAGCGGTCACAATTAATCTGTTCGTTCCGATGCCAGCTGGGTGGCAAGTCATCAATGTTACAGTTTCTTTTCGTCCTTGCACTTCTAGTATTGAGAAATCATTCGGATCAACTATCTTCTTTTTTCTCACTACATATGTGTAAGTCTTGCCATCTTTACTGATGTCCACTGAGTCACCAAGCTCAATGTCTTCAAGTCGTGTAAATATCGTCTCTGGGTTCTCCTCGTGAGCGCTAAAGTATGATTCTACAGCGCTATGCCCGTAGATGAAGGCATTTCCGCCATCGCCCGGTAGAGAAGTCCCTTTGAAATGAGCTACACCATTTTTCAACACTCGATTATATATATTCTCGTCATAGCTTTCTACATTTGGTGCAACATTGATCGAGTTTATCTGAAGCGATGCGATGGTAATGGCCATCGGTTTTGCGTAGCTTTCATCAATTACAATCTCACGAAAGCGGTTTGTTTCTGGATCAATAGTGCTTTGAGCAGATGCCCCAAGCACCTGAGCCTCCTGGATCAGATTTTCAAAATAGCTCACTGATGGATCCCAATACGCGAACTCACCCTCAATCTCTCGCTTATATGCTCCTGGCACCGGACTAATTAGCTCTTTGTTCTGGGCTTGAAGCAGCTTCCCTTTGACAAACGACTCGGTTAGGGGGATGAGCTGTGTCATTAATATAAAGATGCCTCCCACCGCTAAGAATATAGAGATGCCTACACGAAGCACCTTAGCGATGCCTTGCTGGACACGTTTCTCCTTTTTTACATTCCACTGGTCGGTCATTTCATGATTGCTGGGACGACAGTAATTAAATGTTATCGGCCCTTGCTGGTAAATACTATAATGGATTCGGTTCGGCTATTTCAACTATTTCTTAATGTCCGGTTAAATCTGCATGCAAATAAATGCGCTACAGGACTAGCAATCTGGTTAATCGTCTGCTAAAATTTCCATGCTATGAGCAAACGTGATTACTATGAAATTTTAGGTGTGCCCAAGGAGGCAACCGAGCGAGATATTAAAAAGGCTTTTCGTAAGCTGGCGAAAGAGTATCACCCCGATCACAATAAGGCTCCAGAGGCGGAGGAGAAATTTAAGGAGGTGAGTGAAGCATATGAGGTGCTTTCTGACGATAATAAGCGAAAAGCGTACGACCAGTACGGCCATGCTGCCACAGATGGTTTTTCAGGTTTTGGTGGAGGATATGGTGATGGCGGATATGGCGGGGCTACGTTTGATATGGGCGATCTAGGAGATATATTTGGGCAGTTCTTCGGTGGCGCAAATGTTGGTGGGTTTAACTTCGGTGGTGGAGCCAGACAGGAGAGAAGCTTCAATGGAGAAGACCTTCGATACAGAATCAAGCTGGGATTCATGGATGCTATCAAAGGTGGGGAGTATGAGATCGAAGTAAGTAAAAATGTAGAGTGCGAAAAATGCGCTGGAAGCGGCAGCAAAACTGGCAAAACCAAAGGCTGTAAGACATGTGGTGGCTCAGGTAGGGTGCAGCGCGTGCAAAATAGCTTCTTTGGCGCAATGTCATTTGTAAGCGAGTGTCCAGAGTGTCATGGTGCCGGCCAAGTACCCGAGGAGAAGTGCTCAGAGTGTGGTGGTGATGGGGTAAAGAGGGTGAAGAAAGAGATAAAGATAAATGTGCCAGCTGGTGCATATGACGGGATGGTATTGCGCTTTACAGGAAGCGGTGGTGCAGGAAGAAGAGGTGCAGCTGCCGGTGACCTATATATTGAGATAGCGGTTGAGTCTCACGAGATTTTTGAGCGTCGGGGCAATGATATATATGTAACACAAGATCTAGATGTGGTTACTGCAACTCTTGGTGGTGAGATCTCTGTGCCCACTGTTGATGGTGAGGTGAAATTAAAGATTCCAGCAGGAACCCAGCCTGGCGCAATATTCAGGATTAAGGATAAGGGAGCCACAATCCCTGGGCGGACCGATAGAGGTGATCAGTATGTCAAAGCCAACGTGATAATTCCTAAGAAGCTATCGCGCAAGGAGAAAAAACTGTGGGGCGAGTTGCAGCGAAATTGATAACTGGGTAGTATATTCCTATGAATAGTGTAAAAAGTTCTAGGCCACGGAAACTGTTGTATGTGGCGCTTGTTATTTTACTGCCGCTTTTAGTGTTGTTAGCGGTCATTCTTTTGCAGAAAAGCGGAATCGAGGAGGTGTATGTCGCCAATGCCACAGATCGCAACCTAACTGCTATTGCAATTATTGATCCAGATAAAGAGCTCCTAACAGGCGAAGCAATTCCGATACTAAATGGCGATGCACTATCTCAATGTGTCGAAGAATCGGTTACCCCTTGCTTCTCCGAGCGGCATAGCAGCGAGAGATTTCTTTACGCAAATATCAATAATCTTGAAGCAGGCGCCAACTATGAAATAGCCTGGGCAAATACAGCTGCATCGAAGCTTCTGAGGACGGGTCTGGTCACAGCGGATGGTAGCACTACTACTATTACAGAGGAGCTTCCACAATTGGATCGTCTATATGGCCGAGTTGTGAATCGAGATGAGCTTGGTGTTGAATCAGCGTTGGTCGTAGTTGATGAAATGGAGACAGTGAACCTAGGTAGGCTCGCCGCGATTACAAATGGCGATGGAGCATACTCTATCTCTTATGACGAAAACCGCGCAGGCAAAAACTACCTGCAAAATATTAAGGTAATCTCCTCTGATGGTGAAGAGACCGAGTATATGACTGCTTCATTTTGGAATAAGCCTGTAGCCGACCTGGTGGTCGGTGAGGAAAGTGGCGATATTTTGGCATATGGGGCTTCTACGGTGAATGAGTCGCTAGTGGGCAAAGTAAATGCAGCGAACTCATGTGTGACCGGTACACAATATGCCGGCATCCGTATACAGTGCAACGATAAGATACATTGGACCGAAGAACTAGACACAACTGTGTGCCCTTCAAATGAGAAGCGATTTAAAGTCGGTTTGGTGAAGCATACCACCTCTACCCAGTACCATAAGCCAGAAAGTGTCACGCTCAAGCTGCAAGATTCTCAGACTGGTGAATTCTTAAAAGATCCTGCGACTGGCACAGATCTGGTAATAAAAAATGGTGGATACATATACTATGAGCAGCTCGGCATCTCCTACGGGAAGAAGTACACAGTACATGCGTATGATGGCACTGTAGAGTGTACAAACAGGGAGAGTCTGAAGCCTTCTGTGACTATAAATAAACCAAATGGTACTCCAGCTAGCTCGAGCGGGAGTGGTAACAGTGGATCTGGAAACACCGGTAACTATGCCAATAACCCTGTTCGCCCTGACTCAGCAGGTGTGATTCCAGCCTCTTCCACCTCAGCCAATATGTGCAAGAAAATTGGCGAAAATTTTGCGGTCCCTTATGAGGTAAATGGTGATGTTCTTGGCAAAGCAAGCAGCTTAGGCATGAGGTGGGGTGAAGCAATAATAACTGACCTTGGTGGTATGGAGGCATACGCCAATACTGTGGTAAAAGCTGATCAGCTGGGGATGTCGATGCTCTTAAGGATCTGTTACAAAGGAAATTGTCAGATCCAGAACGGCAGTGAGTATGGTAATCGTATAGTTGAGGCGTATGAAGCGCTAAAGTCGTCTGGCAGGCTGCCACAGAACGGTATCTTCGTCCATGTTGGTCATAACGAGCCAAATAACGCCGAGTATATCGACCCTAATCAGGAAGCGGCTTTTGTACATGACACAATCAGAGTGCTTGAAAACTCGGGCTATCTCTCGAAGAACCCAGACGATGCTGGTATTAAAGCAATCAGCCCTAATCTTGACCTCTATATCTCCGGCGATGGCCAGTGGCCAGGCTGCTCAGATTGCGATGATCCCAACCCGCATCCAAACTATACCGCTACCTCGTATGTGCGACTCATGATGAATCACTCGGGCTTCGCGGATGTTGTAGACAGCCTTTACGCCTGGGCCGTGAATGACTATATCCACGAGCGTGGAGCCGATAATGTTCCACAAGATGTACGAAATTTCATCGCAAGCCTGCCAGGTGGCTCTACCAAGCAGGTTATGGTGACCGAGCTCGGCCGGATCAACACCTCGCACGGCCTCGATACATTGGCTACTGCTATAGCAGAGCTAGAAGCGATGGAAGAAGTAGAAGCGGTATTGCTATTTAATAGTCTCGGTGCAAACTCAGATGGTGCATTTTCATATCATAGCGAGCTCCACAATAACCCAGACCTTATCAAGCAGATGATCGCAAACTGTACGATTGGCTCATTCAGAGTGCCGCAAGAGGGCTCGGTAGGCGCACGAGTAGAATTGAGTGGCTACTCTGGCTCGTCTAGTGGGTCACGACCATACTCCGGCTCAGTTGGAGTAAGCGGCTACACCGCAACTACTGGTGCGAGTGGTAGCTACGGATCCTCGATGAACGGTCAAGACCCATGTCTTGGCAAGGCATGTACCAGCTCAATGCATGACAGCAAGGCTGTCGCCGAGGCAGGCATGATGAATGGAACATTTGAAGAGGGCTTCACCCAGCAAGGAAGAAGTGAGTTGGAGACGCCAAACTATTGGCATCCATGGTATGAGCATCAGTGTCATGGTACCTGTGGGATTTTTGAATGCCGCAGCGGCCCAGAATTTTGTCGCGCTCCAGAATTTAAGCCTACTGAAGGTCAAGGTGGCACAGTCTCTAAGCATTTCGCGACCTACAGCACACAGCACGCTGGTATCTATCAGAGAATACATCTAGGTCAGGGAGGTACAAATATTGTAGAGTTCCGCGCGAAAGGTGGAGCATTCACCGAGCTCACCCCAGACGAGCGCGAGTCCGGTATGCTGATGATACATAATACAAAAGGTCGCATCGGCATAGACCCGACTGGTGGTATTGATCCATTTAGCAGCAATATAATCTGGTCGGAATGGAAAGATTTTCCAAATGGAGGAGCGTCAGGTGAATTTGTAGCCCTCACAGTTGAGACCTCGACACGCTCGGAGTTCATCACTGTATTTACCGCAGGCAACAACCAATACCCATATCGAACAGTCGACGTGTATTGGGATAATGCCGAACTATATTTGAAAAATGAAGGCGTGACATTACCTGCTATCGGTCAGGGTGAGTATACGGGCAGTGATATTCCAAGTGACACGGGTGGTGCGGTAGCTACTCCGGCCGATTTTGAGTGCGATGGTAGTGAGTCAACCGGTCCGAATGGTGACGCAGCATGCTGGAGTGGCTCAAACGCAAATTGTCCTGATGGGATTTGTGGAAATGCGAGATATTACTCAGACCTGACTGTGCAAGATAGTAGCGGAGGCAATGTACTAGGTGCCAAGGTAGCAACAGAGGAAGTATTAGGTGTATCTGACAATGTAATGACCGTCGATATCCCAGCTGAAAGCGAGTATGAATTGAAGTCAGACAATTTTGAATTCTCAAACGGCATGATCGCAAACTATGAAAAGGGTGCGAAAAGCATCCCGCTCTTCCAAGATCTGAATGGCAACGGCAAGCATGACGACGATGAGCCATATGTGCCAAAAGGTCTCTCTAATGTTGAAATCACAAAGGTCGGTGGTGTGACCCAGATGGAGCTAGTGCCAGGTATCAATATCGTCTCAATGCCTCTTTATACAGAGGATTTTGATACCGCGGCCAAGATAGTTGACCAAATTGCAGCAGCTGGAGGATATGCCACCTCAGTTGGTACATATCGCAACTTTGGAGCTGCTCCTGGATGGAATGTATACAACCAGCGCGGAGATCAGGCATATTCCGATGATTTCGCATTCGTGCCTAACGACGCGGTCTACATTGTGGTTCAGCAAGAGGCCACTTTGCAGTTTAGAGGCTCTACATATGTAGACCCGGTCGATACATATCTAAAGCCGGGTTGGAATCTAATCGCGCTCAAGGGTAGCAACAGCCAGTACAGCATCCAGACATTGTTAGCCACGATAAATGAGCAGACAGGTGTAAATGCAAGGGTTGGAGCGATCTGGAGTCAGGGCAAGGGTAAGTACGATACATTTGTATTAGAGGTGGATGGGGATATTTATGGCGCGAATTTTATTGTGCCTGATGATGTGGGTGTGTTTATATTCGTAGATTCGGGGTCGGGCTATTGGACGCCGGAGTAGCCTCTTGACTTACGACTATAATACGACTATAATACGACTATGTTTTCACCTAGGTATACGATAACTGACGCTCTTGCCACCAATATGCGCGAGATCGGTAAGATTATCGGTGAGCTTAACAGTAAAGTGCTTTCAAGTACCGTTCTGACGGATATGGAGCGAGACGCACGTGTATTGTCGGCTCATTCCTCAACTCAAATAGAAGGTAATCCGTTGCCCCTCACCGACGTAAAGAAGATCATCAAATCTAGGCCAGAGAATTTGCGGGATACCGAGCGAGAAATTCTGAATTACAACAAAGCAATTTTAATGCTCGATGAGGATATTAGGTCCGCAAAAGTATCTGATCTATCCAACGTGTACATCTGCAAGATTCAAAGTGTTGTGATGAATGACCTAATAAGTCAGCCATACAACGGTAAATACAGAACTGAGCCTGTGTTTGTAAATGATCCAGTAAAAGGTGAGACAATCTATTTGCCTCCTGATGCCAAAGATGTAGAGCCTTTGATGAATGAATTAATTGTATTTATAAATGAAAGTAAAAAACGAGTTGACCCTCTAATTATTGCAGGGCTATTTCATAAACAGGCAGTGATAATTCATCCGTTTATGGACGGTAATGGCCGGACTACTCGGTTGGTCACAAAAATGTTGCTAGCAGAGCTAGGTATTAACACTTTTCCACTGTTCAGCTTTGAGAATTACTATAACAAGAATGTTACAAACTATTTTAAGAATGTTGGGGTTTTCGGTAACTACTACGAAATTGCTGAGAATATCAATTTTACAGAATGGTTGGAATATTTCGCGATTGGAATCATTGATGAATTGAATCGTGTGAAGTCGCAATTGCCACAATATGAGGAGAGAATTGAGTCTCATCACAAAAAGATACTAGAGTATATTAAAGAGCATGGCTCTATAACGATGAGAGAGTACGAGGGTATTACGGATAGAGCAAGGGCGACGAGAATAATGGATTTTAAGAGGTTAGTAGATTTAGAGATGATTAGCTCTGTGGGTGTAGGCAAGTCAACGTACTATGTTTTAAAAAGGCATAGCTCGTGAGGTAGGGAATCGTCGTGTTATGGACATAGCGCTGTTTGCGTGCTACAATAATCTCGGAAGTTATGTAGGGAAGGTGAGTTTAGGCTCACCTTTTTTTTACCCCGATGATTTGTGACCTGTTGATTGAGAGTTGAGGGTAACTTCACACTCTTAACCACGCGGTTTACATAAATCTGTTATCATAATTCCGACAGAAATAAATTTTACATTTCATTAAAAATGGCTTTAGTATCAGAATTCTTAGCTGCAATAAATCAGATCGCATCAGAGCGAGGCATCGACCCTGAAGAGGTATTTCAGGCTCTTGAGGCTGCTGTCGCCGCTGCATACCGCAAGGAGTACGGTGGAACAGAAGAGAGCGTCAGAGTTGAATTAGACCGCGACGATGGGAAATTTAAGGTGATCGCCAACAAAGAGGTTGTGGCCAAAGTTGAAGATGAGTTCACACAGATCTCGCTCAAGCAGGCAAAAGCAATCGAGGATTCACTCGAGATTGGTGACTCGGTTGAGATCGAGCAGGAGGTAGAAGACTTCGGCCGAATCGCAGCCCAGACAGCCAAGCAGGTTATCATGCAGAAAGTACGTGACTCTGAGAAAGAGGCAGTGCTTGCAGAATATAGCGGCAAGGTTGGCGAAGTATTCGCTGCCATGATGCAGCGAATGCAGTATGGCGACGCAGTTTTTGAAATCGGCAAAGCGATGGCATTCATGCCACCAGAAGAGCAGATCTCTAGCGAATTTTACAGAATCGGTGAGAGATACAAGGTATTGCTCAAAGATATTGCAGATACACCAAAAGGGAAGACATTGATTGTGTCAAGGAGTGCCCCTAACTTCCTGATTGAGCTTTTCAAGATGGAGGTTCCTGAAATTGAATCTGGCGTTGTTGAAGTTAAAGCATGTGCACGTGAAGCAGGCTCAAGGAGCAAGATGGCTGTCACATCACACCAGGAAGGTGTTGATCCAATCGGTTCATGTGTAGGTCAGCGAGGTGTAAGAATCGCTAACGTTATGGCCGAACTTGGTGATGAGAAGATCGATATCATCGAGTGGCGCGAAGAGCTTTCTGAATTTGTAGAGAAGGCACTTAGCCCAGCACAGGTGATCTCAGTCGAAATCAATGGCGACCTGGCAATTGTAAAGGTTGAAGAGGATCAGCTCTCACTGGCAATCGGTAAAGATGGTCAGAATGTAAGGCTTGCAGCCAAATTGACCGGTATGAAGATCGATATCCAGGGCCCCGACGGGAAACTAGAGCGAAGGCCAAAGGGTGAAGTGAAAACCGATGATTCTGCAGCAGCAGATGATGCAGTCGCTGATGATAGCGCAACTACAGATGGGTCAGCTTTGGACGCAGCACTCGTTAAGAAATTAGAAAAGGCTGGAAAGACAGCAGATGATGTTAAGGGTTGGAGCGTTGAGCAGTTAATGGAGCTTGATGGAATTGGTAAGGCAACAGCAGAGAAGATCAACAAGGCTTTGAACTAAGAAGGCGGATAAACTTAACGGAGCTACTACGTGAAAAAGGACCACGTTCCGATGAGAACCTGTATCGTTACGCGCGAGAAGGCTCCGAAAAGTGAGTTGATGCGGATTGTGGATAATGGTACGGTAATGCTCGACACAACCGGAAAGGTGCGCGGCCGAGGTGCAAGTATGAAGAAAGACATCGATGTTTTTAACCTTGCGCTCGACAAAAACCATCTGGAGCGGGCTTTTAAGAGGAAGATCCACAAAGAAGAGAAAGAGAATCTGCGTGTAGAAGTTGAGAAATATCTGAGCAGGGAGAAACTACAGCCGGTTGAGGGGAAGCTGTCGGTAAGGGTGCAAGGGGAAAAAGTTAAGTTGAACTAAGACAGCAGTGGCCAAAGCAAAGAAAACAGCAGAAGTTAAAGAAGTTCGAATCCCGATTGTTACAATTCTGGGCCATGTTGACCATGGTAAGACCTCTCTTCTCGACAAAATCCGCGAAAGCAATGTACAGGCTGGTGAAGCCGGCGGCATCACACAGAAAGTGTCGGTATTTACCGTAGCAATCAATCAGAAAGATGAAAACGGCGCAAATAAGCAGATTACATTCATCGATACCCCAGGCCACGAGGCATTCGACTTGATGCGCTCTCGAGGTGGTCAGATCGCCGATGTAGTGTTGCTGATCGTAGCTGCAGATGATGGTCTCAAGCCACAAACTGAAGAGTCGATCGAAATTATCAAAGCATCAAAATCTCACCCGATCGTTGTAATCACCAAAGTCGACCTTCCTGATATCAATCTGGACAAGATCAAGCGCGAACTAAGCGTTAAAGGGATCATGGTAGAAGGAATGGGTGGAGATGTGCCTGTTGTAGAGGTATCTGCAAAAGATGGAACTGGAATAGACACACTTCTCGACACAATCAGCCTTGTAATTGATGTGCACAACTATATCGACCGAGCCGAGCTTCCAACAGGAGCTATTGGCAAGGCTTTCGTATTGGAATCAATCAAAGATGTGTCGAAGGGCAATGTCTCAACAGTAGTTATGCTTCAAGGAGATGCTTCAACAGGGAAATTCGTCGCATATGAGAAAGATGGCAACACTGTAGTAGAACGTATCAAGGGCTTCCTCTCTGAGGAGGGTGATAATGTTGATGCACTTAACACAGGCTCAGGAGGTAAGATCCTCGGCCTATCCAATCTGGTATCGCTCGGTTCAGAGATTTTCATAGTAGCTGATAATGACGCAAAAGTGGCAAAAGAGATTGTCGCCTCGAACAGGAAGATTGTTGCCGAAGAAGAAGCAGTAGTGCAGGCTGAAGGTGGCGAGGCCGATGATGAGGCAGCAGTGCTCCTCTCGCAGATGTTTGGTGCAGCCACAACTACTGAGAATGAAGAAGAGGGTGGCAAGCTAAATGTGCTACTGAAATGCGGTTCAGAGGGTGCTCTCGAGGCAGTCCGATCCAACCTTCTATCAGTCGATATTGAAGGATATAGCGTAAATATTGTGCTAGCAGGCGTTGGAGATATTACTCAAAGCGACATCGAGAAAGCCGCCGTGACCAAAGCAATTGTGCTTGGTTTTGAGGTGCAGGTTGATACCCGCGCAGAGGCAGAAGCTAAGAAAAGCAAGGTGCTCGTCCGCACATATGACATCGTGTATAAGCTGCTGGAAGAGATTACCGATGCGTTGACATCAATGGCTACACCAAAAGAATCCGAAGAGGAGCTTGGTGAAGCCGAGATTCGCCAGATTTTCACATTGACTGATGGCTCACAGATCCTTGGTGGTCGTGTAACTAAGGGACTAATCAAGCGTGGTGAGCGCTGCTATGTTGTCCGTGGCGACGATATTATTGTTGAGGGGAAGATTGTATCGTTGAGGCAGGGTAAGAATGCTGTGAATGAGGCACCTAAGGGTGCGGATTTTGGTGCTGGCATCGATCCGAAGTCGGATGATGTGAAAGAGGGGGATGTGATTTATTGTTTCAAGGTGAATAAGAATTAGAGAACAGTTAGTTACATTGGCAATTCATATGGCGATCATATATTTGCTGTCCAAGCTCCCGCTGAGGCTATATAATCGCTTGTAGACTTTACCGCTGATGCGGGATCTAATCCATAATAAGGGGATATATGGCGAGCAACCACAAAACAGACACTACCAAAGAGCAAGAACGAGCAGAGTTGCATAGAGCGATCTGGCAGATTGCCAATGATTTGCGTGGTAGTGTCGATGGGTGGGATTTCAAGTCATATGTGCTAGGTATCCTTTTCTACCGGTTCATCAGCGAGAATCTAACAAACTATATCAACTCCGATGAACGGAGATCTAGTAAAGAAGATTTTGATTATGCAAAATTGTCAGATGAAGAGGCAGAGTTTGGCAGGGCCGATACAATTACGGAGAAGGGTTTCTATATACTGCCTAGCGAGCTCTTTGTAAATGTGTGCAGAAATGCCAGAAATGATTCTAATCTCAACGAAACTCTATCGAGAGTATTCAACAATATCGAAAACTCCGCAAAGGGAGCTGTTAGTGAGGATGATCTAAAGGGTTTGTTTGATGATCTGGATGTTAACTCCAACAAGCTGGGTAATACAGTTGAGAAACGTAATCAGAAGTTGGTTAAGCTCTTGGAAGCCGTAGGCAATCTCCAGCTTGGTAACTATGCTGATAATACTATCGATGCATTTGGTGACGCCTATGAGTATCTAATGATGATGTACGCCTCCAACGCAGGTAAATCTGGAGGTGAATTCTACACCCCTCAAGAGGTAAGCGAACTATTGGCTGAAATAACTACTGTGGGCAAGAAAGAGGTCAACAAAGTTTACGATCCAGCCTGCGGTTCCGGCTCGCTTCTGCTTAAATTTGCCAAGGTTTTGGGAAGAGAGAATGTGCGGCAGGGTTTTTTTGGTCAAGAGATCAATCTCACCACTTACAACTTATGTCGCATAAATATGTTCTTACACGACATTAACTACAACAATTTTGATGTCGCTCTTGGTGACACACTGAAAGATCCTAAGCATTGGGATGATGAACCATTCGATGCAATAGTCTCCAATCCGCCCTATTCTATTAAATGGGAAGGAGACGCTAACCCACTTCTTATCAATGACTCTCGTTTCTCACCTGCAGGTGTATTAGCACCGAAGAGCAAGGCAGACTTAGCATTTACAATGCATATGCTTTCCTGGCTCTCTACTAGTGGGACAGCAGCTATTGTTGAATTCCCAGGAGTCTTATATCGCGGGGGAGCAGAGCAAAAAATTAGAAAATATCTCATCGATAACAACTATGTAGACGCAGTTATCCAATTACCTCCAGATCTATTTTTTGGCACCACAATTGCTACCTGTGTCATAGTGCTAAAGAAGAGTAAGCAAGACAATAAGACTATCTTTATCGACGCCTCAAAGGAGTTTGTCAGGAATGGCAACAAGAATAAGCTGACAGAAGCTAATCGCAAGAAGATCCTCGATGCTTTTAAAAACCGCACAGATGTTGATTATTTTTCTAAGCTGGTAGACAACAAAGATATTGCTGAGAATGGCTACAAAATTGCTGTATCTAGCTATGTTGTAGCCGAGGATACTCGTGAAGTGATAGATATCACCGAGCTAAATAGCAAAATCAGCCAGATAGTTGCTAGGCAGAGTGAGCTGCGAAAGGCAATAGATGAGATTGTTTCTGATATTGAAGGGGGGGAATAGTATGGGAAAAATGCACGATCCATTTTCTGGGTTTCTGGGAACAACTAAACAACCCGGATTTTAAAGTACACGAATTCGTGTACTTTAAAGATAGTGATAGTTATGAGGAGTAAAAAGTGTTATGTCAAAGGATAAAAGCAGAATTGAAAAACTTATCGAAGAGCTCTGTCCTGAGGGGGTAGAGTTTAAAGAATTAGCTGAAATCTTTTCGATGAAAAATGGGTATACCCCATCGAAATCCAAACCAGAATATTGGAAAGATGGGGCAATACCTTGGTTTCGCATGGAAGATATTCGAGCGAATGGGCGCATTCTTAATGACTCTATACAGCACATCGCAGAAATTGCTGTGAAAGGGGGCAAACTTTTTCCAGCTCATTCAATCCTAGTCGCAACTTCGGCTACGATTGGTGAGCATGCACTGATCACTGTTAAACATCTTTCGAATCAGAGGTTCACTTCTCTTAGTCTTAAATCGGAGTATGTAGATCAACTAGACATGAAGTTTGCACATTACTATTGCTATGTACTTGATGAATGGTGCAGGAATAATGTTACTACATCAAGTTTCGCCTCTGTTGATATGAACGGCTTTAGGAAATTCAAAATCCCCATCCCTCCTCTCGAAGTCCAGGAAGAAATTGTCAAAATCCTAGATAATTTTACAGAGCTGGAGGCAGAGCTGGAGGCAGAGCTGGAGGCAAGGAAGAAGCAGTATGAGTACTACCGTTCAAGGTTGATTGGATTTGATAAGTATTTGAGGTGGGTCACATTGAGTGAATTAGGGCAATTTAAATACGGGTTTACGGAGAAAGCAAAAGATTCTGGGAGTGCAAGATTCATACGCATTACAGATATCGGAGATAATGGACACATAAGAGATCAGGATATTAAGTATGTAGATATTACAGACCGTAACAAGGACTATCTTTTAACAGAAAATGATTTACTAATGGCGAGAACTGGTGCGACCTTTGGTAAGACCCTTCTAGTAAAAGCTGAGCAACCCTCTATCTACGCATCATTCTTGATTAAGATCGATCTCGATAATTCAAAAATATTGAATCAGTTTTATTGGCACTTTACAAAAACAAGAGAATATTGGAATCAAGTTAACAATCTCGCTTCTGCAGGTGGACAACCACAATTTAACGCAAATGCATTAAAGAAAATCAGAGTTCCAATTCCTGAGATCTCTGAGCAAAAAGACATAGTAGCCATCCTAGACAAATTCGACGCCCTCGTGAACGACATCACCATCGGACTCCCTGCCGAACTCAAAGCCCGACGACAACAGTATGAATACTATCGAGATAAACTACTAACATTCAAAGAATATGTCTGATCGTAACGAGATTATTTACATATTAACAAACGAGGCGATGCCTGGATATATCAAAATTGGATTTACTCATGGCATTCTTGAGGACAGATTACGTCAGCTTGACACCACTAGCATGCCTCTGCCTTTTGAGATTTATTACGCTTGTGAAGTAGAGAATGCAAAGAAGGATGAACAATGGATGCACGAGATCTTCGGTGATAAGCGTGTACGAGACAGACGAGAGTTCTTCAAGATGGATCCAGAACGTGCAGTTGTAGCTTTGCAAAGGATACAGGTGAGAGAAATTGGAATCTATGCAAGCATTGCGACCCCCGCCCAGCAAAAAGAAATCGCTCAAAAGAAAAGGAACCGTTCCCGCTTTGATTTCAAAAAATACGGTATAGCTGTTGGTACAGAGATCTATTTTTCCCGCGATGGTAATATAAAGGCGAAGGTGCTTGGGAAGAACAAGATCGAATTGAAAGGAATCGAAACAAGCCTTTCTAAATCAGCAGAACAATTACTAGGATTTGGACCTGTAGCAGGTACTTTATACTGGATGTACGAAGACGAAACCCTTGATGAGCGCCGCCGTCGTATGGATAGCGAAAATAACGAAAAATATGAATAACAAGAGATACAACATGGTTACCCAAAGTGCAGAAAGCACGGTGGTGTCCGAATATACTCGTGAAGCCAACATGCTGAGAGATGCAGGATATCAAAGTGAGGCGGAGCTAGAACGAGCATTTATCCAGCAGCTACAATCACAAGCATATGAGTATATCTCAATTAGGACTGAGGCAGATCTGCTTGCCAACCTGCGGCACCAACTCGAAAAGCTGAACGAATATACTTTCACAGATGCTGAGTGGGATAGATTTTTCACAAGCGCTCTCGCCAACCCTAATCAGAGCATTGTAGAGAAAACAGTCACAATCCAGGAAGATTACATTAAGAATCTTACTCGTGATGATGGCTCGACCAAGAACATCTACCTACTCAAAAAAGATACTATCCACGATAACAATCTCCAGGTCATCAATCAGTATGCAACTGATGATGGCCTCCGTTCTAACCGTTACGACGTCACGATTCTGGTCAATGGTCTCCCACTGGTTCATATCGAGCTTAAACGTCGCGGAGTTCCAATACAGGAGGCTTTTAATCAGATCAATCGCTATGATCGTGAAAGCTTCTGGGCCGCCTCTGGCCTTTTTGAATATGTACAGATATTTGTAATATCAAATGGCACCCATACCAAGTATTACAGCAACACAACCCGTGCTACTCATATCAAGGAAAATGGTGAAGGATCAGTTAAGCGAGGTAAACGGACCAGTAATAGCTTTGAATTTACCAGCTGGTGGGCAGATGCAACAAATAGGCCGATTACTGATCTAGAGGATTTTGCGAAAACATTTTTTGCCAAACATACGATTCTCAATATCCTCACCCGATACTGTATCTTTACCACCGATCGCCTTCTTCTCGTTATGCGCCCTTACCAGATTGTGGCTACTGAGAGAATCATAAACCGTGTCGAAGTAAGTACTAACTATAAGAAGACCGGCGGTGTGGAGGCCGGCGGCTATATCTGGCATACAACCGGATCTGGTAAGACATTAACCAGTTTCAAAACTGCTCAATTGGTAAGCAAAATGGCTGATGTAGATAAGGTTGTTTTTGTAGTAGATCGTAAAGATCTGGATATCCAGACAATGCAGGAGTATGACAAGTTTGAAAAGGGCGCTGTGAATAGTAATACCAGTACGGCTATTCTCACCAGACAGCTTAGCGATCCGAACGCTCGAATAATCGTCACAACAATTCAGAAGCTTGATCGCTTTATTAGCCGAAACGAAGGGCACACCATTTTTAATGGGCATGTAGTGCTGATCTTTGATGAATGCCATCGCTCTCAATTTGGCGAGATGCATGCTGCTATTACAAAAGCATTTAACAATTATCACATCTTCGGTTTTACAGGGACACCGATTTTTGCGATTAATGCATCTTCAGGCGGACGTCCAGATCTTAGGACCACAGAGCAGGCTTTTGGGGAGAAGCTTCACACATATACTATTGTTGACGCTATTGCTGACAAAAATGTCCTGCCATTCAAAGTTGACTATATATCAACTATCAAGGAGGCAGAAGACATTGAAGATAAGAAAGTCAGCGATATTGATCGAGAAGCAGTACTTTCAGCTCCAGAGCGTATTGCAAATATTGTCACTTATATTCGCGAGCACTTTGACCAGAAAACTAAAAGAAATAGCAGTTATAAGGTCAAAGATCGCAGATTGGCCGGCTTTAATTCGATCTTCGCAGTTTCTTCCATAGATGTGGCTAAGAAGTATTATGCTGAATTTAAAAAGCAGCTCGCTGACCTACCTAGCGACAAACAGCTAAAAATTGCAACCATCTACAGCTTCGGAGTGAATGATGAGGATGCTGATGGCATGATTGATGAGAACTCAGAGGATACAGCAGGACTCGATGCAAACTCTCGAGATTTCCTGGATAACGCAATTGTCGACTACAATCGAATGTTCGGCACCTCCTTTGATACCTCGTCTGACAAATTCCAGAACTACTACAAGGATGTGAGCAAACGAGTCAAAGATCGTGAAATCGATCTATTGATCGTAGTCAATATGTTCCTTACCGGCTTTGATGCCACCACACTTAATACTCTTTGGGTAGATAAAAATCTGCGTTTACACGGATTATTACAAGCCTACTCTCGCACGAACCGCATCTTAAATAGCGTTAAAACATTTGGGAATATAGTCTGTTTCCGCAACCTTGAAAAAGCCACCAATGAGTCGATAGCCCTGTTTGGTGACAAGGAAGCTAGTGGTATTGTTCTGTTGAAGGCCTATGGCGACTACTATCACGGATATAGAGATGATGAGAAAGAGGTTCGAGGCTACGAGAGCTTAGTTAAGGAGCTCTTAGAACGATTCCCAGTCGGAGAGCGAATTTTGGGTGAGCAGAATCAAATGGATTTTGTAAAGCTGTACGGTGCAATTTTACGTGTACGCAATATCCTGACAACATTCGACGAGTTTTCAGGCAATGAGATTCTGTCCGAACGAGATATCCAGGATTATCATAGCGCCTACATCGATATCTATAATGAGTTCCGTAAAGGTGTGGAAGTCGAAAAGGAGAATGTAAACGAAGACCTGCTGTTTGAGATGGAACTTATCAAGCAGGTGGATATTAACATCGATTACATCCTAGGTCTGATAAAGATCTATCATGAGGGTCATACTGAAAACAAGGAGCTGCTTCTTGATATCAATAAAGCAATAGATTCAAGTGTTGAACTACGCAACAAGAAAGACCTGATCAACCAGTTTATCTCATCGCTCGATATACACTCTGTGGTTGATGATGATTGGAAGGAATTTGTTGAAGGTAAGAAGGCTGAAGAACTCGAAACCATAATCAAGGTCGAGGGCTTGGATCGCGATGCCACTTATGCTTTTATCAAGAATGCATTTCGCGATGGGTCTGTGACAACAACAGGTACCTCAATTACAAGGATTCTACCTCCGGTTTCTCGATTCTCACCAACTGGTGAGCGTACCAAGAAACGGGAGAGTGTAATTGAAAAACTCACAGAATTCTTTGATAAGTTCTTCACGATTTCGAGTGAGTAAAGGTTCAACTGAATCTATAGATTTGGACGTAGTAGCTAGATCGATGAATTGCAACCCTCTCTCTTAGGCGACTGATGAGCTATCCTTCCCACCTCCCCTCATCCCTCATTTTAGTCTATAATAGACTATCCACTGTCCCATATACATTACCTATAAACCATCAAACAATGAGCGGTGAAGAATTCATTTCACAAATAAAGAAAGCCAAGAAAATTGCCCTTTGCGTGGACGAATTAACCGAAATGGACCATGTATATTTCGTCGTCGCGCTTGATAAACTTGCCAAACAGCTCGATACCAAGATTGACCTAATTCATCTTAATGAAATCAGACCTGAATTTAAGAAGAAGCTCGAGGAAAATTCAGTTTCATTCGCCTCCGACCCGAAGCCTCTAAGCTATGTAATTAGCATCGACTACTCCAAAACAGGAATTGAGAAAATTACATACGACCCAGACGAGAAAGAAGGAAAGCTGAAGTTTTTCATCATCCCAACCGACGGACAGTTTGATTTTGATAATGTGGAGTACTCGACCGAGGGTAGCAACTACGACCTCACAATGACCATGAAGATTACAAGCTTCAAGGACATGGGTCGTGTTTACGAGAAGAATGGCTATATTTTCAAAGATAATAAAGTAATCTCATTTGCACAGGGGATTGATTCGCTCGGCGATATGTTTATCGGCGTTGATGAGTCGGGCTACTCGGTCAAATTGTATGAATTAGTCAAAGATACAGCAGATCAGGAAGTGCTCAGCACAATTGTCACAGGCGTAATTGAAGAGAGTGCGATAGCCGAAGGCGGAGCCAACTTCAATGTATGGATGCTACTTGGTGATGCTGCCGGTCGAAATATCAATGTGAATAACCTGATGCAGAAAGCCTACTATCAGAAAGATCCTTCACTTCTCGATGTGTATCGAAAGCAGATGTTTAATGTCGAGAATGATGATGATAACCGTGTGGTGTGGTCGATATTGGATAGCAACGACCTGGGAGAGCTTACGGTGTCTCAGACTCAGGAACTGCTCAAGGGGCGCCTCATCTTCAATGTCTCGAGCCAATACGATATTGCTTTCGCAGTGTATGAATTTACCAAGGATCGACTCAGTGTAGTGGTTGAATCAAATGCAACCGAGAAGTACTCAGCCGAGAAGATCGCCAAGGTGTTTGGTGGCGATGGCACAGCGGCGCATGCGCAATTTGTGGTTGAGGATATGCCTCCAAGTCAATTCAAGGATAGGTTCGCGAAAGTGGTAGAAGACCTGTACCAGATACGGTTTGGTGCGAAGCGGATTGAGGCAGTGCCTCAGGTACAGGGATAATCGCGGGTGTCGGCGAGCAGCTATCTGTTGGCAGCGAGAGCCGATGGACCCCCGGAGTAGCCTATAATTATTGACAAAAGCTGATTTCTAGGGTATATTTTCTACGTTAATCTGTCCAATGATGAAATCTCATCTAAAGCACTGCTATTGTGCTATGTGCGAAATTTATGTTAGATTATAAGGAATATGTCACTTACCAGAGACGAGAAAAACCAGATTATTGCTAAGTATGCCCTCCACGAGGGTGACTCTGGTTCACCTGAAGTTCAGATTGCGCTCCTGAGCGAGAAGATCAACAAATTGAGCGAGCACCTAAAAGATCACAAGAAAGATAACCATTCACGACGAGGATTGCTTCAGATGGTAGGTAAGCGCAGAAGGCTTATTGAGTATCTTAAGACATCCGATCCTGAGAGATATACAAAAATTGCGAAGGAACTAAAGCTCTAACAAGGGCTTTTTTACACTTCCCTTTATAACTTCCACCAAAGATGCACCCGCCAACCTATAATGCGTGGCATTTCACGGCTCATCAAGTAAAATTAATGAGCAAGTATAATGCGGGATTTATTAAACGATGAGCCTTTGTGAGCTACACTCTGGTTGCTCGGTTAATGAAAAGTGCGTGATCTACGCGTTATAGGTTAGCGGGGGCGGTAAAGATTAATTTATTCAAAATATTATTTAAATGTTTGACGAGAAGAAATACGAATTTCAGATTGAGGGTGTAAACTGCTCATTCTCGACAGGGCTGCTAGCACGAAAGTCGCAGTCCGCAGTATTTGCCAAGATGGGCGATACTTCAATTTTAGCAACTGTAAACGTTGGCGAGGCCAAGACAGATGCAGACTTTTTCCCAATGAGCGTTGAGTACATGGAGAAAATGTACGCAGCAGGCAAGATTTCTGGCTCACGATTTGTGAAGCGAGAGAGATTCCCTACAGATGACGCGATCCTGAAGGCAAGAATGATCGACCGCACGGTTCGATCACGATTTCCTAAGGGTTATCGAAACGAAGTAAGCATCATTGTAAAGGTGCTTTCTTACGATCCTATGTACGATCCACTTATCTTGGGCATCAACGCCGTATCTGCAGCACTCTTGATCTCACCAGCTCCTATTGATGAGCCAGTTTCGGGAGTACGCGTTGGATATGTTGATGGTCAATTTACAGCATTTAACAGCAATACCGACCGAGATGACCTCGGAACCTCAACATTAAACCTCGTAGTAGGTGGTGATGGTGAGACATTCACCAACATCGACTCAAATGCATATGAGCTACCTGAAGATACAATGATCGATGCAATGAAGCACGGTTTGGAGCTGATGAAGCCATGGATTGAGGCACAGAACAAGTTCGTAGAGATGGTTGGTGAAGTTAAGAAGGCTGAATATGAGTCATTTGACTTGCCAGAAGCACTCGTAGAGAAAGCTATGGCAGTATATGGCAAAGAGATCGATGCTCTACTTGCCGATCGTGCATATGATAAGGGCGGTCCAAAAGAGCTTATGGAGAGGATGTTTGAAGAGTTCTCTGGCGAGTACTCGAAGCGACAGGTCACAGAGACCTACTTCGAGCTTGCTAAGAAGCTTACTCGAAAGGTTGTCTTGGAAACAGGCAAGCGAGTAGATGGTCGAGCATTGGACGAGATCCGACCACTCGATACACAGGTAGGACTCTTGCCACGAACTCATGGTACAGGATTGTTCTCAAGAGGTATGACACAGGTGCTAACAGTTGCAACTCTTGGTAGCTCACGAAGTCAGATGATCGTTGACGACATGACTGGTGAGGACAGCCGCAGATATATGCACTACTATGTTGAAGCACCTTACGTTTTCGGTGAAGCCGGGCGTGTGAACTATATGCCTGGTCGACGTGAGGTTGGTCATGGTGCATTGGCTGAGAAGGCTCTGTTCCCAGTGCTTCCATCGATGGAAGAGTTCCCATACACGATTATCCTCATGAGCGAGATCATGTCTGAAGAGGGCTCGAGCTCAATGGGCTCAACATGTGGATCGACACTTGCCCTGATGGATGCAGGCGTACCTATCAAGAAGCCTGTCGCAGGTGTCGCAGTCGGCGTTATGTTCGACGAGGAAACTCCAGAAAAATTCGTCACACTGGTAGATATCCAGGGTGTAGAAGACTTCTATGGCTACATGGACTTCAAAGTAACAGGTACAGTTGATGGTGTAACTGCGGTGCAGATGGATACCAAGGCTAAGGGTCTCCCAATCGAGGTATTTGAGAAAGCAATTGCCGACTCAAAAGCAGCACGATTGAAGATTCTTGATCAGATTAACAGCGCAATCTCAGCTCCTAGAGAGCAGCTTTCTGAATTCGCACCTAAAGTTGAAGTGGTAAAGATCCCTGTAGCCAAGATCGGTGAATTGATCGGCCCAGGTGGCAAGAATATCAAGAAGATCGGTGAAGATACCGGCGCAGAGATCGACATTGAAGAGGATGGTACAGTAAACATCTTCGCTATGGATGCAGAATCACTGGCCAAGGCTAAAGCAGCTGTTGAGCCATTTGCATTCGTACCTGAAGTAGGGAAAACCTACATGGGTCTCGTAGAGAAATTGGCAGACTTCGGAGCATTTGTAGAGCTAGTACCAGGAGTAACCGGGTTGGTACATGTATCCGAGATGTCAGACAAGTATGTACGCGACGCAGGCGACTTCGTAAAAGAGGGCGAGCAGGTCGAAGTGCTTGTACTCGGCGTTGAAGATAATGGCAAGATCAAGCTTACAATGAAGGGCCTCGAGAGCAACAAAGATCGTGGTCCAGCAGATGATGGCAGTGGCGATAGTGGCAGTGACCGAGATGGTCGCGGCGGAGATCGCGGAGGCCGAGGCGGATATGGTGGGTCACGTGGTGGCTCAGATAGACGTGGAGGTCGAGGCCGTGGCGGATATGGCGACCGAGATGGTGGCCGTAGGGATTACAATAGGTATTAGGCTGAGTGGTTGAGGTACGTGGGGATGGTAAGGGGCCAAGCTTAAGATTCGAAGAGACACCGGTGTATAAGTACGCCGGTGTTGTTTTTTGTGATGTGGCACCCTGTGAGCGAGAGCATGGGATTGAAGTGTATGTTGACGTCGCTCGGGTTGGTTATCCGCTAAGGGAGCAGCTAGTCGATAGCATACTTACTGCCAAAGCATCACCTGGTGATCTGATTGTCGATCCTTTGCACTACCAAACATTATTACCAATGTCAGAATTATCGTGGTATGAGAAAGTGTGGAGTGGTAAAGGCTGGATTTTTCGAAGCGAACTTTGGGCATTTGGGTCCCCTTATGCTCTGTTTACAGTACGGTTTAAGGATGGAGTAAAGCTAGAACTGTTTCAGTCAGCATATCCTGGGCTTTGCCATCAGATTCACTTGGGGTATCTTCGGTCGAATGGGTATAAAGGGGTGTATATGTAGAGTAGAGGATTCTTTAGCGCTTTATTAATTTGCTACAGTCTATAAGGCTTGAGAAGTAGATATTTAACTGTTAGAATTGCACAACCTACCCCCAGTACTGGTGACTGGGGGTTCTTTTTTATATCTGAATAGTCAAACCTTTAGATCTTACAGAGATACGGACTGTCCCTTTTTATACCATTAGTTGTGAAGCATACCCTTTTCCATTCTCATAAAAGCTATGTGGTAGATATAACGACAGACCTCGACGGGATAGTTGAGGCGGAATAGACTAAGAATATTATAGTTAGCTTCCGGTCAGGCTTCTGCCTAAACAGGTGGGGTGCAGTCTTATTTTAACTCTCCTGTATTGGTTTACACCCTATAGTATTGACATCCGTTAAATTTGTTGCTAAATTTATGTTGTCTAGATACAATAAATAGATGATGGACATACCGGAAATAATAGATACAATTAAATATGGTGTCCTCAAAATGGAGTTACCCCCACTAAATATCCCTAACAGTATTAGGCTCGAGTTCAAAACGGATCGTACAACTGGGCTGACATGGGCGACATCACCCGATCTGCCAGCTTTCGTAGTAACTGGATACTCCAATGAAGAGATTTTAAAGGAGACATATGAGACTCTTTTAGTGTACTTTGATGTACCTACATATTTCGCTAAAAGAATGAATGATTACGGGGAAATAACTCTCCAGAATGGCGAAAAAGTCAGAATCACGGATGTAAAAATTCCCGAAAATTTAAACTATGCCAAATGATATCAAGCTCCCAAATAGCACTAAGGAGTGTATTAGACTACTTGAATCATTAGATTTTACTAGAAAGAGGAATGTCGGGAAAGGAAAACATCAGTACAAGTATGTTCATCCAGTACGTCGGTGTAATTGTGACAATGAAAGGCCTTTCATTATAATCCCAACCCATTTTTACAAACAGTTGGGGAAGGATATCTGCAAGAAACTTATATGTTACGGGTATTCATGGGAGGAGATACGGGGTGCCTGCCGTTCTAATTAGCTATTTATAAGTAGGGCTATACGACCTTCTTTATTTTCACTATAAAGAATGCCTGCATCCTTGATCCAGGAATAACCCTGATTGCCTTCCTAAGCTCTCGGTCATAGAAATTGCCGCTCCATTTCGTAATTCCTGAAGTCACAAACGATCGATAATCATCAAATTTTGCATCACCTGTGATAGGGATCTCAAGAATCTCTACATCCTTGCGCAACCTTAGAAGCCTAGTGACAACACCCTCATTTTCATCTGGCTCCAATGTGCATGTTGAGTACACCATCTCGCCACCAGGCTTGAGTGCATCAAATGCTGATAATATCAATCGTTCCTGTACTTTGACCATTGCCTTGATCTTCTTTATATTCCAGAATCGCAACGGCTTCTCACCTTTCAGGTAGATCATCCCTTCGCCGCTACATGGGGCGTCGAGCAAAATCTTGCTGAATTTATTCTGGTGGGTGTGGCCAAGCTTGGCTGCATCACCGATGGTTACTTTTGCATTGGTGACATGGAATTCGCTAAGAACTCGCTTCAAAGAACTAAGTCGCTGAAAATTCTCGTCGTTGGCAATAATTTCGCCTTTGTTGTTCATCATTGCTGCGAGCTGTGTGGTCTTGCTGCCCGGTGCTGCACACATATCGAGCACATAATCGCCCTCGCTTGGGTTGAGGATCACTCCAGGGAGCATGCTTGATAAATTCTGGATGTAGAAAAGCCCTTTGCGGTACTCCTCCATCTTTCCCAGCTCAGATTTATCTTTATTCGTGACTATAAAAGTATGCTTCGACCATGGAACTTGCTCGAGCTGTATCCCTTTGGATAGCAGCTTTTTCTCAATATCGTCTGGGTTAGCTGCGAGATTGTTCAGGCGAATAGTGGATACCGTGCGCTGGCTAAAATGGTTGCGCACATCTTTTTTCGACATTTTTAGAATGCTTGCGAGTCGTGATAAGAAGATCTCTTCTTTTGTGAAAAATCGCTCCTCTTGCTGCTTTCCTCGCTTCTGTTTGTAGTTTGACCTAGTTCTTTTCATTGCTGTTTTACTAAATTGGGTAAGCCCAATATTATTGTTGTGATTATATTATACTAGAGGGCTTTTTGCACGTACTTAATTATAGAGATTAGCATCAGTGCAGGAGTCTCGGTTCTCAGCATATTTCCCTTCAGGTTAACGAATTGAAAGCCTAGTCCTCGCAATTTCGCGATATCTGCTGCACTCCAGCCCTTTTCCGGACCAATCGCTATGGTGAAATCGGAGCTGCTGTGCTTTTCATTGACGTATTCATATATGGAAGTGGTATCCATCGGCTCTGTGCTCAAGGCGATGCGGATCTCGCTACTAGCTTGAGGTAGGCGAAGATTTTCTAGCTTTTGCAATCGCTCTAGCTGTGGTGGAGTGGTGGTACGGCTTTGTATCACCGCATCGTTAACAATTTTCGACCAGAGGCCCTCTTTCTTCTGATACTTCTCGAATTTCAGCAGGCAAAGCTCGGAGTGAATCGGTAAAATTTGTGTCGCCCCAAGCTCCACGGCTTTCTCTAGGAAGAAATTGAACTTGCTCTCATTTGAAGCTGCTTGCATGACAGTAATTTTGTGACTCGATCGCGGCATTTGCGAAATTTCTTTGCTAAGCTGCTTCATCACCTCTATCTCAACAGTGGCCTTGTCAATGAAAACAACAGTCGCGAGAAAACTTCCTGAGGGTGAGTCGACTTCTACTGTGTCTTCGAGTGCGACATCTTCCTGATTAATCAATATATCGCTGTCTCTATCTGATAGATTCGCAATATCCCCAGTCGAGATTTTGTGCGGTATGTAGACTTTCTTCATATTCGGTCATCCCTAAGTTGCTCTGAGATTAAGAGCTCAGACCCGATCGGGTCTGAGCGATTGAGCTATTCCTTATGACTATAGCAGAAATTAAGAAACCTTTATCATTAAGGTTACGAAAAAATAAATCTGGCGTATACTTCAACAGTAGAATATAACTTTTATTTATAAGGTTGCAGCATATGAACGGGAAGAATGAATCCACCAAGGCTAAAAATAGCCACGAGTCCCAGGATAAGCAGGAAGGTCGCGTAACTAAGGGTAGCGATAGTAAGGGCTCAAACATCTATGCAACTTACGCATTACTCTCTGGACTCTTTCTTGGACTTATCTCAGCATATCTATTCTTCTGGAAGGTCCCTGGAGTATCGGTTTCACTTTTCGCACTCGTAGCAATCGGTGTTGTGCTACTTCCTCTATTAACCCTCGGTGGCAAAGAAATTATGAAGAGAGTCGGCTGGAATGCACTTCCAGCTATGCTCGGCTTATCACTAGCCTTTGTATATCTATACCGACTTAATCCGGCAGCACTAGCACTTGGGGTGATATTTCTACCGATGGTTTACTCGATGCTTTATGTCGCAGCGTTTAACCCTGAGATGCTAAACAATCTGGGGATATTAAAGACGATGGTATTGCCGTTTGTCATGGTATTCTCCTGGTTTGTCGACATTGTTAATTTTGTTCAAAATATCAAGCTTGGTGGCATCAAATCCGAGAGGAGCAGGTCAGTCATAAGGCGTGTACTCCTGGGAACAGCTGTCGCATTGCCGTTCCTGTTGGTTTTCTTAGTAATGTTCACTGCTGCTGACCGGGTCTTTGCAAAATATGTGATGGAGTTCTTTGAGTCGATCTTTGGCGAGATATTTAAAGATTGGGAAACATTCACATCCTTTGTCGTGAAGGCTATCTTCTCGGCATTGATCGCCATCTACTTCATGGTATTTAACTTCTCGCTGTACAATGAGAATTCCGCACTTAGAAAGTATATCCGTAAGACAGAGCAACCTAGTGTGGATATCAAGCGAAACTGGGATGGTTTCACTGTCTCAATCTTTCTGACATTAATCAATGTCCTCTTCTTCCTCTTCGTCGCGGTGCAGTTCTACTATCTATTTGCCGGCGAGCAGAACATTCTTGGCTCGGATGCCAACTTTACATATGCGCAGTATGCTCGACGAGGGTTTGTGGAGCTGCTAATTGTCGCAGTAATCGTGTTCGGCATCGGCTATGTTTTGAATCTCAAGACAAATGCAGTCGGCAAGCTGCAGAGGATCTTTTTCACAACTAATTATGTTCTGCTTCTACTTTTCACATTCATCATCTCGATCTCGGCTCACATGCGCTTGGGATTAGTGGAATCAACTTATGGGATCACGGGACTTCGATTGACTGGACACTATATCTACCTGGTTATAGATATTTTGCTGTTACTGTTGGCTGTCGCGCTTCTGGTGAAGGAGCGAGCGAAATTTGCTGCAGCTGGGACGATTGCTGTCCTATTGGCGTCGATTGCAATCTACTTTATGACACCAATTGATCTAGTGGTAGCGCAGATGAACTATGAGCGGTTTAAGAATGACGGAAAGGTTGACCTATCATATTTGACAACTCTCTCTGATGAGGCTATCCCAGTGCTTGTGGCTATGTATTACGATGATGAGATGACTCCGCTTTCTAGAACATTGCTTGGTGCACACCTTGAGCAGAGGTATGACGAGATTAAAGACCAAAGAAAATTATGGCAGGAGTTCAACATTCTGGATAGATACAATAAGCAGGAGCTGAAGAAGATTGTCGAGGATGAATCGAGTCTTGTCGAGGATGCCGAAGAAGGTCTGCGAGAATTCTTGGATGATTACTCTGAAGCCTTGGAAGCCGGTAACTATAAAGAGGCTCACGAGAGATTCTGGTCTGAGAATACCAGAGCTATGCGCGATGAGGAGTTTGATGGTATTACAGTGACTAGTTATGAATACACCTCGATACCTGAATTTGAATACTGGTATCTGCTAGGTGACAATGCTCGCCAGCTTTGGTGGAGCGATGACAATTATGATTACTGGACTGGCATGTATGTGTATGCAAATATGCGCTATTCATTTGTCGACGACTATGGTTACAGGCAGTATGGCTGTCGAAGCGATTCGCTGCGCGTGAAGATCGAGAATGGCGAGTGGAAAATTATGTATGCCGATTCATTTAACCTTGGGCGTTTCGAGGATGCGGGTAATTCTAGCTACTACTCGGAGAATGATAGCCTCGAGCATTTGAAGGAGTTGCCTGCCCCGGGTGAGTACGATTATGGTTACGATGATTACGACAACTGCTACTAAAACTATGGTCTAACCAAGTCTGTCTTGCAACCACTATCGGTTTGTTGTAATTTGATAATAAGAAAACATTAAGTTCTTATTATCAAACAATGCGCAATCGCAAACTTTTCAAGGTTGTTGTGGTCTCGGCACTCGTGTTATTTGGCGGGTTTGTGGCTTTTCTCGGCTACACCTACTGGCAAACAAGCCCATCCAAATTATACGTCACCAACATCACTGACCGTTCCGCTTCCATCTCGTGGGTCAGCAATGAGGCTACAACTGGTGTAGTGATAGTAAAGGAGGGCAACTACATGCTCCCTCTTAAGCTCACGACTAATGGTAGTACCCGCGCCGGCTTCGATGATAGAGATCGTGCCCGTGCAGAGCTTGAAGCATCCGAGCAGACAGCTGAAAATCTTGCAGATGGCACAGCCGCCACAGCAGATGATGTCCAGACAGATGTAACGATCAAGAACTATGGCGAGTATTATGTGCACCACGCCACAATCACAAATCTAAAGCCCGAAACTGAGTACGACTTTATGGTAGGCAATGGCTGGTTCTTCCACAAGGAGAAGAGTGTCGTTGGTGGATCAGACAAATTTACTACTTTCGCACAGCTTGATCAGCTTGCCACTCCAAACCCATCATATGGCAAGGTGGTTCTACCTGGTGAAGGTGATGATTACGAATCGAGCACTGACTCAGTGCTTTATATGAGAGTGGATTTTGGCGGTAACAAAGTATCTCAGGTATTGTCTTCGGTAACTGCTGAGAATGGATCATGGTATATCGACCTTGGAAATGCTCGAGATGAATTCGGCAATGAGGTCGGAGAGGTGACAGAGGATTTAAATGAGAAGGTATGGGTCGAGGGTGGTCCAAATGGTATGGTTGAAGAGTTCGATAACCCTACAAGTCTGGATGCGCCGATGCAGATACTGTTCTTAGAAACTGATGAGGTTGAGGCACGAGCGCCTTTTGATTTCTTAGCAGGTGAAGTAAATGCTGAGTGCTGTGAGGCGTTTACCTGTGTTGATGCCGACGGGACTACTGTAGCTTCGTATGGTGGTGACGATGACTTTGGAGGAGGTAGTTGTGAGACAAGAAAGACAGGCATCTGTCCGAGTGGTAGTTCGCCTGTAGGTGGAGCGAAGTGTGGTGATACATCATCGACACCTGGAGCTCCTTCGCAGCCTGGTGGTAGTCCAACTGCTCCAGCAGGGGCATGTTCGAGCCCTCAGTCAGGAAATTGCCACAACAAATACAACACATCGATCCAGATAGGGTCTAATCCGTATAATGCCTGCACTTGCACATTTTTAGACAGCTCTAATCCGGCACTGTGCGGTTGCCATTATATTCCCTCCACAGACACCATCTCCTTCCAATCCTGAGCCATCTGAAGTCGTCGCTCAACCCGGTGTTAACTGTGGCTCGCCTAGCAGTTCTAATCCATGTCCAATAACTGGACCTGAAACAGTCGTACAGGAGCCTCCGGTAGTCACACCGCCACCACCGACAAATGATGATCCGATAACTATTGAAGATGCTACAGCAATACCCGTTTCACCTGTTACCGGTGGTGATGAACCGGGCAGGTACGATGGGGTTCAGTGGACTGGTAGTAATGCGAGGGCAGAATGTGAAAGCTTATGTGATGGTAACTGTGTCGATCACTATAAGCCAGAGACTGAGGTTGGACGGTATTCAACTCCACAGTTCGCCTCAACTGCATGTGGGAATAATAGCAATTGTTATCCTGGTACTTGCGCCGTTGAGTGAGGCTTCTACTGGTGAATATGCAGCAATCTGTAACTTGTATCAATACACCGAGTGTGAAGTTTCCGATGAAATGTTTCAGGCTCCATCAGTGGTGAAGAGTGCGTACGCCCAAACCAACCCCGAATCCCAAGAGTTCCTCTTCGATCCATCAGCAGGCGTCTACTATGTGGGTGAAGCAGGTGTTTACCAGATCGAATATGAGGGTCAAACATATGAAGCAATTGTCGGAGAAGGTGATCAGAATGTAATACTGTATATCGACGAAAATGCAAATGGTACATACGATGAGGGTACGGACATTCAGATCTCAGTTAACCCATCGGAGCTAAATGTCGCCCAGACCGCTGAGGCACACACATATGATTTGCAAGCTGGATTCAACTTTATCCACCTGCCATTTATCCCTGAAGATTACCCGATGGCATCTGACCTGTTGGAGTATGTCAACAACGAGTATGGCGGAATTGCTTTCTCGATTGCCAAATTTGACGACACCTGGAAAGTAGTCGGTGCAAATGGTGGCGAGTTCAATGTAAATGATTTCCAGCTCGTGCCAGGTGCTGGCTACCTGCTCAAAATAACTCAGGATACTGAGGTTACATTTACGGGGCGGGAGATCCTTTATGAAACTGAAGGCGATACTGCGCCAGTATTCTTCGCACCAGGATGGAACTTGGTCGGTATCTACGGTAGTAATGCAGCTGTTTACTCGGCTGAATCCATGATTGACAGCCTAAACGAGTATGAAACGACAGATTTTACAGCGGTCAACGTCACACGATGGCCACCAGAGAAGGCACGGTATGAAGGATTGCAAAAGGAGATGGGTGAAGATGGAGAGTACGATGTATATGGCTTCGACTTCCCATTAAATCAGTATACTTCATACTTTGTGAGAATCACTGAAGGTACTGGTAATTGGGAGCCGGCGATGGAGTAGGGCGCTAACCTATAATGCGTAGAATTGTACGGCTTATTAACCACCCGACCCACTTGCTTCGCAAGTGGTCGGGTGGTCGGGTGGCTAACCTTTATGGACTGTGATACTCTGATACTATCTACAGATTACAAATAAACTATTAACGCACTATGAGTTAGCGGCATGAATAAGAAGAAGTTATACGTAATAATTGGGATTATCGCACTTTCGCTGGGCATCGCGGCGGTCAGCTTCTGGTTTGTAAATAGCAAAGCTCCCGATGTTGTGAATGTGACCAATGTGACATCGTCATCCGCGACAATCTCGTGGGTAAGCGATGAAGCCGAACCCGGCAAGGTAATCGTCAAACGGGGTAATTACCCATTTCCATTCCAGCCGCGTAATGCAGAGCACGCAGGTATATTTCGATGATAGAGATGTAGCCGAGTGGGAGGTGAATAATGCAAGCAGTGAAAGCGCATCTGTTGAATTACCAGACCTGACCGACGACGAGATCGGACTATACTATACCCATCATGTCACTGTAGTCGGTCTTGAGCCCGATACAAAGTATGACTTTATGGTTGGCACTGGCAATTTCTTTTACAGAGCAACCGACCATGATGGTGCAAATGAATTTACCACAGCCGCAATAGCCGACGAGATTGATACACCGGACCCTGCCTACGGCAAGATAGTGGCAACCGGTGAGACCATGTCTGACCTGATCCCAGTCGTCGATGCAAATGTTTACTTCTATGTTGAGAATTCGTTTGGAGATGTTCTCACCAATAGGATCTCAGCAACATTAAATGATGAGGGCTCATGGTATCTCGACCTCAATACACTGTATGACAGTGAGGGAGAGGTATTCTTCTCAACTATCCCGGAAGAGGAGACAGAGCTCTACAAAGAGGTTGTTGAAGTTCATGTCCCAAGTGGTGATATCTACATGAAGCGAATCTCGCCTTCAGAGGACACTCCGGCTGAAGATATGCTGCTAATTGAAGATTATAAGGTTGAGAAAGCAATTGAAGGTGAACCCCCATTAAGTGGACTAGCATCATCCGCATATGCATGGGATCTTACCTGTCCAAATGGTAAAAAATTGCATGCTGATGCAGCTGATGAAGCCAGCTTTATAGCCGTATATGGCGCATCTCAAGCCCAATCGAAGTGGGAGCAGGAGGCAAGCGGCTACTGTGGCGACCCGAACACCCCGAGCTGGCAAGAGGGCCAGCCTACTGTACAGCTTACCGACGAAGTCTGCGCTGTAACCTATACTGAGACAGGCGCATTTGGCTCTAACGATGGCTGTGAGTATAACTGTGTAGGTATGGGGCATAGAACCATAGGTGGTGATTGTAAGAATGAATGGGGTAATGGCTCCTACTGCCAGAAGAAAGATCCAAACTGTGGAACTGTGTGCGTAGGTGGTGAAGTATGTAAGCAGGGAGATTTCTGTATTTCTGGTGATTATCAGTGCTGCACTGCAGGATGTAATGTGAGAGGCTCCGAGGGTGGTAGCTCAGGCTCTGGAAATGGGTCTGGTACTCCTACCAATCCATCTGTGTGCCCTAACAAGAAGCCTGACAATGCAACTGAGAGGTGTGGTGAAGATAATGTCTGTAATACTGGTGAGTGGTGTGGAGACTTGAATGGTGTTAGCTGTAAGTGCGGTGAAGGGACTGTCGAGTGTGGGATGGTGTGTACACAGTCGATCTCCGAAGGCAAGGTAGCTGTAAAAGTATGTTGCCTGTATCATGGTGTGCCATCGCTATTGACGAACTATACAGGGGAATGTCCAATAGGCTGGCAAGAGGGAACTCAGAACCAATGCAAGACAACGGCGGGTACGTTGCCAACAGAGCCTGTGTGTTGTAAACCTCCAAGTGGCGAGGATATATGGATGTATACTCCATCGGGACAGTGTGAAGCGCCACTGGTTTCATCAACTTGTCCAGCCAAGCCTAAGCCTGTACCTCTGCCAATCAATCAATCAACTCCTGCTCCAGTCGTGACAAGCGGCAGTGAGTATACAAACACATGCACTGTCGAGCCTAATCAGAGATGTGGTGATTGTAAAGGGCAGGTAGGTGAGGCAAATGGCATAACTTATATGTGTACAGATATTGGAGCCGGTAGCTTCTTATATTGGTGGAAAGCTGTTGTGCCTGCTGGTGAGAGATGTCCTGATGGAAATGAGTGTATATGTGTAACTAGAGGCGGTGATGGTTCGATCGAACATTACTCTGGTGACCACAATTGCAATTCTTTAGCGCAGCCTGCTGGATCGCTTACTCCGATAGGTAACAACCAGCAGTGTCCCGCGGACAGCAACGGATGCTTCTGTGATACTCAAAATGGATACATATATCCTGGCTCATGGTGTGGATATGCCGTCTCATGTGACGCCAATAACGTCGGAAGCGTGTGTAATAACGATGGCACAACATGTGAATTCACTGAAGGACAAACGGCTACATATACTACGTTAGGTGGAGATACCAAGACTATGCCGTGGGATGAATGTCAAAATACCCCTGAGTGTATCAACGGCTATCCACAAGTTCGTTCAGGTGAATATACATGCACTGGTCCGACAGCTTCATCTTTGGACAACGGGTCTGACCTCATCTCAGAAGCTAGCACAGCTGTGCTTGGTGCGGGAACGGGTAGGTCGGTCAAAGTGTCTCCTCAAAACAACGCTGTAGCTATAGATGATAGTGGAATATATTGTACCGCTGTCGATGCTCAGGAGTACTGCTTCGAATTAACCGATGCAGCAGAAAATATCCTTTACGCTGATCTAAACGGTAATAATACCTACGAAGAAGGTACTGATTTACTGGTCTCTCAGGATGGTAGAGAGCTTGAGCTCCAACAGCAAAATACCACCTTCGACTACCAGATGGTGAAAGGATTCAATTTCGTCTCGTTCCCATTTGTTAACGCAAGCTATATGGCTACAGCTTCTGATCTACTGACCTATCTGAATTCCGAATATAGCAATGGTTTCTACTCCATCGCGAAATTTGAAGCCGGTCGTTGGAGAATTGTTGGGAATAGAGAAGGCGACAACTATGGCTCAGAGGACTTCCCATTGGTTCCAGGAGAGGGATACCTGTTTAAAGCCAATCTTGACATCTTAATTTCATTAAGTGGTCAGCGAATTACAGAGCCAGTCCCAGTGTATATAGCAACAGGCTGGAACCTAATCGGTGTTAATAGCGGTAGCGATGAATCCAAATACACAGCTGAAAGCCTAATTGACGACGTTAACTCAACCGAGGGACTCACCGCAGTGAACCTATCGCGCTGGTCAACCAGCAAAGCCCGCTACGAAGGCCTACAGAAAGAAGATGTTGATGGCACTGCACAGGTTTATGGTTTCGACTTCCCGGTCGACAACCGTAGCTCATACTTCTTGAGAATCGTTGAAGGTGAGGGACTTTGGACACCCGACGCACAATAGATTAAAATCAAGGTAGAAATAAATTATTTACATGATTAGTTAAATGTTAAATCAGATTCCCGCAGAATTTTGGATGGTTATTATCTCAGTCCTGACACTGTTCCTGGTATTTATCATGTACCAAATTGCCAACCTGTTGAAGGAAAGCACCAAGACTATGGCCGAGACAACCAAAGTTGTTACAGAGCTCCAGGATACAGTGAAGAAAGCCAATCTAGTGCTAGAGGATGCAGCAGAAGTTGTCTCAATGACAAAAACCACTGTCGAAGAGGTACAGGATAACGTGGTGACTCCAGTCATTAAGATAGCTTCGATCATCGGTATGGTCTCAGATATTGTAGATAGCTTCACTGGCGGGTTCAAGGGCACCAAGGAGTAGCCATATCTTGCGCTGTGAGTATCCTACACGAGTAGACAATTTCTGCTCTGTTTCCTATTATAAAAGCAGAAATGTACATCACACCTAGGCAGAAAAAAAGGTATATATTCAGATTCACACTTGTCGCTTTAGCCATTCCGCTAGTGGTTTTGGCCATCTATGCTGGTGTCCAATGGTTTTCAAGCGCTGACACCGAAGCAACTCCCGAGGATGTAGTTATCAGCAACCTCACTACCAGCGCTGTCACATTGAGCTGGACCACGACGGTGGATGCTAGCTCCAGCGTGAAGATGGTCGAAAGCGGAGATGTCTTCACCGATCCGCGAGGTGCAAGCTCAAGAAGGACCCATTTTGTTGAAGTCACTGGGCTCGAGCCAGAGACAGAGTATGAGTTCAAAATCACTTCAAATGGCCAGGATTATACCGCAGAGGGTGGAGCTGCATTTAGATTTACCACTGCCCCAGTGAGCGATGAGGCCTCAGTGCCCTTCCCAGCATATGGGACAATAGAGGGTGCGAATGGAGATGATGCACTTATTTTCTTCGTGGTTGCTGGTGCCACTCAATCTCTGCCGGTCTCAGCAGTGCCGCAATCAACAGGGAACTGGATCTTGGATCTATCTTCAGTCCGATCACTGGATGGTACTTCATTAATACAGGTCAGCAGCGATAGCTCTGTTGAGCTTCTGGCAATCGGGCATGACGGGATGGGCTCGAGAGTCACAGGAAAATTTAGCGATCTTTTCGACGAAGAGGGGATGCTTATTGCGGAATTTTCTCTTCAGTCCGATACCGATGTGATGGCCTACCTACCTGGCGCGTCAAAGATTACGACGATTATTGCTGAGCAGCCACCAGGAGAGGAACCACCACCGTCTGAAGAACCACCACCATCTGAAGAGCCGCCTCCATCTGAAGAACCACCACCATCTGAAGAGCCACCTCCTGCTGAGGAGCCGCCACCATCTAACGACTTTGACCCTGCATCAAGACAGTTCCTGATTCGCGCCGATATCGTGTGGGTTGATATGGTTGAGATAACAGGCGATGGTGCTGCTCCAGTAGTTGTGACCGGTGAGCAGTCGGTACAGCTTGTTGCACGAAATGACACCAGCTTCTCTGTCGTATGGCTTACAGAAGATGAGGTCCCGGGCTATGTAAGCTATGGAGAGGATGAAGATGATCTGATCGAAGAGGCGATCGACATTCGCGACACCTTGGTATCGCGCGGAGATTACAGATCACACCTAGTCGAGATATCTGGTCTTACCCCTGAGACCATATACTACTTTGAGATACATTCGGGCGACGAGACATACTCGTTGAACGGAGAGCCATATCAACTAGAAACATTTGACACAGTGGTCACTCCACCACCATTTAGTACAGCCCAAGGCACAGTATCTGGCTTAGAGAGTTATGACGATGTTGTGGTGCTTGTGCAGCTAAATGATGTTGATGGCGCAGGTACTGCAGGTGCATCACAGCTTGGAGCTGTAGTCCCTGATGAGAATGGTGCTTGGATCGCAAGCATCGGCGACCTACGAAGCGAAAGTGGCACTGAGTACTATGTGTTAGGCGATACAGATGAGGTTACAGCTGAATTGGTTGTATACGCTAATTCTGAGCCAGTCACGATTACAGGTGATGAGATTGAGGATAGTGAGCTAGCCTTGACTGCCGATCCGCCTACAGAGGGTGGGAGCAGCTACCAGCGAATAGCCTTGCTAAATGATTATGGGGTCTCATCGACCTATGCGGAGTCTCCAACAAGTGGCGTAGGGGGTGGTGGCCCTGCCGATGTCGATACTGGGAGCGAGATTACTACACCGAAGACCGGTATTGAAGATAACTTGGTAGTGGCTTCAGCGGTTGGTGGAGGTTTGCTTACGGTTGGGGCGGCTACTTTGTTGGTCGCTTACAGTGGTCGTGGCAAGAAGAAGGGCGTAAACAAGGGCTCTTTGACTAGTCGGGTCTCATAGAGGTTATAACTGATGACTCCTGCAGCTCAATCAAGGCTAATTCTTAATCGTTCCCACACCTATAGCCTTGTAAACTTTTTGCCTAATCAGTACAATTTGGCAATTTAGCTTCTGTAATATTGAATGTTGAAACTCGATAAAAGCAATTCACTATTTTTTCTGTTGGGCATCTTTGCACTGCTTTTTCTCGGCTATGTAGCCCTTTTCTATGAAAGCGATGCTTTTTATAGCGATGCGAAAGCCCCGGCAGAAGCATCCACAAGTAGCGAAGAGGCTGGTGGGTCACAGGAAGTAGTGTTGGTGGGAAATACGGTCGGAGAAAATGTGGAAGTCCCAGAGATCACCGAAGAGCAGTATCGTCTTGTAAAAGAGCTAGTAATTGCAGCCGAGCCTTCACTCGCGAGCATGAGCAATCTGGATGAGGTTATTCGGGAGCCATATCTGGCTCAAAATATTGCTAGCCTGATGGAGCAGGTGGAAGAAAATGATCTGACAGTGACACAGGTTCGAGCATCAGTACGTGGTGCTGGTACTGGGGATTTTAGCCCGACCGGTGAAGATTGCGCGGCAGGCGCGAAGGTGATTTTGATGGATCCGGCCTGTTATATTACCGAAGAAAACACCTCAATTAACGAGAATCTAGGTAACTATGTAGGCTCAGGGTGTGACAATAACCCTGCAACCCCGTGCCAGGTGCGGGCCAGCTCAGTTATTGAGCCGTGGGAGATCAATGGCCCAGATCAGAACCAGGGCTACTCTGCTGGAACTGATGTACGAGGAAAGACCGAGAGTGAACGGATCCTGATTCAGAACAAGCAGATGAAAGATGGAGTCCTAGCCTATCACTCAGAGAGCGGTAGCTATTATGGCGATGCCTCGGATGCGGAGAAGTATGAGCAGTTCAAGCAGGTAAATATGGGCGTGGCAAATTTGCTACGTCCACAGCTAGCAAGGGAGGTTTCAGAAGACTCAGCTGATGCCAAGAGAGACTTTGCAGTAGAGATCTGCGCAGGTGGTGAAGAGGTGTGTGATCAGAACGAGAAGACATTGGCCAGATTCAAAGGTACCAACTCAGATGGTGATTATCTTAGCCCTGCAAACAGCAATAAATTTGCCGAGGCCAGATATTTTGGGAAGGCGCTCCAGCCACCTACTGGTGAGGTCGAGACTGAGCTACGAAATGAATGCGTTGATAACAGCTCTCCACAATATCGCAATATTAGTAAGACAGATCAGCTATGTCTTGGGTCACGCAGGGTTTCTGATGTGTATCATGGCGTAAAGCAGCTTGGCAATGAGATACTTTGCAGACTAAGGCCGAATGACAGCGATTGTCAGCTACAGGTTGTTACAGGCATCCAGGTCGGTTCGATGTTTGGCGATACTGAGTATTTTGTTGAAGGAATATCTAGCAACTATATGGCAGAAGCAATGGTTTCAGTGTATTCTTCCCCTGTTGATGACAGGAATGTGACTATGCTTAGAACTCCGTGTACAATACGTATAGATTATTCTAAGATTGTTGACGTATACTGTTATATCAAGAATCAGAATGAGTATGCAGAGTTCTCAAGGCAGGCTGCAGAGATGACGCCCGGAGATTCATTCAAGTATGAAGCATATGGAAGCGCGCTTGAGGAGGAGTTTTAATATTAAGTAACGCCCAAAATGGTAGATCGAATATATAAGATATACAAATTCGCAGGAAAGATAGCTAGGTCGAGGGCTTTGAACAGTGCGCTGGTGCTTGTGGCGACATTCGGTCTAGGCTTGGAGGTCGTATCGCCAATTGTCTATGCACAAGACGGCGAAGGTAATGCAACCGTTGACGCAGGAGAGTCTTATACTTCTGGGACTGCTGTGATTGATACTCTGACAGAGTCAGAGGGTGTGACAGACAGTGCGAATCTGGCACAAAATCAGGCAACAGACTTCGCGATTGTTGCACTTTCGATTACATGTATGGAGTGTCTCGAGAATGCAGATGATGTGGCTGCCAACCCAAATATCCATCCTTCTGCAAAGACAAGTCTACTGACCCTCGTTGATAATAACAATAGACAGATGCTTACAAATCCGCCTACACAGAACCTTTACGCACATATGCAGACCCAGTGGATGCCAGGCGAGACATATGCAAATAGAAGCGTCTATGCTCAGTCTGGGTATGACTTACTCATATCGACCGGCATTGATCAGCTCTGGGAAAATGTGAGAAATGTTGCCTACGTTATCTTCGTGCTAGTGCTTATAGTTGCCGGGTTTATGATGATGTTTAGGCAGAAAATAGGTGGTCAACTGGCTGTGACGGTATTCAACACAATTCCTCAGGTCATAATATGCCTGATATTGGTAACATTCAGTTTCGCCATAGTCGGTTTAGTCTTAAATCTTAGCGCCACGCTTACAAATGTAGCTGCTGGTATTCTTGGCCTAGCTGATCCGACAGATGGTGTAACGGCCACGGGGCCGCTTTCAGTGTTTAGCGCATTTATTTCTGGGAATATTGTTACTGTTGGTGCGGCAAGTGTAACGACAATAGTAACTACAGTAGCAGGATCGATCTTGGCAAATAGTGGAATTGCAGCACTGGGTATAGCTGCCTCTCCATTGGCAGGTGGTACACTAGCTATTATAGGTCTTGTTGGCATCTTGATAGTGTTAGTTATCCTCGGAATCGTTCTGGTTGGATCAGTGAAGGTATGGATTACCCTTCTAAAGGCATATGTTGGTATACTTATCGATACAATATTGGCTCCACTCTATTTAACAATGTCCGCCTTGCCTGGCAGATCTCAGATGCGCGGAGATTGGTTTAGACGAATCCTCAAAAATGCATTAACTTTTACTGTTGTGTTTTTCTTCCTTAATCTTGCGGCTTTTGTATTTAATGCAAACATTAATCTTGGATTTCCTACCTCTCTGGCAGAAGGTCAGACAGCTCCAGTTGGCTCTGGCCCCGTTTTGCTTGCGTGGCTGCTGAAAGGTGCAGTCTCGATCTATCTAGTATATGTAGCGGCTGAGGCACCTAAATTCCTTGAAGAGTTCTTGCCGCAGACTGGTGGGAAGAGTGTTGCAGGGGCACTGCAGTCAGCTGCTAAGGGTGCATTTGGCAAGCTTCCAATTGTCGGTGGCATGATGGGCTAATGAGCTGTTTTTCGACCAATTCCCAAGCTGAGAGAATCAGGCCACTGTTCTGAAATAATTATGTGAGCATAACTTAATGGCGCAAAGAAAAGACCTATACTCCAATTCGTTCTCCTCGGTGTCGAGCTTTATTTTGGGTAATAACAAGCCTAAGAAGCCTGTAAAACGCAAGCCGCCTAAGTATGATGGGATTGATTATAATGATGGTCTCGCAGGCGCGCTTGCAACCATGGCAGGTGCGCCTGGTGTGTTTCTGGGTGAATCAGCCATAAACTCGCTTAACTCCACCCTTGGAGACCCTTCTCTGATAGAGCTTTATATTGATAAAAGCGAGAAGCAAAAGATGCAGGGTCTGGATAAGAATGCTGGACGTATTAGGGTCCGTGGATCTGACCTTAACAAGTTTATACAGTCTCCAAGCTCATTTCTCGACAAGGCACTTCAAGGTGCACGTGCTGAACGGAAGTGGGCACTTACGGTAGCGCTTCTTGGTGGTGGTGCAGAGGTAGCAAATACCTATATGTGGGCAAAGAAAAACAACCTCAGCAATAGTGATGCAGCTCGGCTTGCAAGCTCGGTATGGGATCTGGATAAGAGTATTTACACCGATCAAGAAAGTCTTGGAATAATGACAGAAACGGCGCTCCTTAAGAGTGGAGGCCGGTCGATCAAAGAGGCTGAGGAATTAAACGCCAAACTTGTGGCGAGCGTGGCAAAGCAGAAAGAGGGTAGGCAGACTGTATCACGTTTATGGACTGGAGCGGCATCCGATGTTTCTGATCACATAATGTCTGGTGCACTGTTTAAATCTCAAGATGAGTACTCAAAATTTCTCTTGGAGAAGGGTCTTAAAGATAAGGAACGAGACTTAGTCTTGAAGCTTAGAGCAGGTACACTTACGGAACCGGAGGAAGTTAGTTACGCCAATCGGCTTGAGAATGATCTCAAGTCTGCCGCTGCAGCAGGATGGCCTAAAATTACGTCGCAGAAGACAAAGCTAGATGCTCTTGTTAGTCAGAGCATACCAGATCCGGCAGCTCGTGAGCGATTCTATCAAGAGTTTGCGAAAGAGTATACCTCAAGGTATGGAAAAGTTGATTATACGGCAACAGGCAACTTAACGAATTTCGGTGTCCGCGAGATGTTGAAGGATAATTATTGGGCGAAGGCACAGCTTTCGACTGGAGCTGATAAGGAGAAGTATCTGAGAACAATAGCAGCTGTAGATGTATTGCAGAGGACGAAATCGCCGGGTGATTATTCAAAGCCTGATTACGATAAAGCAAGAGAGGCTGTTACATCACTCAAAGGACAGCCAGGTGTATCTCAGTCGGATATAGATGGCCTCTTGGGACAGATAAATAAAGCGGAGTCAATGTACGCAAAACGGTATGTTAAGCATCGTGCGCATAATGAGGTTGAAACTAAGTGGCTAAAGCCACTTAATAATCCGATGATGTCCTATGAAAATGCTCCTGAGGCCAAGCTTTTGCTTGAGGCCAAGCTGAAAACAAGCAGATATAGTCTTATATCACGAGGTTTAGCAGTGGATGACCCACGGGTACAAGAGATCGATTATGCGTTGGAGACGTTAAAAAGTGGGTTCAACCCGTTTGGTGGTGGTCGTCCACGTATGGCAAATATGATAATGATGTACCGCTCAAGGGGTAGCATGGCAAATTTTGTACCTGGGCTGTTTACTGGTGCTTCCTATGCCGATGGTGTGATGTCACCAGGGGATTGGGGAGGGATCACTATGAAATATAGGATGAAAGATCGTTGGGGGGTTGATAAGAACGGTAACCCGAAGTTACAGGTCGGAGAAGCTAAAGGATTTATCCTGCAAGGCCGCTCGCACCTTCCAACTGCATATCAAGGGCTAGTGAACTACTACTATCTGACTCCAGGCAGTTTGATCAAGAGTACATTGTGGAATGGTGAGGGTCTTTACTACCTTGCAGAGCAACGAAGGCGCCGAGGGATTACCAAGATGCTTTCTGAGCTCGATCCCGATAAAATCCAGAATCCAACAGGCTCCCTGGCGAAGTACTTCGAAGCGTTGAAGGATGATGCGGGCAATGTAACGGGGCATAGGTTTATGTGGGAAAAGGTGGATGGGGATTTTCTTGGGATTCTGGAAGCGCTAAAAGATTCTGGCTACGCTGAACTATACAGGAAGTATGACAAAGTATTTAGAGGATATGAGTCTACTGTCGCGTGGGCGCATAGATTCGCAATGCCTGAAAGATTTTTCGGAAATAAGGGGGTAATCGGAGCGCAAAGACTTAAACTTCAAGGTAAAGTTGTACAATTCTTTGGTGCATTGTCAAAAAATAAAGAATGGAATGCTGCACTTAAGCTGTTCGGAGCAGGTGAGATCGGGCTCTATCAGCTGGTCGAGGCTGGTGTGAAGATTGTATTTGGCACAGTACTTAAGGCTCTCGGCCCAGTCGGTACCGTACTCTCATTTGTCATCACGGATGTAATTGTCTCAGCCCTTGTCAAAATAAGCAAACCAATCCTCGATATGAGCGTATTTGCCCTAATGGCAACGGTCGCTCTCTTCTTCCTACTTCTCTGTACAGTAATCTCAAGCCCATTCACTCTTGCCAACCGCCTCAAGACACATGCAGTCCAGCCGCCAGTCGAGGGAGTCGAGCTCGAGCCATTGCCAGGTGAATTCCCGGATGATCCAGATGCAGTAGTTATTGACCCAACCAAAGATGCGATCTGTCCAATAAATGCAGGTGCAATCTGTACGCAGGGACCACGCGGCTCCTACTCACACGCCAGGATGGGTACATATGCAATCGATGTGAGCACAGGTGCAGGTCCATTCAGAGCGCCAACCGATGGTGTAGTTGTGAGTGTGAGATCGTCAAACTCTTGCCCATGGGGACCAAACCGTGGAGCAAATTATGGTGGATCTGTTGTTTTCCGATCGTCGGATAATATCTACTATGAAGTGATGCACGCAAATCCAACAGTAGGCACTGGTCCTGTTGAGCAGGGCACAGTGTTAGCGACAATGGCTTACGGATTGCCACGAAGCGGGTGCTGGACTGGGGCACACTACCATATCGATACCTGCTTCGGCAGCCAGTCTGCTTGTGTAGCTCGAAGCCGAAGTGCCAGATGGCTTAACTCTAAAGATTGGTATAACGAGTTGAAATGTAATATCCGCGGATGTTAGTTAGGAATCAAATATGGACAAGCTGCTCAACATAATAAAAAAGAATAAAGTCGTGGTGCTTGGAGCTCTAGGGCTGTTGCTGGTAATTGCTATTGCACTAATTGTTATGCAGCTAATTGGTGGTGAAGAGACAGAAATCCCGAAAGGGAGTGTTGACCAGCCTTTTACATATGAGACGGGCAAGCAGTTGGAGATACCGGAAACAGTTGAGTACACAAATTTCGACCCAGGTGATGATACGACTGCGCCAATTTACGAATTTGCACTTGAGAATAAAGTCGATCTTGTGAAATCGTTCCTGGGTAGCATCGGTAAACGCTCGATGGAGCTCGAGGAGTATGAGGATGTTGTGTATTACTGGAGAGATGACCCGAGCGATGATTTCTATGTGGTTGAGTACAACGCGTTGACCGACCGTGTATTCTTTAGATTTGAGAGCGCTGTAGATCCAGACCTGAATGCTGGTGGATATCTGAGCAGAGAGGATCTCGAACAGTATTTTACTGCTTTTGTTCATGAGTATTGGGATCAGTCGTACAGCTACACTGATTTCAATGTGACTAGGGATGGATCGACTTATCGAATTGAGGCGAGCAGGCTGATTGGGAAGTATCCTTTGCACATCTCTGGCTTTGAAGAGTATTCGGATTATCTGGTTGTTGAAGATGATGGAGATATACTCGAGGGGCAGATCTATCTGATGAATTACGATCTCTCTACAGCACAGAATGTTGATCTTATTACGACAGTTGGTCTCGGATCAGTGATCGGGCGAGATGATTATCCGAAGGATTTCTATCAATTGGAGCCTCAAGATCTTGATGGTACCTTATTATATGGTGAGCCATACACACCTGCACAATCAGCAGGTGATCCTCCTCCAACGCCTGATGGTGAGATCCCAGAATTGACCGAGTGCACAGCTGAAGAGATATCGTTGGTGTACCTCTACATGAGCGGTACATATCAGATGCTTACCCCAGCGTATAAGATCAGGTGTGCTGGAAATGTCGTCGTAGAAGGTAGGAGCTATAGAACAGAGGCGCTTGTTTTTGCCAATGCGATCGATCCGGAGCTTGTGTATGTGCCGGCAACGACGGAGTAGCTTACGGATGGGTTATGTAAGAAATTCATTAACTCTTAATGGGAGATTCTGTATATAATAGTGCCGCTACTGACTAATTTTGTAGTTGCGGATTTAATCTTTGCCCGATAAGATATAGGTATGAAAATTTTGACCAAGATTGTAAATATTCTGCTTGTTGTTGCCGCGTTTGTGGTGGTTGTGCCTCAGGTTCCAGGATATCAAGCTGTCAAAAGAGAAGATCTTGGTTTTGATGAAGGTCTCTCAAGCAAAGACGCTGCACTATATGCATTTCCAGGTAAGATATTAATAACACAGGTCGAAGCTCCAAATACCGCGATGGAATCTGACCCGGAATCATGGATCGATCTGCTCTACTACTACTACATCACAAGACTCGGTTTTGGCGACCTACCATACACCTATCTGGTTGATAAGTCGGGCACAGTGTACGAAGGCCGCTCGAATTATGAGGGAGTTGTGCCAGAGCTGCTGGATGCAGAAGGTGCTGTGCTAATTGGCTATCTATCAAATGGTGCCGATGTTACCTCTGCAGCAGCAGATTCAATCAACGAGCTGGTCGAAGAGGTCTCATATAAATATGGAATCACTCGTGAAAATGTAGAGGCCGTTGACCTTGAAGTATCTCAGCAGACTGCTGAAGGTGAGCTGAGCAAGCTCGAGTATAAGAGTACTGATTCAATGTTTGCAGATGAGCTTGATCAGATCCTTTCAAAGGTTACATATTCCGATAGAGAAAATTTGAGCTTTAAGGCAGCTGTCAGCGAGGTAAGCTTCGAAGAGAAGGTGCCGATCGGCGGGAAGCTAACTGTGAAATTCAAACTGAAGAATGATGGCGATACTCCATGGTTTACACTGAACGATTTTGTCTATGTGGTCACATCAAGCAACGAAGATAGTCAATTTGCGGTAAATGGTGAGTGGGATAGCTTCGATACACCAACCCATGTTGAGGGCAAGACTGTGTTGCCTGGCGAGAGCGTAGATATTGAGTTCCAGATGGCAGCCAATACAATGCCTGGTGAGTACTCTGAGAGCTTCAAATTTAGCCGTACTGGTGGTAAAGATCTGCAGGGTGGTGAGTTTGAAGTTAAGTTCACAATCGAGCAGGGCGATGTCCAACTGATTGAGATCACAGAAACTGAGACCGGTAATCTAAATGTCCGCAAAGACCCAAATCTTGGGGCACAGGTGGTTGGACAGGTTGATTCCGGCGCAATCTTTGTAGTTAAAGAATCGCAAAATAACTGGTATAAGATTGAATATGAGCCTGGCGCAGATGGCTGGGTGATCGGTAGATATATAAAGCGGCTTTGAACTACCCGACCACTTGGCGTTTATCGTATAGTGAGCAGCACTTTGCCACCTAGCCAAGTGGTCGGGTAGTTTTACCAATAAAGATGAAAGACAATACCTTCCTTGAACAATTAAACACGCCTCAGAGAGAGGCTGCAGAGCATGTTGATGGCCCGTTGCTTATTTTTGCTGGTGCAGGGTCGGGGAAAACTCGCGTTCTTACCTACCGAGTCGCGAACCTAGTTATCAACCACGATGTGAAGCCGCACAATATCCTCGCTGTAACGTTCACCAAGAAAGCTGCACAGGAAATGCTTGAGCGTATCAACAATATCTTGCTTGAGAAAAGTCCAGACATCTCTGAGCGACCACACATAGGAACATTTCACTCGATATCTGCCCAAATCTTGCGGCGCGAGGGGAAATATCTTGGATTTGATAGCAATTTCTCAATTTATGATACGAGCGATTCAGAGGGACTGATCAAGGAGCTGATGCTCGCTGCAAACCTTGATGTGAAGCAGTTTAAGCCGGCGGTGATAATGCATATGATAGGTGCAGCGAAAAACGATATGGTGAGTCCTGATCAATTTGCATTTCATTATGCTGGTTTTATAGAGGATATTGCAGGTCAGATATACCCTGAATATCAGAAGCAGCTGCTTGAGATGAATGCAATGGACTTCTCGGATCTGCTCTACTATGTAGCCGAGCTTTTTACAAAACAGCCAGACATCCTCGAGAAGTATAAGAATCTTTATAAGTACATCATGGTCGACGAGTATCAAGATACCAATAAGGTTCAGTACACCATAATAAAGAAGCTTTCAGAGGCGAGCAAAAACCTATGCGTGGTTGGTGACGATGATCAAAGCATCTATAAATGGCGTGGGGCAGACATCCACAATATCATATCTTTTGAACGCGATTTCGATAATGTAAAGATCGTCAAGCTTGAGCAGAACTATCGCTCAACAGACAACATAATTAAAGCTGCAGTTGCAGTTATCCAGCAAAATAACGAGCGTGTTGAGAAAGAGCTTTGGACCGATAAGGGCGAGGGTGACAAAATAACGGTATACCAGGCTAGAGATGAGAAAGGCGAGGCGCAATTCATTGTGGATGAGATTACTCAGCTCAAGAATAACCGCTACTACAAGCTTGGTGATTTTGCCGTCCTATACCGCACCAACTACCAGTCGCGTGTAATCGAGGAAGAGCTGCTCAAGCGGGGCATCCCTTACAAATTGGTTGGGGGCTTCAGATTTTATGATCGCAAAGAGATCAAAGACCTTCTCTCCTACCTGCGCGTCGCCAATAACCTGAAAGACGACATCAACCTATACCGAGTTATCAATGTGCCCGCCCGCAAGATGGGCCCAACCTCGCTCGCCAAACTGGTGCAAACTGCTCGTAAATGCAAGACATCCGCGGCAGAAATGTTGGCAATTGCCTATATTCTTGGGCGAAACGACTTAAACATTAGCGACTACGAATTCGACCAGACCAAGGTCGACGCTGTGGATAAGTCTCTCGACGAGCTGCTTAAATTTCAGAAAGTTGTGGATATCTTCGGTGGTCTATACGCAGCTGCGCAAGATATGAATGTGATGGAGCTGCTAACAGAGCTGCTCAATAGGTCGAAGTATATTGAATCGTTTGACGACGGTAGTGAGCTTGCCGAATCGCGCAAAGAAAACGTGCAGGAGTTAAGAAACCTTGCAGCCAGCTATGCCGAAAAGTATGGCGCAAAATCGCTAAATAAATTCCTGCAAGATATCGCACTTATTGAGGAGGAGCAGGAGAAGAGCAAGAAAGAAAGCTCAGCTGGGGCTGTTACATTGATGACGCTTCACTCTTCGAAGGGGCTGGAGTTCCCAGGTGTATTTATGATCGGAATGGAAGAAGGAATAATGCCTCACTCAAGGTCTTTTACCGATCCTACCGAATTAGAAGAGGAGCGTAGACTCTGTTATGTAGGGATTACGCGTGCACAGGAGAGGCTTTGGATGACCTTCTCAGAAGCGAGGACGCAGATGGGTGGCTACAGCGATCAGATACCGTCAAGATTCCTGGGTGAAGTGCCACAGGAGCTGTGTGAATATTACAGCTGGAATATCTAGCCCGACCACCCGACTACTTGCGAAGCAAGTGGGTCGGGCAAGTGGTCGGGTGGTCGGGCTAGTTTACCAGTCGTGTGCAGGCAGGCCAATGGTGTGCAGCACCACCTGAACGATAAATTGTGAGGGAGATTCTAAGCTGCTGATAACCATCCCAAATATTGGTACCGCCATATCCAGCGAAAGTCCTTTCGGAGAACTGCATTAAGCCTTTGTAGAGCCCTCCATTATTAGCACCTGCATAGCAGCCAGACTCACACCTCATCACAGATTTGAGCCAGTATCGTTCTGCATCGCTGCCAGTGATCTGGTCAATATAGCTATCCCACTGTACACAGCTGTTATTCAACCCTGGGACTGTGCTGAAATCAATTCTTTCTCTAGTTCCGACTTTGGTGATCTTGTTTACGACAGGTGTGACCATTTTCTGGTCAGTGACTTTCTCTTCAACCATCTGGCCATCATGGAATGTCCTTAAGATTGTTATCTCTTTCACACCATTCTGCCCTTCTTGTGTTACAAGTGATGTGCCAACATACATGCTCGAGTCATTTACCTGCTCAGACCTGAATGGGACTATCTCTGTAACTGTCTCAAATGTTTTCTCAACTTTAACCAGTTTTACGAGGAGGTTGTCGCTGATCTTAGTATCAAGATCTGGGGTGATAATATAGTCATCGACGTTGATCCCTAATGTTTTGACCACATCTCCGACAGTTGCTCCGTATATAAGCTCGGTAGTTACACCATCTACATTTTCTACTTTTACCATTACAATATTCTCTCCGTCGATAACTAGACGGTCATCATCCTCAAATTTGCTTGAGAAAGTGTGTGAGAAACGTTCGCTTGAGAGTTCTGATGCTCCGAGTACTGCCTGCTCATAAGCAGAAACAGAACGGCCTGTAGAAATAAAGCTGTGGAAAAGTGACGATAACACGAGAAAGGTCAAGACGTAGGCAGTAAAGGAAAAGATTCGCTTACTTCTTCTGCGTCTGTTTGAGGCTCTCAGGAGTCTACTATAACTGCGATTGTGCAGCGGTATACTCACTTTTTCTTTAATTAATATCTTAATTCCATCGCTACATCTAATCTCAAGAACTAGAAGTAACTCATGTTGCTTTTACTCACTCTAGCCGTCTGAATAATAACAGTCTGACCAGTGGTGCAACTTATGAGGCTACCATGCGGCAAACTTCGTATTTGCCCGTTGGTACGCTGTTTTTGATGGAACGGTGCATACTAACATATATTTGACAAGAAGTCACATAAGTAACTAGTATGTAGGTAGCACAATTAAGAAATAGTATTCTCGTGGAAGAAAAATTTCAAGAGGGCGAAATCTCAAAGATTTCATTAAAAGATAATGAAGTGTCTGCCCAAGAACAGAAAAATAAGAAAGGTAGTAAGAATATGCCGGGTAAGCCTAAGAACAAAAAGTGGCTAACACTCCTTATGGTTGTGACAGGTATACTGCTTCTCGTACTAGTCGGGCTTATCGGTTATCGATTTTTCGCAAGATCTTCATCGAAAGATAAGTATGAGGCTCTTATGCTTGAGGCTGCCGGGCAGCACGACGATCAGGAGTACTCGCTTGCACTTGCTACATATAATGAGGCTCTCGCACTTGATCCCACATTCCCTTCTGCATATATAGGTGTATTAAATATATTGCTCGAAAAGAACCTCGCTGATGATGCCGAAGAATTTGTAGCCGGTGCCGAAGAGATAATCGGTGGTGGAGATATGGCCGAGCTATATCTGCTTATGGCTGACTATTACTATGATGCTAAGGCTTGGGACAAAGCATATGCTTACTATGCAAAGGTCGGCAATCTCGAGGGAGAATCAATCGATCGATTTGCTATCGCCTCTGTAAACTCGCAAGAAGAGGATTGGAAATCACTTACCAGCCAGGTAAGCGATGAGAAATTGCAGACTGTACTTCAGCAATATTCAGACATAAGCACCCAAAGTGATACAGATCTTTATGATCGAGCCAAGTTGGCTCAATTGGCCATCAACGCCAAGGCTTACTACTTTGCGGTGAATCTGCTAAAGGATGATCAAGATCTGCCAGATTATTGGGATGGGCTCTACTATGTTGGGCGGGCCTACTACGAGCTGGGTGAGTATGAAAGAGCCGCCGACTACCTTGACCAGGCAGTACAGATTGCCCCTGAAGATCCAGCCTTACAGCTACTTGCTGCTCGTAACAGCGTACAAGATGGAAATCGTGATCTAGCATTCAGTCATTACGATCAGTACATCTCCTATTCAAAAGGTGATGGAGCTGACCAGGCAGTACTCATTGAATATATTGAGCTCTTGATTGAGGCGGAGAGATATTCGAAAGCGCTCGAGGTAATTTCTGAGCAAGAGACATCAACAGATGAGCTTGAGCTTCTAAAATTGCAGGTCTATATCGCTCAGAAGGATAGCTCTGAGGTTATCCAGCTACTTGATAGGATGGAGTCGACCGTGGCTCCTGGGTCAGATAGCTATTATATGTATATCTGGTTAGCTGCTCTTTGGTATATCGAAGAGGGCCAATTCACAAAAGCAGAGGGATTGCTCTCACCAGTTGAGGAAGCGACTGCACAAGATCCGTACTATTTCTATGTAATGGGCAGGCTAGTCGATGCAAAGGGTGACGAAAAAGGTGCTGATGAGTACTTTAAACTTGCTGTGGAGAAAGACCTGGAGGGTGAGGTGTCAAAATTGGCACTCAACTATATCCAGTAGCCGCCCCGTTAACTTATAGTACGTGCATCAATAGTGTATTCATAGCCTTCCTTTCAATTTATGAATTCTAAATAAGTGAAACTGCTGCAGCAATTAAGACTTGACGCACTATAAGTTAGCGGGGCGGCAGGCGGTACTTGCATTAGTTGCTCGCCGCATATATACTCCACAGCAGCCAATCACCCCGTTAGTTCGCAGCCAACCTATCAGCTGATATCTTGAGTATCCACCTGATTTATTGCGAGCTGACGAGATGGTCGGAAGCGACTATATATTAATTAATGTATTAAAAATATGGCGAACATATCTTATAACGTAAAGTTCGATCTTAAAAAGATTCGAAATATTGGTATCATCGCACACATCGACGCTGGTAAGACTACAACTACCGAGCGATTGCTATTCTTCACTGGACAGATCCACAAGATCGGTGAGGTTCATGAAGGTGCAGCGACCACTGACTTCATGGAGCAGGAGAAGGAGCGTGGTATCACCATTATGTCAGCAGCTGTAACATGCTTCTGGAAATATAAGGGAGAGGATTACCGAATCAACATCATCGATACACCAGGCCACGTAGACTTCACTGCAGAGGTAGAGAGGTCACTCCGAGTATTGGACGGTGCGGTTGTAATCTTCGACGGTAAGATGGGTGTTGAGCCACAGTCTGAGACAGTATGGAGGCAGGCAAACAAGTATAAGGTTCCTCGCATGTGCTTTGTAAACAAGTTGAACCTACTCGGTGGAGACTTCGAGATGTCACTTGCTTCTATTAAGGAGCGACTCACTCCAAATGCAGTTGCAATTACACTTCCAATGGGACGTGAGCAGCAGCTATATGGAACTATCGACCTGATCGAGATGAAAGCATATAAGTACGAGACAGTAGATGACCTCGATATGAAAGAGGTTGAGATCCCTGCTGAGTATAAGGATAAGGCCGAAAAATTAAGAGCAGAGCTTATTGAGAAGCTTGTTGAGCAGGATAATGCACTTATGGAGAAATACTTTGCTGGCGAGGAGATCAAAGAAGAAGAAATGCTTGAAGCATTGAGAAAGGGTACATTGAGCATGAATATCTTCCCAGTAATGGGTGGAGACTCACGAACAGCTATTGTAAAGAGGTTGTTAGACAAGGTTGTGACATGCCTCCCATCACCAATTGATGACGGTGGTGCAGATGGTACACACCCAAAGACAGGTGAAGAGATGCATCGTGATCCAGCTGAGACCGAGCCATTCTCCTCGTTGGTATTCAAGATTGTAAATGACCCACACGTTGGAAACCTATCCTACTTCAGAATCTACTCTGGAAAGGTAAGTGCAGGTACATATGTATACAACTCAACACAGGGTGCACGAGAAAGAATCGGTCGATTGGTGTTGATGCATGCTGAAGATCGAGAAGAGGTAAGTGAGCTACGTGCTGGAGATATTGGAGCGATAGTTGGTCTAAAAGACTCAAACACTGGTGATACTCTCTGTGAAGAGGGTAATCAGATAGTGCTTGAAAAGATCCAGTTCTCAGAGCCGGTTGTATCGCAGGCTATCGAGCCGAAGTCGAACGCCGATGAAGAGAAGATGGGTATGGCTCTCGCAAGATTGGTCAAGGAAGATCCTACATTTAAAGTATCTTCAAACCATGAGACAGGCCAGACGATTATCTCAGGAATGGGTGAGCTTCACCTCGAGATCAAGGTAGATATCATGAAGAGAGACTTCGGCGTCGAGGTAAATGTAGGTAAGCCACAGGTTGCATACCGAGAGACAATCAAGGCGGTACGTGAGCAGGAAGGTAAGTATGTGAAGCAGTCAGGTGGTAAGGGTCAATATGGACACTGCTGGTTGAGGCTTGAGCCAAATGAAGTTGGAAAAGGCTTTGAGTTCCTGAATGAGCTAAAGGGTGGGTCGATCCCACGTGAGTATGTGCCTGCTATTCAGAAGGGCGTTGAAGAGGCTATGAAGTCAGGTGTCGTTGCAGGATACCCAATGGTTGATGTTAAGGTCGCAGTATACGATGGCTCATACCACGAGGTTGACTCTTCGGAGGCAGCATTCAAAGTGGCAGGATCGATGGCCTTGCGCGAAGGTGCCAGAAATGCAAACCCAGTTCTTCTTGAGCCAGTCATGAAGTTGGAAGTAACTGTGCCTCATGAGTACCAGGGTGATATCACAGGTGCGATCAGCAGCAAGCGTGGTGAGATCCGCGAGACTGAGGCAGCACACAACCTGCATATTGTGCATGCGTTTGTGCCTCTTGCAGAGCTTTTCGGATTCACATCGGAGTTGCGATCGATCACAAGTGGTCGTGGTAACTCGAGCATGGAGTTCTCACACTATGCAGAGGTTCCAAGGCATATTGCCGAGGAAGTTGCTAAGAAATAGCGTTTGGTCAAGGTTTAAGGCCGCCGCCCCGCTAACTTACAGTGAAGTTCTCACTATAAGTTAGCGGGGCGGTTTCATTTAATACCGCTCGCGAAAAATAGTGAAAAATATTGTGTAAAACGCTTGCATACCTCTGATCTTTTTGATAAGATCCATTCGACGCCGACCACGGTAGGCAAAGCCGTAGCGGTAGTGCAATTGTGTGGTTATACAATAGAAAATCTGGTATAAACACATAATTGGGAAATTTTTAATTTTTTAATAATTAAGTAAATGGCAGACTATCAAAGAGATCTACCACACGCCAATATTGGTACACTCGGTCACGTTGACCACGGTAAGACCACATTGGTTAGAGGTATCCTCCGAGCATTCTCAGAGGAAGCCGATAAGTTTATTGATAAGCTAGACAAGGATCCTATTGCCCGTGCAAAGGCAATCACGATCTCTGTTGCTCACGTTGAGGTAACTACACCTAACAGACACTACGCACTCGTAGACTGTCCAGGTCACAAGGACTACATCAAGAACATGATCACAGGTGCCGCACAGATGGACGGCGCAATCTTGGTTGTTTCTTCATCTGACGGAGCAATGCCTCAGACAAGAGAGCACTTGCTACTCGCTCGACAGGTTGGTGTGCAGCATTTGGTTGTTGCTATCAACAAGTTCGGTGAAGTTGATCCTGAAATTATGGAATTGATCAAGGCCGACATCCAGGGCTTGCTCGAGAAATATGGATACGACGCAAGTACACCTATTGTTGAGGTTGATGCACTCAAGGCATTCAATGGTGAAGCAGAGGGTATCGAGAGCGTTAAGAACCTTATGGCAGTAGTCGACGAGAAGATCCCTCTCCCAGAGAGACCTCTTGATCAGCCATTCTTGATGCCAGTTGAGGATGTATTCTCAATTGAGGGTCGAGGTACAGTTGTAACAGGAAGAATCGAGAGAGGTGTAATCGCACTTAACGGTGAAGTAGACATCCTCGGAATGGGTCGAAAAGACCAGAAGACAGCTGTAACTGGAATCGAGACATTCAACAAGCCAATGAAGGAAGGTCAGGCAGGCGACAACGCAGGTCTCCTCCTCCGTGGTTTGAAGAGAGAAGATGTAGAGCGAGGTCAGGTTCTTGCAGCTGCAGGCTCAGTAAAGACACACACAGACTTCAAGGCTGAGGTTTATGTACTTAGCAAGGAAGAGGGTGGTCGACACTCACCATTCACATCAGGATATAAGCCACAGTTCTATGTAAGAACTGCAGATGTGACAGGTGAAGTTAAGCTCCCTGATGGAGTAGAGATGGTAATGCCAGGAGAGAATGTTGAGCTCCAGGTTACATTGATCGCTCCTGTGGTTGTTGAGCAGGGAATGAAGTTTGCTATCCGTGAGGGTGGTAGCACAGTAGGTCACGGGGTTGTAACAGAGATTACTAACTAGTCAGTAAACTCCCCCGCTAACTTATAGTGAGAAGCTCACCATAAGTTAGCGGGGGAGAACTAAGAATTATTTTATTTGCTCTTTGATTAAAGGAAATGGCAAACAAACTACCAAAAATTCGAGTCAAACTTGAAGGTTATGACCCGGTTGTTGTTGATAAGTCCGTAAAAAGTCTTGTTGAAGCTGCTGTAGGTACAGGTGCAAAAGTCGCGGGACCGGTTCCACTCCCGACTCGAAGCCAGAAGTTTGCCGTAAACCGATCGCCTCATGTGTATAAGAGCTCTATGGAGCACTTTGTAGTGAGGAAGCATAAGAGACTGGTCGATATTGTGGAACCAACTGCCAAGACTATAGATGCATTACAGCATCTCCAGATGCCTTCTGGTGTGGGTATTGAAATTCAGCAAGTGAATTAGATTTGGGTGGCCACTTAAGAAAAGGCTGCTAAATGGTTAACTAACGAAAGATATGAAATACATTCTAGGTATTAAAAAGGGAATGACAAGGGTATTTGATGGTGACCACTCTGTCGCTGTCACAGTTGTTGACGTTGATGGCTGTAAAGTCTCTTTTGCTGATGATAAGGGCTACGAGCTTGGAATTGGCAGCAAAAAGGGTAATGGCGCAGCAGTCGGCAAGTATAAGAAATATGGCTCTGTCCCGAGATATACACAATGGGTTTCGACAAAGCTTGATGATGGCATGGAGGTAGGTAGTGATGTAAGTACAGATGGATTTGAGAAAGGCGTTAAGGTAAATGTAAAGGCTACAACAAAGGGTAAGGGTTTTGCAGGTGTAGTTAAGAGATGGGGTTTCCATGGTGGTCCTAAGACCCACGGTCAGTCAGATAGGCATAGAGCTCCTGGCTCGATCGGTGCAGGTACAGACCCAGGTAGGGTATTGAAGGGTAAGAGAATGGCTGGAAGAATGGGTGGTGATCAGATTACTGTTAAGAATAAGATGATTGTTGATAAGAAAGAGAATTATCTATTGGTATCTGGGGCAATCCCAGGATCAAAGGGAAGCAAAGTTTTAATTGCAGTAGCCGAATAATTGACATGAATTACGAAGTAGTAGACCTAAAAGGAAAGAAGACAGGTGACAAGGTAGAGCTAAATGATGCTGTATGGGCAGCACCTTTTAACGCGGATCTTGTTGCACAGGTTGTAAACGTGTTTAGGTCTAACCAGAGGTCAGGTACAGCACATGCAAAAGGCAAGGGTGATGTAAGCGGTGGTGGTAAGAAGCCATGGAGACAGAAGGGTACCGGTCGTGCAAGACATGGATCGATCCGCTCCCCTCTATGGGTTGGTGGTGGTGTAACATTCCTCCCTAACTACCGAAATTGGAAGCGCGGCATCAATAAGAAAATGAAGGTAAACTCGCTCAAGTCAATTCTATCGAAGAGACTTGGAGATAACGAATTGATGATTGTAGATTTTGGCAAGGCAGATCGAAAATCATTTGAAGAGAAAGGAAAGGTGCTTTTCGTGACTTCAGATAAGGATACATATATGAAATTTAGAAATGTCGGAAATGTGCAGCTTGTATCAGGTATGGATCTGCACACCTACGATATCTCTATATGTAGAAAGATCTATGTTGATAAAGAGGATTTAAGTAAGTTGGAGGGTAGGCTCTCATGAAAAGAAATGCTATAATACAGCCCGTTATTTCGGAGAAGAGCTACGACATGGCAAACGCTCAGAACAAGTATGTTTTCTATGTCGATCCTGCAGCTTCTAAAGTAGAAATTGCCAAGGCGATAGAGGGTGAATACAAGGTCAAGGTTGTATCAGTAAATACAACAGTCCGACCTGGCAAGATTAGGAGAGACTGGAGATACTCTAAGTCTACCCGAATCTCTGACCGCAAGAAGGCAGTTGTGAAATTGAAAGATGGAGATAAGATTGATGATTTCTTTAACTTCTAGAGATGGCAACAAGGAAATTTAAACCAACAACCGCATCAATGAGAGGTACAAGGCTTGAAGATAGGTCTTACCTCGCCAAGGAGAAGGGTCCAAGGTCATTGACAACATCGAAGAGGAAAATTACCGGTCGAAACAACCAGGGTAGGATCACTGTACGCCATAGAGGTGGTGCACAGAAGCGAAGATTGAGGATTATTGACTTCAAGAGAGATAAATTTGATATCCCTGGAGAGATTGTAAACTTCTACTTCGACCCTAACCGATCTGCAAACCTAGCATTGGTACAGTATACCGATGGCGAGAAGCGATATATAATCGCACCTCGAGGGATGTCAGTTGGAGATAGTGTTGTCTCTGGTGAGAAGACAGACGTGCTTGTAGGAAATGCAATGAAATTGAAGAATATTCCTTCAGGTACTGAAGTGCACTGTGTTGAGCTTACACCTGGCAAGGGTGCAAAGCTTGGACGGGCAGCAGGCCAGGTGATTGTTGTTCTGGGTGTTGATTCAACAGGTAAATATGTGCAGCTAAGGATGTCATCGGGCGAGGTACGATTAGTACATGGTGAGGCTATGGCTGTAATTGGACAGGTTGGAAACGAAGATCGAATGAATATGAAGCTTGGTAAGGCTGGACGAAAGAGAAGGCTTGGCTGGAGACCAGAGGTACGAGGAATGGTGATGCATCCTGCACAGCACCCACATGGTGGTGGTGAAGGTAAGGGTGTAATCGGTGGACCAGCAAAGGATATTTATGGAAACAGAGTTGGCGTGAAGACAAGAAAGAATAAGAGAACTGATAGATTTATTGTAAGGATGAGAAGGTCTAAGACAAGGCCTTACGCGAAGAAGTAATTATTTTAAAGTAGATTTCGATGTCACGATCAGTAAAAAAAGGTCCGTATGTAGACGAGAAGTTAATGAAAAAGGTTCGAAAGGCTCTGGAAACAGGTGAGAGGTCTCCTATTAAGACATGGAGCCGAGCTTCTGTTATAACTCCAGAGATGGTTGGATTGACTTTTGGTGTGCACAACGGTAAAGATCATGTTTCAGTACTGGTCTCAGAGAGCATGGTTGGACATAGACTTGGTGAGTTCTCCCCTACAAGGAAATTCAAGGGTCATGCTAAGAAGGGTAAGCTCTCTAAGGTTTACGGTAGCTCAGGTAGATTCGAATAATGGAAAACAGAACAGTCAAAACACAAGTAAAAAATATCGCGCAGTCTCCTCTAAAGTTGAGGTTGGTTGCAAATATGGTTCGAGGAAAGAACGCAGCAGAGGCTATGGAGATGATGAAATTTGTAAACAAGAAGGGCGCAAATTTTGTGTATAAAGCACTGAAGGGTGCGCTCGCCGATGCTGAGAATAATTACAACATGGACGGAAAAGATCTTTTTGTAAGTCATATCTCTGTAGATGGTGCGACCCCTTATAAGAGAGGTCGATATGCATCACGAGGTAGGGCATCAAGAATTTTGAAGAGAAGGTCGCATTTAAATTTAGAGCTGAGTGTTAAGAGCTAAATGTCACACAAAATCAACTCCAATGCGATGCGCATGGGGATAAGTAAAACTTGGAAGTCAAAGTGGTATGCCGAAGGTGATGCATACAAAGAGCAGCTCCACCAGGATCTAAAGATCAAAAAATTTGTGGCAGAGAATCTTGATGCAGCAGGCTTGGACAGTATCGAAGTAAGTAGGTCAGCTGGCAAGGTATCGGTTGATGCATTTGTGGCAAGGCCAGGTGTAGCAATTGGACGAGGTGGCACAGGAATTGAAGATCTTAACAAGAAGCTGAAGCAGATGTTGAAGCTAGAGGTTGATGTAAAGGTAAAAGAGGTTCAGAAGCCCGACCTTTCAGCAAATATTCTAGCTAGCGAGATTGTAAGTGGTTTGAAGAGGAGGATGCCTGCAAAAATGTTGGCTCAGGCCGCAATTGAGAAGGCAATGGGTGCAGGTGCAAAAGGAATCAGAGTGTGGATAGCCGGACGAATCAATGGTGCACAGCAGGCTAGAACTGTAAAGTTCTCTCAGGGTGCTGTCCCACTTCACACATTGAAGGCAAACATTGAGTTCTGCTCTGCTGTTGCGCAGACAGGTGACTTGGGCAAATTTGGTGTAAAGGTGTGGGTATATCGAGAGAGCAAATTAGATGATCAGGAATAGTTAAAAATTATGATGCAGCCAAAGAAGACAAAATATAGGAAAGAGTTCAGAGGCAAGAGGGGTGGAATTGCTTCAGCAAACAATGAGGTACAGTTCGGACAGTATGGTCTGAAGGCTGTAGATCGAGGCTGGGTAGAATCAAGAGAGATTGAAGCTGCACGTAGAGCTATCGTTGGTCATATCAAGCGAAAGGGAAAGGTATGGATCAAGATCTTCCCACACAAGCCTTATACATCGAAGCCAGTAAACTCGAAAATGACTGCAGGTAAGGGTGATCTTGAAGGCTATGTAGCAGTAGTAAAGCCAGGGACAATGCTTTTTGAGATGAGTGGTACTACCGAGGAGATCGCACGCGAGGCATTCAGACTTGGAGCACACAAGCTTTCAGTAAAAACTAAGTTTGTATACCGAAGCGAGATCTAAAAATAGTTGAATATATGAAGGAATATTGATACAATCCTTCAGCGCAAAACAGTTATGGATAAAGCAAACAAGAAGAAAAATAGAAAGAGATTAGAAGGTGTAGTGCTAAGCAATAAGATGCAGGGCACCGTAAAAGTACGCGTTGAGAAGCCTGTACAGCACGCACAGTACTACAAGATCGTGTCTTACAGGAAAGCTTTCTTTGCCAGTACAACCAAGGAGATTGAAGTCGGTGCAAGAGTTGTAATTGAAGAGACCCGACCAGTTGCCAAGAACGTGAACTGGAAAGTTGTGCAAGTTCTAGAAGCATAAATAGGTCTAGCGACTTTGATTAAGTCCTCAACTTTATTGTTAAGGATTTAACAGAAGAATTGTTAGATTAATAGGAGCTTTAAATGGTTCAGAGAGAATCGAAGCTAAAAGTTACGGATAACTCAGGAGGAAAAGTAGCCAAGGTTATTGGTATTCCTGGCGCATCTAAGAAAAGATGGGCAAGAGTTGGAGAGATCGTTAAGGTCTCTATTGTGCAGGCAGCACCAAATGCTGCTATTGAAGCACATGAGGTACATAGCGCAGTGATCGTACGAACCAGAAAAGAGAAGCGAAGATCCGGTGGATCTTACATCCGATTTGATGACAATGCTTGTGTATTGATCGACGCAAAGAAGGCTCCTAAGGGTACCCGCGTGTTTGGCCCAGTTGCTCGTGAATTGAAGGATAACGGATTCGACAAGATAATCTCGTTGGCACCGGAGGTACTATGAGAATAAAGAAAGGTGATACAGTAAAGGTTTTGTACGGAGTAAATCGAGGCAAGACAGGCGTAGTTGTACGAGTTTTGCCAAAGAAAGGTACTGTTGTAGTTGATGGTGTTAATGTCTTTAAGAAGCACCTAAAAGGTGACGGACAGCGAAGGCAGTCAGAGATCATCGATGTAGTAAAGCCAATGCCAGTATCAAAAGTACAGCTTATTGACCCATCTACATCTAAGCCATCAAGGGTTGGATATACAGTAGAGGGCGGCAATAAAGTAAGAGTAGCAAAGCGATCAGGCAAGGCATTGAGCAGTGTAAAGGAAGAGAAGAAAGCAGATAGCAAACCAGAAACGAAAAAGAAGACGACAAAAGATAAAACAAAGAAGACAGTAGCTAAGAAGAGCACAAAAACTAAGAAAGCTGATAAATAGATATGGCACGACTAAAGGAATTATACGACAAACAGTACAGACAGGAATTGCTCAAAGAGGGTGGATTCAACAATATTATGGAGGTCCCTCGAATTGAGAAGATCGTTATAAACACAGGAGTAGGTGATGCTACAAAGAACTCGGCGGCGATTGATGAAGCAGTAGAGATTCTTACCCTGATCAGCGGGCAGAAGCCAGTTGTATCTAAGGCAAAGAAAGCTGTATCTTCATTCAAAGTGAGAGAGAATATGGATATTGGAGTACATGTTACACTGCGAGGTGAGAAGATGTGGGAGTTTTTGGACAAGCTGATTAGCGTTGTATTCCCAAGAACCACAGACTTCCGTGGACTTTCACCAAAGGCTTTTGATGGAAGTGGTAACTACTCTGTAGGTATCCCTGAGCATACAGTGTTTATAGAGATTGACGCGAATAAGGTACAGAAATTGAGAGGCTTGCAGGTAAACATTGCAACTTCTGCGAAGAATGACAAAGCAGCGAAGATGTTGTTGGATAAATTTGGTTTCCCATTCAAGAAAGATGGCAAAGAAGTCTAAGGTAGCACAAGCGAAAAGATACAAGAAGTCACAGAAGCACAGTACCAAAGTGTATAATAGGTGCGAAATTTGTGGCAGGCCAAGGGGATATATTCGAAAGTTTGGTATGTGCAGAATCTGTTTTAGAAAATTGGCACACGAGGGTGAAATCCCGGGTGTTAAGAAATTAGTTTGGTAGGAAGAAAAATGAGCGATATAGTTGCAGACACATTGGCAAGAATTAAAAATGCAGTAATGAGGAGACACGAGAGTGTTAACGTCACTAACTCAAAGATTTCTGCATCGATCGTTGAGATCTTGAAGCAAGAGAACTTTGTTGAGGGTTATGAGATTGATGGGAACGATATTGTTGTAAGTTTGAAATATGCTGCTGGCGAGCCAATGGTTGAGAATTTTGTAAAGGTAAGCAAGCCAGGTCAGAGAATATATGTTGGTTATAAGGATATCTTGCCAGTGATGAACGGACGAGGTATTGCTATAATCAGCACTTCGAATGGCTTGATGACTGGTGCGCAAGCAAAATCAAAGAAGCTTGGTGGAGAATATATCTGTAAAATCTGGTAATTATGTCGAGAGTAGGGATAAACCCAATCAAAATTGAAGAAGGTGTAGATGTAAACATTAATGGAAACGTTGTGTCAGTAAAAGGCCCAAAGGGCGAAATTGTTCACACACTACCTGCAGAGCTTACTGTAGAAGTTAAAGACGGTCAGATTGTAGTTGGTAGGAAAGATGATGAGAGATTCTCAAGGTCGATCCACGGTACATTCAGAGCTCTTCTGGCTGGTGCGGTAGCAGGTGTCAAAGATGGATTTGAGAAGAAGCTTGAATTGGTAGGCGTTGGATACAGAGTCAGGATGGAAGGTGCAAACCTATCACTCTCACTTGGGCTGACTCATCCAGTAGTAGTCGAGCCAGTTGAGGGTATTCAGTACGAGGTTCCAGATGAGGTTACAATAATTGTTAAAGGACATGATAAGCAAAAAGTTGGTGAAGTTGCAGCAAGAATCAGAGAGATAAAGAAGCCTGAGCCTTATAAAGGCAAGGGAATCCGATATGAGGGTGAGTATGTACGTAGAAAGAGTGCTAAAGCAGTAACTGCATAATAATTTTGAGATCTGTTGAAATGAAGGCTAGTAAGAAAGTAAGAAGAGAAAAAAGAAAGAGACATATCAGGAAGAATCTGCATGGTAGTGCAGCAATTCCTCGAGTCTTCGTCTTCAAGAGCAATAGCTACCTCTATGCTGGCGCTGCTGATGATGATGCTCACAAGGTAATTGCTTCAGCAATGTCTGACAAGGGCATGGATAATGCGGCAAAGATGGGTGAGGAATTGGGAAAGAAGCTTGTTAAGGCAAAGTATGAGAAAATTGTGTTTGACAGAAGCGGATATAAGTATCATGGCAATGTCAAAGCAATAGCAGATGGAATCAGAAAAGCTGGTCTTAAGTTCTAAAGAAATTAAATATTTAAGCACGATATGAGAGAAGGAAATAACAGGAACAATAGAAGAGATCGAAGAGAATCAAAGTACGAGTCAAAGACCGTAGCTATTCGACGCGTTGCCAAGGTAACCGCCGGTGGTAAGAGGCTTAGATTCAGTGCCATGGTTGTATCAGGAGATAAGAGCGGTTCTGTAGGCGTAGGTCTTGGACGTGGTCTTGATACCCGAAATGCAGTAGAGAAGGGCTCACGTAAGGCAGAAAAGAACATGACAAAGATCCAGTTGGTTGGAGATACCATCCCACATGAAGTTATCTACAAGAGTGGAGCATGCAAAGTGATGCTTCGTCCTGCCAAGCCAGGTACAGGAATCATCGCAGGCTCTTCAGTACGAACAGTGCTTGAGGTGTGTGGTATTGATAATGTTTATGGTAAAATCTTGGGCTCGAACGACCTGATCGGAAACACCTACTGCACATTTGAGGCTTTGAAGTCACTTCGAAATGAAAGAGTGCTCGCAAAGATGAAGAATATGCAGGCAAGAATTGGTCTCAAAGAAGAGATTGAGCGGGAGAGAAAGAAGAAAGAGCTCGCCGCAAGGAAATTGAGACAGCAGAATGATAAGCGTGGTGATAACCGAGGAAGAAAAGGTGGAAGATTCGGTGGAAAGCGACATGATAGAAGGAAGCCAGAGGCAGCTGTTGAGGTTGCAAAAGTAGACAAACCAGAAGTTAAAGTTGAAACTGAGGTAAAAGAATAAGTATGAAACTCGAAAATCTACCAAAAAGAAAAAATAGAACATTCAAGGGAAAGAGAATCGGCCGCGGTTATGGTAGCGGTGTTGGTGGACATACCGCAACTCGAGGTTCGAAGGGTCAGAAATCACGATCAGGCCACAAGTCACTCGTAATGTTTGAAGGTGGTAATGTGCCTTTCTACCGCAGAATGCCTAAGTACAAGGGATTCAGCCGACCATTCAAGATTGAGTATGAAGTTGTAAATGTCGCAGTGCTTAACGAAGAGTTTAAAACAGGTGAGACAGTAAATCTTGATACATTGAGAGAGAAAGCATTGATTCAGAAAAGGACTACACATGTGAAGATCCTCGGATCAGGAGATTTGGATAAGAAGCTTACTATAGAGGGTCTAGCGCTGTCTGAGAGCGCACGAGACAAAGTGCTTGGAGCAAAGGGTGTAATTAAGGAAGTTAAAGAGTAGCATTTCTTATGTTTATAGACGGCCTACAAAGATTCCTGACCTCTCTAAGGTCAACGGAGATCAGAGATAAGATTTTTTTCTCTTTGTTAGTCATAGTTGTATTTAGGGCACTCGCTGCTGTGCCTGTTGTCGGCATTACCGCCGATACGATGGCTCAATTGAGTGGAATTATCGGCGCAGGTGGCACAATCTCAGCTGTCACAGGAGGTGTGCTAGAAACTGCATCGGTAATTGCGCTAGGGGTTGGTCCATATATCTCAGCATCGATCATACTTCAGCTACTTGGAACGATAGTCCCGAGGCTTGAAGAGCTTAAGAAAGAAGGCTCATCAGGCAGAAGGGTTATCTCAATGTACACCCGATATCTTGCTGTGCCTCTTGCGATAATGCAGGCAATCTTGATCTACTCGACTCTACGAGGGTACGGCTTGATGGGCGAGCTTGAGCTCCTGCCATTGGTTACAATGATTGCCACGCTTACAGCTGGAGCTATGTTGATGATGTGGATCGGCGAGCTTGTGACTGAGTCTGGATTAGGAAATGGCTCTTCGTATATTATCTTCTTAGGAATTGTGGCGACCATTCCTGGTATATTTTCGGCAAACCTCCAGTCGGCAGATGCGCTGCAGATGGTTTGGTTCTTCCTGATCATATTGGGGATGATTGCAGTTGTTATCTTTATTACCGAGGGTGAACGAAGGCTTCCTGTGACATATTCAAGAAGGGTGCGGGCGACTGGGAATCAAGACAGCTATATCCCGGTAAAATTGACCCAGTTCGGTGTAATGCCGGTGATCTTTGCGTCGTATGTGCTTGCGTTGCCTACCGCGATTGCCTCATTCATCGTGAGTCCGAATCGTGAGAATGTAGTCTCCGATAGGATGGTTGATTTCGCAAACCAGGTGCTTGAATGGAGCAATGATCCGTGGGTTCAGGTTGTAGTGACCTTTGTGCTTGTGATACTTTTCTGCTTCTTCTATGTGACAATTGTATTCAACACCGACGAGTATGCCGAGAACCTCCAGAAGCAGGGCGCATTCATCCCGGGTATCAGGCCTGGTGCACAAACTGCTAGATATCTCAGGATGGTCTCTTTCAGGCTAACTACGGCAGGTGCGCTTTTCCTCGCAATTTTGGCTGTATTGCCAACTGTTTTGGTGGCTGGAGGGGTACTGGTAGCCGCAATATTCACAGGTACGGGGCTGCTCATCATGGTTAACGTGGCATTGGATATGAGAAGGCAATATAACTCACTGGTAGTAGTCAGAAGTTACGAGAAGTATATCTAATGTCCGACCACTTGGCGGCACTAGAAGAATAAATATCCAAAGCTATGGTCGCCAAGTGGTCGGACAGTTGATAACTTTAGCCCTAGCTATTCATGAGGACAGTTCTCTTTCATGGTCCTTCCGGTTCCGGAAAGGATACGCAGGTAGATCTTATTTGCGAGAAGTTTGGATTCACCAAGATCGGGACGGGTGAGGCGATGAGGAAGCTGTATGAAGAGGGTGATCCGGACGCCGTGAGGGCACATGATGATTATGCGGTGAAGGGGATATTTGTCGAGTCGGAATTGATCTACAAGATTGCGGCGAAATATATCACCCGCTTCGATCAGAATAGTGACTGGGCATTTGTATCGCTTGTCCGCAAGGCAGACCAGATCCCGATGTTTGACGAGCTCTTGAAAAATTGTAATAGAACACTGGATAAGTTTATTCACTTCACCCTATCTGAAGAAGAGGCTGTATTAAGGCGATCTTTGAGGTGGTACTGTCCTACCTGTCAGGCTACATATCACGAGCAGTTTAAGCCAGAGAAGGTAAAAGGTGTATGTGACAAGGATGGGACAAAGTTGACCCAGCGAGACGACGACAGCAAGGAAACGACATTGAGTTTATTGCGAGAATACAATAAAGATATCGAGCCGATACTTGCTGAGTATCGAAATCGAGGAGTGCTCGCAGAGATTGATGCTTCGCCTTCGATTGAGGAGATACATGCAGAGGTGGTGAAGCAGCTCGGTTATTAAATATTGAGAAAGTTAATGAAAAAATACGATCGCGAAAAAATTAAAAAAATGGAGGATGCCGGCAAAATCTGCTCGGATATTATGGAAAGGCTTGTCGAGAAGGCAAAGGCCGGTGTATCGCTGCTAGAAATTGACGACCTCGCTTTTGATCTGGCCAAGAAAAATAACGTCCAATCAGCTTTTCTAGGCTACGAGGGCTTTCCTGCCAATGCCTGTATAGGTGTAAATGATGTAGTTGTACATGGCATCCCTACCGATTACGAGCTAAAGGATGGCGATATTGTAAGCATTGACTATGGAATTCGGTATAAGGATGTGTTTTCAGATATGTCTGTGACCCTCCCAATTGGTGGGGTCCCGAAGGAGGTTATAAGCCTTATAAATACAACAAAAGAAGCCACTCTTGCTGGTATAATGGCTGCAACCCCAGGTAGCACGAGTGGAGATATTGGCTATGCAATGCAAAATGTGATCGAATCCAACGGTTTCTCGGTAGTGAAAGAGTTTGTGGGGCATGGTATTGGCTACTCGTTGCATGAAGACCCATATGTGCCAGGATATGGCCAGCCAGGAGCCGGAAGTAAGCTTCATGTGGGTCAAACTTTGGCTATTGAGGCGATAGTCAATCAAGGCTCGCCAGAAGTGGTGATTGATGCCGACGATAACTGGACAACCTATACAAAAGATGGTATGCTGTCAGCACTTTTCGAACACACCATAGTCGTTGAGGAGAACCCCAAGATTTTGACGGATTGGCGATTGCTATAACCACATCTGTCTGATATAATCCGAAGGATTTCTAAGAAGTATAGGTGAAATAGCGAATTTATGGCTAACGAAACGAAAAAAGTAGTCGAGGTCGAAGGCGTTGTCAAAGAGTGCCTCCCGAATACTAAGTTCGTAGTAGAGATAGAGGTGAATGGTGCAAAGCATGAGATTATAGGATACCTATCGGGTAGGATGAGGATGCACTATATCCGAATTCTGGAGGGCGATAAGGTGAGGATGGAAATCTCGCCGTACGACCCAACCCAAGGACGAATTACTTATAGATACAAGTAGAAATGAAGGTTAAGGCTTCGGTTAAAAAGAGATGTAGAGATTGTTATGTTGTCCGAAGGAAAGGGCGCATTTATGTTTATTGCAAGAAAGATCCTAAGCACAAGCAAAAGCAAGGATAAATTTATATTTATTGAACCAGATGGCGAGAGTCTCAGGAGTTGAAATACCAGATAACAAGAAGTTGAAGATTGCACTCACATATATCTATGGAATTGGGCAGACAACTGCAGAGCAGATTGTCGACGAATTGAACCTTGATGGTGATGTACGGTTGAAAGAGCTCTCAGAGAGCGATATCACAAAGCTTCGAACCCATATTGATGCGAACTATGAAGTAGAGGGTGAGTTGAAGCAGAAAGTTTTCCGAAATGTTAAGAGATTGAAGGACACAAGAAGCTACCGAGGTATTAGGCATAAGCTTGGTCTTCCAGTAAGAGGACAACGAACAAGAGTAAATGCTAGAACACGAAAGGGTAGAGCTTTGCCAGTTGGTGGATTGAAGATCAAGGTCTCAAAGACCTAAATATATTACTTATTACTCGTAGGTTAAGTGGCTACAGAAGAGAAGAAGACAGTATCAAAGAAGAAGAAACAGAATGTAAGTTCTGGGGTTGTTACTGTACAGTCAACTTTCAACAATACAGTTATCACTATTAGCGATCAGGAAGGCAATACTCTAGTACAGGGAAGCCCAAAAAGCGTTGGCTTTGTTGGCTCAAAGAGAAGCACAGCTTTCGCAGCAACCAAGGCAGCAACAGATGCAGCATTAAAAGCAATTAAGAAATATAACCTACAAGATGTAAAAGTATATGTAGCAGGTCCTGGCGCAGGTAGAAATGCCGCTGTTAAGGGTCTCGACGCTGCAGGCTTAAAGATCACTATGCTTGTAGACCGCACACCTCTTCCACACAACGGATGCAGGCCAAGAAAGAAGCCAAGGAAATAGTAATTTTATTCTTTATTATCTAATTATTAGCTATGGGAAGATATACCGGACCAAAAGGAAAACTAAGTAGGAGAGAAGGAATTAACCTATTCCTTAAAGGTTCGCGATCGCACTCAGAGAAGGATGCACTTGCACGCAAGCCTTATGCACCTGGACAGCACGGCAATGCGCGAAAGCCAAGATTGTCTCAGTATGGTATCCAGTTGCGTGAGAAGCAGAGAGTAAAGAGGACTTATGGAATGCGTGAAAAGCAGTTCAATAACCTCTATACCGAGGCTAACCGAAGATCAAAGGTAAACAAGAGTGATAAGGGTCTTGAGCTTCTAAGGTTGCTCGAAACACGATTGGACAACGTAATCTATCTCGCAGGCTTGGCACCTTCAAGATCGGCAGCCCGCCAGTTTGTAACACATAAGCATGTAGAGGTTAATGGAAAAGTAATGAACATCCCATCTTATGAGGTAAAAGTTGGTGACGAGGTGAAATTGAAGAATGAGAAACTGAAGCCAGCTGAAAGCTTGATTCCAAAGCCAGTATGGATTGAGGGTGAAAAGTCGGTAGTGAAAGTTGGAAGGTTGCCTGAGCGAGATGAGATCGATCAGGGAATCAAAGAGCACTATATTATTGAGTTTTACTCTAGATAACATTAATTTATTCATTAATATAATGGTCGATTTTAAAGATATAAAGGTAAAAGTGGTAAAGGATGAGGGCAATGCAGCCCAGTTCGAGATCTCACCTCTCCCACGAGGATATGGTCATACACTCGCAAACTCATTGAGAAGGGTTCTTCTCTCAAGCCTAGAGGGAGCAGCAATCACAAGCTTGAAGGTTGCAGGGATTGATCATGAGTACACAACAATTGAGGGTGTAAAAGAGGATGTAGTTGAGATTATCTTGAATTTGAAAGCATTGAAATTTAGCTCAACATCAGATGAGCCACAGATTGTTTCGCTCGATGTATCAGGCGAGAAAGAAGTCACAACTGGCGACTTGATGCTCCCAGGTGGTGTTGAAGTAAGTGATAATAAGGCACATATCGCAACCCTCACAAATAAGAAAGCTTCATTAAGCATGGAGCTCGTTGTTGAGCGGGGTGTTGGATATAGGACAGCTGATGAAGCAGGTCGATCAGAGATGGGAAGAATCCCTCTTGATGCAGACTTCTCACCAATCAAGAATGTTAGCTTCGATGTAACCAGCGCACGTAAGGGTCAGAAGACCAACTTGGACGCTGTAATCGTAGAGATTGAGACAGATGGTTCAATCAAGCCTATTGATGCTCTCTTAGAATCTGCTAAAATCATCCAGGATTTTGCAGGCAAGGTAATGGTCGCACTTGGTGTGCCTGTTACTGAGGTTGAGGAGATGGCACAGGCAGCAAGAGAGTCCGACACAGCCGCAGAAGCAGCTGGTGAAGGGATGGACGATGAAGTTAGCGGATGGAGAGTTGAAGATCTTCCAATTTCAAAGAGATCAAAGTCAGGATTGTTGGCAGGAGGATATGAGACAGTTGGCGACCTTCGAGGGGTAACAGCAAGTGACCTTTTGGCACTTCCTGGATTTGGCAACAAGTCACTCAACGAGGTTTTGGATCTGATGAGCCAGTATGGCATTGAGATCGAGGCATAAGATTTATTATTAACTGATTAGTTAGATGTTTAAGAGGACAGGACAAAAAAAATTAGGAAGAAAGCAGTCACACAGGCATGCGTTGGTTAAGAACCAGGTTCGATCGCTTTTTGTTGACGGTAGAGTTACAACTACAACCCCTAAAGCAAAGGTGTTGAAGGCCAATGCTGAGAGTCTGCTCAAGAAGGCAGAAAAGGGTGCAGATGAGCTCGCAACAGTTAGATACCTCAACATGATGCTCGGAGATGCAAGACTTGTTAAAGCAGTTCAGGAGTATGTTGCAGCAGGTAATACAGGTGTAACAATCATGAAAGTGGGATTTAGAGCTGGTGACAACAGTGAGAAATCAAAGGTACAGGTAACTGGATATGCTGGCGTTAAGAAGCATGTAAAGAGGAAGAAAGTCACAGCAGACAGCAAGAAGAAAGAGGCTGAAGTGAAAGAAGCAACCAAGCAGCAGACAGAGTTAGCCGCACAAGAGGGTGCCAAGGATGACAAGATCGGCAGCAAGATTGCCAAGTCATTCAGAAGCCGAATCGGTGGTAGCAACAAGGGTAAGTCAACAGTAAGATCAGGAATTTAAGCATTAATTTAGATAGACTCGGATGAAATATAAGACAGATTGGGTAAAACCAGAAAACATTGAGCGAAATTGGCACCTAGTGGATGTTGGTGACCAGGTACTTGGCCGTGTAGCTACTCAGATTGCATCGCTGCTTATTGGAAAGCATAAAGTAAACAAGTCACCAAACCTCGACTCAGGAGACTATGTTGTAGTTATCAATAGCGACAATGTTAAGGTTACCGGTCGAAAAGCTACACAGAAGATGTATAGGCGACATAGCGGTTATCCTGGTGGTTTCAAGGAGATCACTTTTGATAAGCAGATGAAGAAGGACTCAACATTCGTAATTGCAGAAGCTGTCAAAAATATGATCCCAAAGAACAAGCTTCGAGATGGTAGAATGCTGAGATTGTTTGTGTACCCAGGTGCGACACATAAGCACGACGCACAGAAGCCCGTTGAATATAAATTGTTATCTGCTAAGTAGTGGCTGAGAAGTATTTTGAAGGTGTAGGTCGAAGAAAAACATCAACCGCACGAGTAAGAATTTACAAAGGAAAAGATACAAGCATCGTAAACGAGAAGCCATTGGACGGCTACTTCCCTACAAAGGCAGATGTTTCTATCGTTTTGGAGCCACTAAAGACTGTAGGTCTCGAGGGTGAGTACTACTTCACAGCTAAGGTAAGCGGTGGTGGTATGACTGGCCAACGAGAAGCTGTTCAGCTTGGACTAGCCCGAGCGCTTTACAGCATGGATAGCGAGCTCAAGCCAAAGCTACGAAGCAAGGGCTTGGTAACCCGCGACCCAAGGATGGTTGAGCGAAAGAAGTACAATCTTCGCAAAGCTCGAAAGAAGGCACAGTTCTCAAAGCGTTAGTCTTACGCTTTTATCGAAGTCCTCTGGCCTCGAGCATATTTTCAACTGTTACAAGTTCATTCCCGTCTATATCGGCTATTGTTCGCGCGACCCTAGCAATGCTGAGGCAGTCTCTCAATGGCACTCTTTCGCGTGACCTAATCGTACTTAGTTGATCGAGCGCCTCGCTGCTGTAAATTGTCTGATCTATATCGGTAACCTCGAGCTGGCTGTTGAGCATACCTCCTCTCTCTCGCTGTAGATTCCATAGCAGCCGGATGCTTTTGCTAATCTGCTCGGGCTCGTTCTGCTTGCTTGAGCTCTGGCTACCCTCAGAATCCAATAGGTTGCTGTTTAATGTCACTCGGACTGCGAATCGACTCAAGAATCGTGGCGTCATCCTAGAATTGTGTCGCTCGATATCAAGCTGCGAGCAGCTGCACTGTAAAGCCGTATCCCCATTGGTCTCAAGCCCTTTGAGACCGCACTTACATAGATTCATGCTGCCTGCGAGTATAAATTTGGTCGGGATGCGGTACGGTCGATTGCAGATATATAGCTCGTGCTGTTGCCGGTCTAGGCACTCTTGAAATAGGCTGATGGCGCGATTGCTTAGGCTATTGATCTCATCGATTGCGATTACACCTAAATTTGAGCGGTGCAAGATTCCGCTGCCAGGCTGGGATGGCTTCCCTATTAGGTCAGTCATATGGGTTAGTGGCGTGATCTGCGAGTAAGGGAAATGGTACCCCTCTTCCTTGTATTCCATCATTCCTAGCTGATCCAGCTCATCATCAACTGGCTCAGGCAATATCTGACTCATCAGCTCCAGAAATTTGCTTTTGCCTATCCCGTACGGTCCACGGATAAGGCAGTTGTGCCTACCACCGACAGTTATAAGAAGAACTCTGCGGATATAATCGTTCACGACGAGCCGCGTCGAGCTGTTTGGTGATCTCTTGCCGATAAGCTCAATCTGTTTGCTTAAGGAAAGTGGAGCTGCTTTACTCGAAACAATTGCGCGGCAGGCATCAAGCAGTGAGGAACAGTTTGTTGATTCTGCCTCTAAAGAAGTAGCAAAGCTGCGAAATTGCGGCATGCCAAAGCAGCCTTTCAATTCTCCTGCAAGAGTGAGTGCACCGTATGCAGCTGTTTTTCCAGAGCTGCTTGGAAGAGCAGCCGATGCCATAAGAATCGATATGGCGACAGGCAGATCCAAGCCCTCGCATGATATAGGAAAGCCTGACGGGGTGATAGAAACTCTTACTTTTTTTGAAGGAAATTTGTAGCCCGATGATTTGATAGCTGAGTAGACCCGCTCTTTAATATCCCTCGCGGACCTCTCTGGAATTCCGACAATCTTGAAAGAAGGAAGCCCGCTTAAAAGTTTGGCTTCTATCTTGATTGGCTCGTAGAGTGAGCCGATTGGCAAAATGCTGCTTACTGATGAATACATATCAGATTATGATATGTAAACATTAAAAATATCTGAAAAATCTAAAAGCCTATTTCGGGAAAGGAGAACTCTTTCGCTCTTTTATGCCTCTCCTGTAGTCGATCAGAAATTCGACCGAGTATATTCCGACCACTGAAAGTAGTGACGCCATCACGGTTGCCAAGCCAATATAAAGATATGATCTGGCGATGTCGAGCACTACAGCAATAAATAGCGGTGAGGCGATCTCTTTAACTATAAAGATCTGGTCCTGTGGAACAATCTCAGACAAGTATATTTCGATAAACTCTTCGTAGCTGCTGGTTATGATGATTGAAATAATTACAAGCAGGAATCCGCTCAAAGCCCACACGACAGCAGCAAGGTTGAATCCAAACCTATGGTTAGGGGAGGTTGCAACAATTAGCAGAGAGATAAGTGAGCCAAGCAGCAGTAGTGCATAAGGACCATATTTCAGAGCCATAAAAACGAGCGGTGCATTTTCCTCGACGTCTGGTGGCAACATGACCATAGATGAGTCTAGCTTCGTATCAGCAAGGAATGCCTCATGCTCGGACATAGCCTGTGTAAACTCGTCGACTTTGCTGTGTGCCTCTTCGACTGTCATCCCGGGTGGTAAGCAGCTGTATGAGAAGGGGTCAAACTCATTATCTCCCAGTTCAAGCATCTCTGACTGGGTACAAAGTGACGCCGCCTCAAATTTCCGCTTTAGCATCGTGTTGATCACATTAATAATTTCGGCCTTCCGGTCGGCTAGGTCGATTGTGAATTGTATGCTTTCAGTATCACCATTTAGCCAGCTATATAATGCATCTATGACAATCTCGACCTGTTCCTGTACCCACTCCGGCTCTAGCACTGAGCCCGCAAGCTCCTCGATCTCTTCCTCTGTCATAAAGATTTCATCTTCGAGGGTGCCCTCTCGAAGTCGATCCTCCAATACAAGCAGCCCGATTGGGACGAGATTCTCATATAAACCTGAGCTGCTAATCCACGATTTAACATCGTCAGCGTCAGTAATTTTTGAGGAGAGAACTAATACATTGAGGCTTAAAAAGGTAATGATAAGTAGCAGAGCTGAGAAAAGAACTGTCAGGAGCCACCTGAAGATATCTATAAATGTTTTCATGGCAGTTTGTTTAAATTCTCTCCATATTATGCTGTTTTCGTTTTGTTGTCTAATCGCTATTTCTGTTATTCCTGAGGGAATAGTTGTATAATTACGTCGCAAGTATCACAGACAGTCGCCCGACCATCCCGCTAACTTATAGTGCGAACCGCACTATAAGTTAGCGGGATGGTCGGGAGGAAAGTCCGGACTTCATGTCGATCCCGAACATGTCGGGATGAGAGCCGGCAAGAGCTCTCCGAAGCTTCGTAAGAAGCGAGGGAGGGAAAGGAGCCGGGGGGAAGTGATTTCTCGGAGAAAAGGGCAACAGAAAGCAAACCGCCCTTCTTCGCTCGCAAGAGCTTTGAAGGGTAAGGGTGAAAAGGTATTCTCCTGCGTCCTTAGGGACTACGGAGAATGAGGCCTTCGGGCTTCAGTGTAAGAGACTACCGGCCTGAGCAGCAATGCTCCGGCGCGGGTAACCCCCTCTCGAAGCAACCCAAACGGGGCATAGATAGATGGCTGTCTAAACAGAATCCGGCTTATGTGATACTTGTAACACATATGAAATATGTGATACTTGTAATAAGTAGCGTATTGCTAAACTATAAGTCTTGCCCGCGCACAAACTCTGCGGCGGACATACGGTTCTTCCCCTCGAGCTGAAGCTCAAGAATCTGTATCAATTTCAATGGATTTTTTGTCCCTACAAAAAGCCTCTCTTCCTTGGTGTAGAAATCTCCAGCTTCAATCTGCAGCTGTCCGTCGCTATTATCAATCACCTCTACTTTGAAAATTTTCATCCGTCGTCCTTCTGTGAAGAAACTCCACGCCACCGGCCACGGCTGCATCGCGCGCACCATCTTCTCGATATAGTCAGGCTCATGTTGGCTCCAATTTATCTGAGCTGCATCCTTCGAAATCTCTTTCTGCCAACAGAAGGTTGCTTTAGATTCATCTTGTGGGATCGGTTTAATCTCTCCTGCCACCCATTTCATTAAAATATCGCCGATTACCTTACTGCTTTTCTCTACAAGCCTCTCGCGCAAGGTTTGATTTGTATCCGTAGGCAATATATCTTCTTCAAATGTCTCGAGCACCTCGCCGGCGTCGAGCTCTTTCACCATGCGCACAATTGATATGCCTGTTTTAGAATCGCCCTCTAAGATTGCTTTCTGAATCGGGATTGCTCCGCGATATTTTGGCAAGAGTGAGAAGTGGATATTAATAGCTTTATACTTAGGTGCCTCCAAGAAGAATTCAGGAATTATCTCGCCAAATGATTTGCACACAAGTAGCTCAGGCTTGAATGTATCGAGCGCCTCTTGGTATTTTGCCTCATCTTTCTCTGTATGGAATACGGGGATGTTGTTGTCTAAGCAGTACTGCTTAACCTCGGTTGGTAAGATCTCCTGCTTGCGGCCTGTGGGCTTGTCGGGCTGGGTGATTACGCCAACAATTTCAAAACGACTATCTTGGTGCAATGTCTTTAATGTTGTGAGTGCTTCCCAATTGGAGCCGAGAAAGAGTGTCTTGATTGCCATACTGGATTATAGCACTAGGAGATGAGCTAGATAACACTTCTGCTGTATAATTATCCCCATGCTTACGACAGATTTTGATTACAACTTGCCTTCAGAGCTAATCGCCGATTCACCACCAGCAGAGCGTGGGACGACACGGCTGATGGTTCTCGACAAAAATAGCTCAAAGCTCTCTCACAAAAACTACTCCGATATTCCTGATTATATTGAAGTGGGCGATGTGGTAGTACTAAATCGCACACTTGTACAGAAAGCCCGGCTATATATGGAAAATTCATCAAACGGCAAAAGGGTTGAGGTGCTATTCCTTAATCGAGTGAATCTGAATGAGCAGGGAAATGAGAAGTGGTTCGCATTAATCGGTAGGGCCAAAAACGTGCAAGCGGGCGATCTGCTCAGGGTAGTAGATGCCTCGGAAGCACTTTTAAAAGTTCTGTCGAGAGGAGAGTCTGGCGAGGGTTTTCTCGTTGAAATATTAGATATCTCAGCTGAGCAGCTATTCTCTAAATATGGCAATGTCCCGCTCCCTGCATATATCAAGCGTGAAGCAACCGCTGAAGACGAGATCCGATACAACACAGTATTTGGAAGCGAGCCTGGCTCAGTGGCAGCACCAACAGCAAGCCTCAACCTTACCGATGAGCTTATCGACCAGATAAAGGCCCGAGGTGCAGAAGTTGTCTTCGTGGAGCTCGATATAGGCTGGGGGACATTCGCTCCCGTTCGCACCGAGAAGATAGAGGATTTTCAGATCCATACCGAGCGTTATCACTTGAGCGAAGAGACAGCCGCAGCAGTGAATAAAGCTATCAGCAGTGGCAAGAATGTGTGGGCGTTTGGCACAACTGCAACTAGAGTCCTGGAAAGCTGCGCATACCTGCGTGTTCGTAACGAAGATGCAGGCCTGGATGGCGTTCGGTATTTGGTAAAAGCCAGCAGCGGCGAGACGAATATTTATATCTATCCTGGTTACGAATGGAAAATTGTAAATCGGCTTGTGACAAACTTTCATGCGCCAAAATCAAGCCTAATAATGCTGGTTGCCTCTTTTGCCGGCTACGATCTAACAATGCGTGCATATCAAGAGGCTATTGATCAGGAATACAAGTTTCTTAGCTATGGAGACTCTATGTTGATTTTGGGTTAACCATGTGGCAGCCCTAAGTGGGTTAGACCCGCTCTGCTCAGAGTGGAAGTGCTCAGACCCGATCGGGTCTGAGCATTTTGCAAAAAACGCGGTATAATAACACCATGCACGATCTAAATAACATTAACTTCTTGCCAGATGCTACACGCGGAGCTGTCCGTTCAATCACCACGCAGCAGCTAAAATCCACAAACACAAAAGGCATCGTAGTAAACACCCTCCATCTACTTATCTCGCCCGGCCCTGAGCGGATCAAAGAGCTAGGTGGCATCCACAAATTTATGAGCTGGGATGGACTTACCCTCTCGGATTCTGGAGGCTTTCAGGTATTCTCACTTCTACACTCAGGTAAGTGGGAAGGAAAGATCGACGAGAATGGAGCTATATTTAAGTCTCCACGAGATGGCAAAACACATGTGCTGACACCTGAGAAGTCGATAGATATTCAGATGATGCTGGGTACAGATATACTGGTGGTGCTTGATGATTGCAGGAAGGCAGTAACAACACGCGAGGAAGCTGAAGAGTCAGTAAATCGAACAATTGAATGGGCAAAGAGATGCAAAGAGCATTACCTAACCAGCTACAGCGACGCTGAAAGAGAGGGAAAGATGCTCTCAGCAGTAGTTCAAGGGGCGAATTTCAGCGACCTAAGAATCAAGTGTGCGGAAGCGCTGACAGAGATCGGCTTTGATGGCTACAATTTTGGTGGCTATGTACTGGATGATGAAGGGAAGCTTGTGCTAGACCAGATGAAGACAGTGGTGGACAACACTCCGGCCGATAAGTTCAAGTATGCGATGGGGGTAGGGAAGCCCGATGATATTTTCTACTCGGCTCAGGTAGGATACAAGCTTTTTGATACAGTGCTACCCACAAGGAATGCAAGGCATGGCACACTTTACTCGGCGACCGCTACAAATGGCGAGATGCGCATACGAAATGCAGAATTCGCAACCGACACCGGTCCTATCGATGAGAGCTGCGACTGCGAGGCATGCACAAACCACTCAAAGGCCTATATTCATCAGATGATAAAGGTGGGCGAGATGACAGGAATGACTCTAGCAACAATCCACAACATCAGGTTTTATCAGCGGTTAATTGAGAAGATGAACGAGCTAGGTGAAGATGGTATAACATCTATAGAGTATAAAGATATTCTAAAACAATTAGCCGACGCATCATGAAGAAATCTAACCAAAAAAGGAACAAAGCCGGCAAGCTATATCTAGTGCCGACACCTCTATCGCCATCGCAGCAGGAATTTCTCCTCCCGGGAGATGCCGAAAAGGTAAGAAAGCTGAAGAGGATATTTGCCGAAAATCCTAAAACCGCTAGAGCATTTCTAAAGCTGCTCAATCCTGAGACTCCGATCCAAGAGATTGAGATCTATACATTCGATGAGCATACGAGAGATAAAGCAGCGCACGAATTAATCAGGCTGCTCAGCGACGGAGTCGATACTGGGATGATGACAGAAGCTGGTGTGCCTGCTGTAGCAGACCCTGGGAGCAGGCTTGTGCGGCTAGCACATATGAAGAATATCGAGGTAGTCCCAATGATTGGTCCATCTTCGATACTGCTTGCGCTGATGGCATCGGGCTTGAACGGCCAGAAGTTCTGCTTCGACGGTTATCTGCCTGTCGATCAGAATAAAAGAGAGGATGTGTTACGAGCTCTGGAAGCTGATTCTCTAAAAAGTGCGACGACACATATAATTATTGAGACGCCATATCGGAATCGCCACCTGTGGAATTCGATGCTAAATGTGTGCCACCCGAACTGTGAGCTCTCGATTGCTGTGAATCTTGGTGGCCAAGATCAGTACATAAAGACGGCCAAGGTCGGGGATTGGAAAAATATTAGGTGGCCGGATCTGGATCGGAAGCAGGCAGTGTTTCTACTAAATTCTAAAGCAACGATTAAATAATGGAGCCAAAGATTAAATGTGGCGTGTATCGTCACTACAAGGGTAAGAAGTACCTCGTTCTGGGCATCGCATCACATAGTGAGACATTAGAGGAGATGGTTGTATATGTTCATCTGTACGAGAGCGAAGATGGTCATAACCATATGTGGGTCAGGCCACTTTCGATGTTCTTGGAGAATGTTGTAGTCGATGGGAAGGAAGTTCCGAGGTTTGAATTCCTCGGCATACACTAGTCTCTCTGCAAGAAGAATGACACAGTAGTTGGTATCTCGTAGCCGTCGACCCCTAACTCCTTTGACTGAGTGCCGAGTCTTTCGATTACCCTCAATATTCTAAAGCCTGCGGCAGAGGCCGAGTTAATATACTCTTCGAAGGTGAATGTCGGATGTGTTACAAACATATCGCTTTTGCCCCCTGCGAGTGGGAAATCAACATCCTCCTTAACGTGATATAGCTTACTTTTCTTCCTAAAGAGGCCTACGAGTGGGTGTACATCTCGGAATGCAAAGAAGCCGCCCGGATTAATTGCACTGTGGGTCTTCTGCATAAGTTTGGCAATGTCCCTTGTGTAGTGTATAGAGAATCGACCAAAGATCAGGTCATATGTCGCTGAACCGAAGCTATATTCGTCAAGGTCGGCCAACTCGACTGTAGCCCTACCATCAGTTACATTACTACGGAATTCATGAAGCATACCCTCAGAATTATCTATACCTACATATTTGGAGATAAGTTCATGTTGAGATAGTAGGTACGCTGCATCACGACCAGATCCGCAACCGTACTCAAAGATGGAAATGGGCTTTCTGTCTAACCCAAGCAAATGAATGAAATCTTCCTCGGCGGTTCCAGCATGATCTAGCATGTATTTGTGGTACCTGGAGGCAATCTGGTCATATTGTGACATCAATTGAAGTGCATTAAGATTACGCCACTCCATATTACGTCATTAAGTTGATTGGAACAAATTGGCAGCTGAGTCGTTTTCCCAATTCATCTTTAACCTCTTCCATGCTATAATCTCAAGATAGTGATAATGTGTTAGATTAGGGGTTTTTACCATAATCGCTAATAATTACTGAATTCTTGTGCTTGAAGCACTGACAGATTTATATATGGAAAGTTGTTTAGATTTGCAGAATTTAAGAAACGACGAAAGCTGGGCGGCAAAGAGTGCGCCTGGAATATCCATCAATACTGACGAATAGGTAATTATTGCGCATCCCTTCTTTAACACTACTATAGTGTTAAATTTTAATGTTAAGTGAAATGGAAATTATCGCTGTAATAGTTGCTGCTTTGGTAGCAGCGGCTTTGGCAGCTGTGGTGACCTTCTTTGTCTTGAGATCAAAGATGGAGACCACCATAGTTGAGGAGATGCCAGAAGAGGAAATAGAGAGAATAGTTAAGAAGAGAGCCGCAGAGCAGATGCGCGAGGCAGAAGAGAAAGCCGAGCGTGTAGTACAGGAGTCTGAAGAGAGAATGCGCAAGCTTCGCAAGGAGCTAACCGAGCAGGAAGATCTGCTTGTCGCCCGAGAGAAATCATTAAACGAGCGAAGCAAGATTCTAGACGGCAAATCAGAAGAGCTCGAGGCTGAACAGAATGGCGTAAAGCAGGCAAAGAAGGCTATTGAAGAAACTCGCCTCAAGCTTAAAACTGAGCTTGAAAAGATCTCAGGTCTTACCCGCGACGAGGCTAAGGAGAAGCTTCTCGCAGAGGTTGAGGAAGATATTAAGAACTTCCAGGCAAAGCTTATCCGCAAGGCCGAGAAGCGTGCCGAAGAGGTCGCTGATGAGAAGGCAAAGAAGATCCTTGTTGAGTCTATGCAGAGCATTGTCACTGATTATGTCGGTGAGACTACAACTTCAAGCGTGAAAGTAGAGGATGAAAAGGTTAAGGGTAGAATTATCGGTAAGGATGGACGAAATATCCGCGCTTTTGAGAAAGCTACCGGTGTGGATGTGATTGTTGACGAATCGCCAACATCAATTGGATTGTCATCATTTGATCCGCTCCGTAGAGAGATCGCCAGAGTTGCGATGGAGAAGCTGATCAAAGATGGACGTATCCACCCAGGCACGATTGAGGATGAGATCCGCAAAGCTAAGAATGAGATCGCTTCTGAGATCAAGAAGAATGGTCAGATTCTGGCCGATGAGGCTAATTGGCCAGGGATGGACCTCGGCTTGCTCAAGCTAGTTGGAAAGATGAAGTATCGAACCAGCTACGGCCAGACCTTGATGAAGCACTCTATTGAAGTGGTTCGACTTGGCGCCGTAATCGCATCAGAGGTTGGGGCAGATGTAGATCTGGTAAAGAAGGCCTGCCTACTACACGATGTTGGTAAGGTGCTTACCCACAAGGTTGAGGGTGCTCACCATCATATTTCGGGTCAGATCGCACGCAAATATGGGCTGCCTGACAAGCTAGTGAACGCAATTGAGGCACACCACCTCGATATCGAACCACAGTCAATCGAGGCATGGATTGTCTACTTCGCGGACGCAATCTCAGGTGCACGACCTGGTGCTCGAAAAGACAGCTACGAGCAGTATATCAAGCGAGTAGAGGGTATTGAGAATATCGCAAAAGAGGTTGGTGGTCAGTCGATTGATGAAGTTTACGCAATACATGCAGGCCGTGAAGTGCGGGTGCTTGTAAAGCCAAACGAAACATCGGATGATGATATTACAATCATGGCAAAGGATATCGCTCAGAAGATTGAGGAGACTCAAACATATCCAGGTACTGTGCAGGTCACAGTTATCCGTGAGAAGCGAGTCCAAGAGGTTGCCAAATAGTTAGCGGTAATTAGAGAGGGGAGAAATGATTAGAGTATTAATAATGGGAGACATATGTGGGAAGCCAGGCCGTGAGGCCGTTTCCCGCATGGTCCCTAAGCTGAAAGAGAAGCACGATATCGATCTGGTTATGACCAATATCGAGAATCTTGCTCATGGTAGAGGTGCGACTATTTCCACAGTAAACGAATTAATGGCTTCAGGAGTAGATTTCATGACGGCCGGCAATCATATCTGGCGCCACGAGGACTTTCATGAGCTGCTTGGCGGCGATTATCCAATCATTCGTCCGATAAATTACCCAGACGACCTCCCTGGCAAAGGGTTCGGTGAGATCGATCTAGGAGCTAAAGGCACGATTTTGGTGATCTCATTGATGGGAATTGCCTTTATGAATGAACGGACGCTTACAGAGCCGTTCAGAGCCTTGAAAGGCTATCTGAAGGAGGTCGAGTACGAGAAGTATGCAGGAATAATTGTCGATTTCCATGCAGAGGCGACCAGTGAAAAACTATCGGCTGGATTATACTTTGATGGGCAGATAAGCGCTCTAGTAGGCTCTCACACACATGTTCCAACTGCCGATGAAAGGGTGATGCCAGGTGGGACGGCGTACATAACCGACCTAGGCATGTGTGGCCCTCACGACTCGGCCCTGTGGGTCAAAAAAGACATTATCTATCAGCAAAATATGTATCCCTACTCACCTCGGTATGAGATCGAGGAAGAGGGTCCAATTCGCTTTGATGCAGTCATTATTGACATAGAATCCCCAACAAAGGCCGTCGCAATAAGGCGTATAAATGAAATCCTATAACTAAAGGATTATTGACAAGCTTGTAAAAATCTTTTATTTTTGGCTAATATGAAAGCCCTTATTAAGAGGATTTTTCATATTAACTCTTTGGAAAGGAGGCATACGCAAATGTTGAAGAAAGATTTAGTAGAGGTAGTAGCTAATGAAGTTGGCTTAACAAAGAAGCAAGCTTCTGAAGCTCTTGATGCTATGCTCGACGCTGTAACAAAAGCTCTTGCAAAAGGTGATGCAGTACTTCTTACCGGTTTCGGTAAATTCGAAGTACGCCACAGAGCTGCAAGAATGGGTATCAACCCACAGAGCATGGAAAAGATCAAACTTGCTGCTTCTAACGTTCCTGCATTCAAGGCTGGTAAAGCTTTGAAGGAGGCCGTTAAGTAGTTAGTGCCGGTATTTCTCTGTTATATAAGAGAGAAAAGTTCGGGAGTCTGTATACAGGGCTCCCGATTCTTTTTTATATGCTCTGCCTAATTTTCATGAAATTTAACGACAAACAGTGTCGTGCTCTGAGAAACTGCGATATAATCGTGTAGCAATACTTCCAGAGAGTACAAAATGCCAGCCGAAAAACATGTAGATGCAATATTCACTAATTATCTAGAATCAGTATCACGCAAGTTCAAAAATGAGAGAACTTCTGAGATGGGCTATAGAGCTGAATTTGAGCAGCTATTAAAGAACGTATTTGAAGAGATAGGCGTCAAGGATATAGGTCATGATGAAAAGTCATCTAAAGGGAATAAACCTGATTTTATAGTCTACAGCAAAGCTAGGGTCCCATTGCTTTACATTGAGGTGAAAGACATTGGGGTGTCGCTGGATAAGATAGAGCAATCTGAGCAAATTGCTAGATACTTCGGTTACGACAATCTTGTGCTGACAGATTATCTTGAGTTCCGGTTTTATAGGAATGGTCATAGGTATCAGGATCCGGTAAAAATCGCCGTGTATGACAAGAAGGGACGCACGATTGAACCACAATCTCATAATTACCAAAATCTCGCGAAAACTCTACTCGATTTTACCAAATCTCATAAAGAACCTATCAAATCAGGACTCCACCTTGCGAAGGTAATGGGCGGTAAAGCCAGAAGAATAAGAGACAATATTCTTGAGATTATTGAGCATCCGGACAAAGAGTCGGCTGATCTTGAGAAGGTATTCGATACAATCAAGACCTTGTTGGTACACGATCTCAAAATAGACGACTTCGCAGACATGTATGCCCAGACTCTTGTGTATGGACTCTTCGTCGCAAGATTCTATGATGAATCAGAAGATAGCTTTAGCCGCGAGGAGGCTCGTGAGCTTATCCCTGCTTCTAATCCATTTTTGAGGCACTTTTTCGATCATATTGCTGGACCAAATTTTAATGTTCGCCTTAAATACATCGTAGACGAGCTTTGTGAAGTGCTTAGCCATGCTGATATTGAAAAACTGATGGATGATTATTACGGTAAGCAGTCAAAAGATCGTCGGAAGGCTCCTGATCCGGTTATCCATTTTTATGAAGACTTTCTCAAAGAGTATGATCCGGTGTTGCGAAAAAAGATGGGAGCTTATTACACGCCTGTGCCAGTTGTGGATTTCATCGTACGATCTGTCGACCATATATTGAAAAAGGATTTCAGCCTACCGAAAGGATTGTCCGATACCAGTAAAGACCAGAAGGGTAATCACATTGTGCAGGTACTAGATCCAGCGGTAGGTACAGGAACTTTCTTCAGTGCTGTAATTAGGCATATATACGCACCATTCGCCAAGAATGAGAACCAAGGAGCTTGGCATAAGTACGTACACAACGAGCTTCTTCCAAGGCTTCATGGGTTTGAACTGATGATGGCTCCATACACGATAGCGCATCTACGTTTAACTGTCGCATTTAAGAAAACGGATTTTATCCACTTCAACAAAAGGTTGGGTATTTATCTCACGAACTCGCTTGATGACCTACAGGGTCAGGATGGACTATTCGCTTTCGGGTTTGCGGATAGTATTGCTCAGGAATCGGAAGCAGCAAGGAAGATAAAGCATGATACACCAGTTATGGTTGTTCTTGGCAATCCTCCCTACAGTGTCAGCTCTCAGAATAAAGGAGAATGGATCGAGAGTGAGGTGAAAGAGTACAAGAAAGATCTTAATGAAAGAAATATTCAACCGCTCTCTGATGATTACATTAAATTTATCCGTTTCGCAGAGCAACAGATCGAGAAAAATGGCTCAGGTATTGTGGCAATGATAACCAATAACTCTTTCCTCGATGGAATCATCCACAGGCAGATGCGTAAGCATCTCTTAGAAACGTTTGATGACATTTATGTAGTCGATTTGCATGGTAATTCGAAAAAGAAGGAGATGACTCCAGATGGTGGTAAAGATGAGAATGTATTTGACATTCAGCAAGGTGTCTCGATTAACTTTTTTGTTAAGAAGCCTCAAATATGAGCAAGAAAGGAAACTACGCTTTCATAGACAGTCAGAACTTGAACCTAGGTATGCGATCCTTGGGCTGGAGGATAGACTACCAGAAATTTAGACTGTACCTGAAAAATAAATATAATGTGCAAAAGGCCTATCTATTTATTGGATTGGTTCCAAACAACCAACAATTGTATAGTGATCTACAATCTGCTGGCTTCATACTGGTATTTAAGCCGACAGTGAGATATTTTGTCCGTGGTAAGGAGACCGTCAAAGGTAATGTAGACGCAGAATTGGTTCTGCATGCTTCTGCAATCGAGTACAGCAAGTATGACAAGGCAATTATAGTAAGCGGTGATGGTGATTTTTCGTGTTTAATTCAGTTTCTGGTGAAAAGGAAAAAATTGTTGGCACTGTTAACTCCTAACTCCAAGTACTCGCAGCTACTAAAGCCGTACTCGCCATATATTACGAGAATTGATCAAATTATTAAGTCTTTTGGGTATAGGAAGAAAAGAAAAACCAGCATCAGCGTTCGGTCGAAACCTTAGGCCTATCTGGTTATGGTGATAGGAAATTCTATCACAAATAGATAAGTAGATCAATCAACATGAATAACAAAAACACTAAAAAGAAATTAGCAAGAGTTCATCATATTGACTTGTTTGGAAAGCGTGAGGATAAGTTTAAATTCCTAGAGGAGAACTCTGTGGCGAGTATTAGTTGGCAAAAGCTTAATTACATTCAGCCTTCGTTTTATTTTGTGCCAAAGGACTTTGGATCAATTGTGGAGTATGAAAGCGGGTTTAGGGTAGATGAGTTACTTACATTTAATGCAAGTGGGACAAAGTTTCGAAAAGATAACCTATTGGTAAGAAATCACTTCACACGATACGATGTAGAAAAAATGTTAGAGGATATAAACACACTCTCTAAAGAAGATTTTCTTAATAAATATAACTTTAATGAAACTAAAGATTGGGTATTAAAGGAAAAGGTGCAGTATTTCGAGACCGATTACAATAATATTAGGAAGGTTCTTTATTCACCATTCGATACAAGATTCACGTATTATCCTGTTGAGAGAATCTCGAACATTATTCCAAGAGGTGATTCAAGGAAGCAAATGATGAAAAATTTCTTTGAACCAAACGTGGGACTTCTACTAATGCGGAAGCTTGTAAATACACAAAATTTTTCGACAATCAGTGTGTGTAATTGTATGGTCGATATTAACTATTACGGTTTTCAAACATATGTATTCCCGCTCTATCTGTACGCAGCCGATGGCTCAAAAACTTCAAATGTAAACGATGAAATCGCCGACAAGATAAAGCAATTAAATGGCACATTCACACCAGAAGAACTATTTGACTACATATACGCAGTGCTACACTCCCCAAACTACCGCGAAAAGTATAAGGAATTCCTCAAAATAGATTTCCCAAGAGTGCCATACCCGAAGGATCGCGAAACATTCGACAAATTTGTAAAACTGGGAAAACAGCTTAGAGAGCTCCACCTTATGGAATCTCCAAAGATCTCAGAGGCCAGTTTACCATTCCCCATAGAGGGTAGCGATTTAGTTGAGAGAGTTAAATATGAGGACAGTAAAGTATTTATAAACAGCACTCAATATTTTGACAATGTACCTGAGATCGCATGGAATTTCTATATTGGTGGGTATCAACCAGCTCAGAAGTGGCTTAAGGATCGTAAGGGTCGGGAGCTATCGTATGAAGACATGGAGCATTATCAGAGGATTATTTTTGTACTTTTGGAGACTGATAAACTGATGAAAGAAATCGATACTGTGATAAAGTTTTAGTAATTAGAAGTAAATGGCATTATTGTTCAAATTGGGATAGCGCTCTGTTTGATTTATTTGGAAAGCCATTTACAGTGGTAAGATTCTCTATGAATAGGCTTACGTTTTGGGTTTACTAAAGAATTTAAATCTAATACACTGTACTAAGCAAAATTGTGAAATAAATCTTTGTAAACTGCCGTAAATGCTGCGAAGGCTATTCATACCAACGACGAAAAACAAGTTCAGACCCTATCTGCTGCGCAAGCCAGCGCTTGTCATCTATACTCTGTTCTTGGTCACATTTAATGTTGGTTATCCAGCATTTTTCCCTGAATCAGCAAGCCAGGTAATCGCAAGCTCTATAACGGCAGGCACACTAATCTCACTTACAAATGCTGAGCGGCAAAACCTTGGCCTGACGACCTTAACGACCGATTCGAGGCTGACAAATGCAGCATATGCAAAGGCCAACGATATGCTTACGAAGGATTATTGGAACCATTTTGGGCCTAACGGTGAGACTCCGTGGCAATTTATCACCTCTGCGGGCTACACCTATGTATATGCTGGCGAGAATCTAGCCAAAGGCTTCTCAACCTCTGAGGGTGTGCACCAGGCCTGGATGGCTAGCCCAACCCACCGCGCAAACATTGTGAATGGTAACTATCGTGATATCGGAATCGCTGTGGTTGAGGGCGAGCTACTTGGCGAGCAGACTACGCTTGTGGTACAGATGTTTGGCGCACAATCAGGTTCTACTACCTCTACACCTTCTTCGCAGCCATCGACTCCACAGCCGAGCTCACAGCCACGAGAAGAGAGTGGCGAGATCAAGAGCATCAGCATTGTAAAGCCAGCTGATGGTGAGACTGTAAAGGATCCATCTCAAGCCATAGAAGGTACGATTGATGTGGTTGAGCGGGTTGTAGGGTCATATAAGGTGCGTGTAACTGAAGAAGAGGTTGTGATTGGCGAAAGTGATTCAGCAGAAACCGATTGGAGCGTAGGAAACAGCCAGGGCTGGGAAGATGGAGAGCATGAGATAACCGCGAGGGTTGAGCAGGATGATAAAAAATTTGAGGATAGCGTGAAGTTTACTTTGGACAGTACGCCTCCGGCATTCGAAGAGGATGATCTGGTGATTGAGTTTAACGATGAGCAGAAAGAGTGGGAGCTAACCCTCTACGGCTCAGAGGTTGAGATGGTCGCGACAGTGCAGGTTGGCTCAAAGCCATTTCCGATGGAGTTCACTGAAGATGGGGTATGGTTCCTCAGCATCTCAGACTCTGAAGTAGCAAATCATATATCTGTGAAGCTACTTCTGGCGGATGCTATAGGAAACGTGGGTGAGCATGAGATCCTCAGTCGGTTTATCAAGCCGGTGCAGGATGTTGAATCTGTAAGCTCGATCCTCCCGAAAGATGATATAGGTAGCTTTACAGGGTTTTTGCAAGGGATTCCGTTGAAGAGTGAAGTGAATGTCGTATTTGGAATGGCGATCTTAGGATTGATTTCGCTGCAGGTTTATCACTATTATAAATTAGGGAAACTTAGCGAGCGTGGTGGCTACCTTCTTACGACTGCGATCTGGGTCTTCCTGTTACTAGCGGGAACATTTGTTGGAACTTTTGGCTCGGTGGTTTAAGCGGCGGTTTGTCGCATGAATTAAATTATGTGATGTCTCGATGGGCTTAATTAGCAGGTATAAAAGAGAGTTTGTGTATGCAGTGATACTCTTCATCATATGGGAGATATCACAGGTACCTGAGATTATTGGCGTGGGGCAGGTCTATTTCTTTTTCAGCTTTATTGGGTTGCTGCTTGTTGTGACCTGGATCTTCACCACATACTTCAGGCTTTCGTATAAGAAGGTGTCTGATAATTCTGATGCGCTGATCAAAATTCGGAATCATGAGAGATTTTTCATTAACTTCATCCTGCCATTGCTTTTTTACTGTCTTGTGAGCTATTTCCTCTATGTTAGCGTAAACTTGGTTCTCACCCAGCTACTTATAATCCTAAGCTCGATGCTATTTTTCGTAATCTTTGTGAATATCAAAAACTCATATACCAAGGTTTTCACAATCGAGCGTGATACACGGACAATTCTAAGCTTCTTGGATATCATAGTTTTCTTTCTTGCTGTAACATTGCTTACATATTTCGGTGACTCATTCGCCGTAAGAGTGCTGGGCGTGAGCGTGGCAGCATTTATACTGCTTGGCCATCAGCTGCTGATAAATAAACAGCAGAATTGGGCCGGCTTTGCTGTTCTCGTGGCTTCGACAATATTCTTAGGGGCAGTAGCATACTTCTTCATGGATAGCGGGAGCTATCTATTCCCACTGGTTATGAGCATACTTTTCTATCTTGTAGTCGCACTTTGGACCGTAAAATTGAGTGGTACAAGCAAGCTGAGCGATTACCTGCCGCCTCTGCTTTTTGCTTTGATGGCATTTATTATAGTTACAAGTTTCTAATTTAAAAATCTAAACAGTTGGAGAAATCAATAGTAATAAAACTAGGTGGCTCGCTGATCTACGACCTCAACTTGGGCATAAACAAGGAGCTGATGAAGAAGCTTCATAGCTGGTATGTCGCGCACGGTCCTGAGTACAATTTCATCGTGTTTGTCGTCGGTGGAGGGAAGATTTCGAGGCATCTGGTGAGTCAGGTTGAAGATCTCGCCAAAGATGAGCTGTCCAAGCACCGGATCGGTATGGAAGCAACACGGACAAACGCAGCAATACTCGCATCTGTTTTAGGCAGCAGTGCAGGTGAGATACTGCTGCCGACTAGTTTTGGAGAGCTGCTTGAATTTATTGTTACCAATAAGCGAGGCACGATTATTACTGGTGGTTTCAAAGCTGGATGGAGCTCGGATATGAATGCCGCAATAGTTGCAGATATAATCGGGCAGAATAAAGTTTACAAGCTCTCAGATATTGACCATGTGTACACCGCAGATCCGAAGAGTAACCCAGACGCCACGCCTATACAGGATCTAACATGGAGTGACTATTTCAAGATGTTCAACCTCTCAATGGAAAATGCTCACGATGCGCCAGGACTGCATGTGCCGGTTGGTACTCATGCGGCACAGTTCTCTGTGAGGAAAGGTTTATCTTTCTTCGTATCAGGTGGAAAAAATCTTGAGAGCCAGGCTGATCTGGCTGCGGTATTTGAATCGGGGACATATCTCCACCCGTAACCCCGCTAACTTATAGTGCGGTAGTTGTTAAATCTGTGGAGTAAGATTTTCAAAAGATGTAGCGTTACTTAGATAAGTGCATTCTCGTCGCTATCGGAAAACGCACTATAAGTTAGCGGGGTTACTTTACGCTCAGGATCTTGTATTCAAGCTTCTTTCGAGGAAGCTCTACGACTACTTTTGCGCCAGCCTTCTTGCCGGCTATTGCCATGCCGATAGGTGACTTGAGGGTAATTTTGTTGTTAAGCGGGTCAGACTCAGACTCACCAACTATGAAGTAAACAACCTTGCTGCCATCAACATCCACCTCTACTTCTGCTCCAAGCTCTACGACGCCACTATCTCCGCCTTTTGAATCATTAACAATATCTGCGGTATCAAGTATTACCTGTATATCCGCAATTCGTTTCTCATTCACCTGGTACTGCTCCAATGAAAGCGTATAGCCTTCATTCTCAGATACATCGCCTCGTGCACGCATCTCTTCTACAATGCCCTTGAGCTCGTCTCTTTTGACAGTAAGTTTCTGCAGGTCCTTTTTCAATTTTTCGTATCCCTTCTGTGTCAGTTGAACTTTCTCGTTCATGATTGCGTGACTAAAATATTAGCTTATGTCATTGGGTAGTTGACGGGAAAACCGATCCAAATTCTATACTGAACCGAAATATTATGCAACATACATGCTGACCTGTTGCTTGTCCAGGTGGCTTCTTTTACTAAGTATATTGCAGAGTTAAGGTGCCAATTGTCCAAGCAAAAGGTCAGCAAGTATAACTTATATGTATGTAAATCATAGCTTTTTAGCAATTAACAGTTCATTAAGTCTATGGTAAAATACTTTCCTGAGATCTGTTTTAGCTACGCCGCCATCGTCTAACGGCTAGGACACTAGGTTCTCATCCTAGCAATCGGGGTTCGATTCCCCGTGGCGGTACCAAATATAGAGAAATAACAATATCCCAAACATGTTGAAAGTCGATGTAATAACAATCTTTCCAGAGCAGATTGAAAATTTCATGCAGTTCGGCCTTTTCAGGATCGCTAAAGAGTCCGGCGCTTTGGAATGCAAAGCTCATGACCTCCGCAAATGGACAACTGATAATCATAAAAGTGTAGACGATCGGCCATATGGCGGCGGTGCAGGCATGGTCATGAAAATTGAGCCAATATACCGCGCGCTTGAAGAGCTACGCCAGAAAGATAGCGTGGTAGTTGCTTTAACACCAAAAGGCCATCTGCTTAAGCAGAAAATATTGAGGGAGATTGTTGCAAAGAATACTGAGCATATGATACTAATCGCTGGCCATTATGAAGGCTTTGATCAGAGGATCCTTGATAATCTGGTGGATATGCGAATATCGGTAGGCGAGTATGTCCTATCAGGTGGTGAGTTGCCAGCTTTGACTCTGCTTGATGGAGTTGTGAGGTTGCTTCCTGGCGTTCTGGGCAATGAGCACTCTTCTACCGATGAGTCTCATGAAAACAATTTGCTAGAATATGCACAATATACACGCCCGGAGGAGTTTAATGGCTGGAAAGTGCCGGATGTGTTGCTTTCTGGAAACCATAAAGAAATCACCGAATGGCGTAAAGAGTCGTCGAAAAAGATGACCGACCAGTTTAAAGCCAGGTAAAATCCTCTATCCTATAGGCAATTACTTATACCTATTTATGCTTTGAGTGCGCGCCAATTCGTTGTATAATGACCGCAGGGATTAAATGTATTTAGTGCCGGTTGAAAGGACTGTACGTGGGACGCAAGAAATATTTCTTGACCAAGCAAAAGGTCAAGGAGCTCAAAAAAGAGCTGAGTATACTCGAAACCAAAGGTAGGCAGGAGATCGCAGATAGCTTAAACTGGCTGCGAGACTTGCCGAATAGCCAGGAGGACGACGAATTCTCAGATGTGTTGGATAATAAAAGATACCTCGAGAAAAGGATCGTAGAGATCAAAGATATTCTCTCCAATTTTGAGATTGTGAAGCATTCGCTCAAGGATACTGTTTCCGTCGGAACCACCGTAAAGGTGGGTTTTGAGGGATATGTGGAGAAATTCATGATAGTCTCAGCTTTGGAGGCAGATCCGCTTAATAATAAGATATCCGACGAATCTCCTGTTGGCAGGTCGCTTGTGGGTGCGAAAGTCGGTGACAAAGTCTTGGTGGATATGGGGGGCATCAAGAAAGCATTCAGAATACTAGGTATTGAGTAACTCATATAAATTAAACCATTCTAAGCAGGAATGATTGAACCAAAGATCTTAGATGCCGACCTGTCGCATCTATCTAAGTCAGAGCTTGATGCCATTGAGCGGCTCAAGGTAGTGGGAGAAATTGTACATAAGATGTGGCTGGCTCAAGTGGATCCCGGGAAAGGTATGGTCAACGTCTACCCGGATGGCGTTACGAAGAAAGAGGTATTGCTGGCGGCTAAGAAAGACTCCGCAATAACATCCCCATATACATTTGTAGAAGAGAGCAACGGCAGACTGAAGGCGGTCCACTACAGAGATAAATTCGATTCAGAAATTGATGAAGTTGTAAAAATACTTAAAGAATGCGCCGATATTCTTGAAGATTCTGAAACGAAAAGCTACTTCACGAAGCTAGCAAAGGCATGGGATAAAGGTGATTTCGACGAGGCATTAAATGTATACCTTAAAAATGGCCACACTCGAATTGAAGTGCTCATGGGTCCACTCGAGACATATGAAGATAAGCTCCTCGGCTACAAGAAATCGTTCCAATTCAACCTGCGCGTCTTACGAGAGAAAGAAACAGAGGATAGTGACAAATTTATCCAGCTGTTCAAGACAGCCGATATCCTAAATCCGACCTCAATGGCTTCAAAAGAGATTCAAAGGCGCAAAGTCACATTTAGAGTAGACGATGTATTGATGTTCTCAGGAAGGCAATCAAACACCCAATCAACCGGGACTAATCTGCCAAATGAAACCGATCTTGCGGAAAAGATGGGCACGAAGATTCTGGTGTATCGAAATGCGCTCGAGTACAAGTTTAGGAACAACCTCTCCTGGCTGATGGACCGCATCGATATAAAAGGTAAAGATGTAAAGCTTGAAGATGCAATGGAAGGTGAGCTCTATTCATTAGCATTTCATGAAATAACAGAAGGTCTTGTCAAATTCGACGGTTATGAAGAAAGGCTACAAAATTACTCAAATGCTATTCGCGAACTAAATGCGACGCTTCTTGGTATGAAGAGCGCGAAGTATCATTTTCTCAAGGGTGTTTTCACCCAAGAAGAGATGGAAGATATGCTGGTCGCGACACTGATCTATAGTGTTGATGTTTGTCTTCGGCATGAGGAGAGCTCCTCGATCGATGAGTACGCAAAGGGTTTTGCGTTACTGTTTAATTATGCCTCAAGGATTGGAGCTGTTGAGTTCTCAACTGACAAGGTCTCGGTAGACTTAGCAAGGCTATCTGAGGCGATAGATATAATGGGAGGCATTACTCTGCAGATTTTTGAGTTTGGAGATGCTGACGACGCAGAGAGGCTGTTCAACGAGTATGGCAGCTACGAGATATTCAAGAAGCTTCCTCAGAAGTAACGATCACTTAGTCCTGATTGGTCGAAAATTGCCTCTCTAGGAGGCTTTGGGGGTTTAAGCATTTAGCTAGTTTACTGACGCTGAGTGGTCGGGTAAAATTCAGGTATGGAGTCATTCAAAGATTTACTGAAGGATAAAGAGAAATATAAAGAGACCCTCATCGCTAAGAACAAATACGTCAGCAAAGAATTTCAGGATTACGGCTATCGGTTGGCGATGAAGCTCGGGGAAGAGAAAAATGTCTCGCTCTATATTCGGCTTGCCAAAGAGAAGCCGAGGGCATGGCTTGAGCAAGCACTATCTTTTGCAGTAGATTATCCGAACGCCAAAAATAAAGCGAGGCTTTTCATGTGGAAGCTGAAGCAGCTAGAGACCGAGTACTTCGACGCAAAAGATAAAAAAGCTGAAATGAGTGATAAGGCTGCTGAATCCAAGGCACCGAAACAGAAAAAATCATCAAAGGCAAAATGATGCATTGGTTGAAACCATCATATGCTGCCCTCAAGTTAGAAATCTCCCACGATCTATCATATCGATTAAAGATATTCAGCTGGATGCTGGCTGATATCTTGCAGCCGCTTATCTTCGCATATCTCTGGAGCTCGGTAGCGCGTTACCAAGGTAATGTGGATCAGGCAGTAGAGGTATTTAGCTACTTCTTCTTTTTTATGATTGTAACGCGTATAGCTCAAGATTGGAGCATATTTTCAGTGACAGATTCGATCATGAACGGCGAGTTTGGGCAGCATCTTTTGCGCCCGGTCAATTATATGTTTATGTATGGTGGACGCTCAGCGGGGCTTAAGCTATTCAGGCTAGCTATATTTCTGCCTGTGGCTTTGGCAATCAGCTTCGCGTGGAGAGATAGGCTGATAGTTGACATGAATCTTGAGCGCGCGATCGGTCTTTTATTTGCAATAGTGATAGCCATCGGGGCGAATTATATGATTGGGCATATCTTCGCTCTGGCGGCATTCTATATGGAAAATGTCCGTGGTATTAGGACGATGTTTGTGAATACACTTAGCTTGGTGACAGGTGAGTATATTCCAATTGCTCTGCTTGTAAGTGGGGTGTTGCTGTTGATTTGGGAATATCTCCCGTTTAGATATATCTACTCTTTCCCGGTCGAGATACTTATTGGGAATGTAGATAGAGATGGAATATTCAGAGGCCTGCTAATCGGAGGGGCATATCTCTCATTCAGTGTGGTTTTTTACAAAATTTTCATTAAAAAAGCGTTAAGCAGATATGAAACGGAGGGCGGATAGATGAAATACTATATGAGGCTATGGCTTCTAGTTGTGAAAAGAAGCTTGAACCGAGACATGGTTCACAGACCAGACTTTTTAACTAAAGTCTTCCGTGCATTTTTCGTAGTTGCGACCCAGCTGCTGATTGTATGGGGATTGTTTGGTGAAAGCGGTGAAGTAGCTGGATGGAGCCGAAACCAGTTTATCTTGCTACTTGGTTACTATAATCTGGTGAACTATCTAGGGTGGGGGATATTTAATGTGAATTTATGGCGGCTTGAAGAGCGCGTGATGAAGGGTGAGTTCGACTATTTTATGCTTTCACCTGCAGGCTCACTCTTCCAGGCATCATTTGGCGAATTCTTTATCGATGATGCTATTACCTCGCTTTCTGGTGCTGTGATGGTGATCTACTATTTTGTCGCTGAGTCGGAGAGCCTGAGCCTTTGGACGATCCCGCTAGCAATATTAATGCTGATTATCGCCTTGGTAATTTGGTACGGCTTACATTTAGTGGTGGCAAGCATCAGTTTGTGGAAAGTTGAAACCGGTTTTATGGATCTGATGAAGGGTATCACCAGGATCGGCGCCTTTCCTACAGATATCTATCCAGCGGCTGTACAGCTGATACTTTATACTCTTTTTCCAGTAGCGTTTATAGCGACTGTGCCGGCAGAGATACTGATTGGGGAAAGTGCTATCTGGATGGTGGGCGTAGCTGCCTCTATAGCTGTGCTATTTCTCATTGTCGGGATAGGAATGTGGAGATTGATGCTTAATCGTTATAGCAGTGCAGGGAGCTAATCCTTCAAGAAATCAGGAATGTCGTACTGCTTATATTCTGGTAGTAGGTTTTGCCCGTAGATTATCCGTGACATCGCTTCCGCGGTGAGCTTTGCGTCTTCGAGTGCGTTGTGAATTTTGCGGTTATCCTCCATCCCGACAAATTCCAATGTACCCCTAAGTCCAAGCTTGCTCTTGCCATCGACCACATATGGCTTGCCATTTAGCTTGAGATATTTGACATAAGCAAGTGCGTGGAGGTCTACCACTCTGTAGGAGAAAGGTGTGCCAAAACCCCATCTTTGGGCTTCGTTCTCCAATAAAAACGCATCGAATCCGACGGAAGATCCTCCATGTGTTCTATCTTCAAATTGCTGTGTCCATTCTATATATTTACCTAACAACTCTTTTACAGTAGGCTTGTTTGGATCTTGCATCGCCTCGATCGAGAAGCCGGTAATTTCTGGAACCTCTTCATTTATAATTGCTCCTTCCCATATGCGGCATTCACCGTAAAAGGTTTTTTCGGGCTCCTCTAGGCAGATTGCTCCAATACTCAGCAGCGAGCACTCGGTCACATTTAGTCCTGTTGCTTCTACATCTACAATTATCATACGTGTATATCGGTCAGACCCCAAGTGCTCAGACCCGATCGGGTCTGAGCAATTCTACTCTGAGCAGAGTGGGTCTAAACAACCTAGGTCTAACCTCTTTATTAATTAAGTAGCTATGGGATATAATAGCACAGATCATTAAAATCGCGTGATACAGAACATGGATAGAGAAGGTGCAATGGCACTTGTAAAGCAGTACACCAAGAATGAAAATTTAATTAAACATATGCTTGCGGTTGAGGCAGCTATGCGTGCTTATGCGCAAAAGTATGGCGAAGATGTCGAAGAATGGGGAGTATGCGGACTTGTGCATGATTTTGATTATGAGAAAATGGGATCTGAGCATCCATCTGAGTGGGGATATCAAACATTGAGAGAAAATGGGGCTAGCGAAGATATAATTATAGCGATCGAAGGGCACGCCGATGGAGGTAATCCAGGCTCCCGCCCATCCCATATGTCCAAGGCTCTTTTTGCAGTAGATGAAATGACCGGCTTTATCGTTGCATGCTCTCTCCCAAGGCCTGACCAGCTCTCAGGTCTGGAGGTGAAATCGGTAAAGAAGAAGATGAAGGATAAGGCTTTTGCTAAAGGGGTTCACCGCGAGCATCTGACTCAGGGTTGTGAAGAGCTAGGCGAAGACTTTGATACGCATGTGCAATTTGTGATTGATGCGATGCGTGGAATCAAAGATGAGCTCGGTCTGAAATAGTAGCAGCAAACGATAAACTATTGCTGATTTGTGAAATTAATCTTTATTAAAAATTTCGATGACAGACATTAAAAGAATAGTAGAAAACCCAGAGCTCTATAAGGAGTTGGTAAAGCAGAAAAATATCAACCTAGATATCGATGAGCTACTTAAGCTTTACGAAGAACGTAAGGCTCTTACAACCGAAGTTGAGCAGCTCAGGAAAGAGAGAAACGACAACGTGGACGAGATTAAGAAAGTAAGCGGCAAACCGCCAGCAGATCTAGTTGAGAAAGGGAAAAGTATCAAAGCCAAGATTACGGAAGCCGAAGCAAAACTCGCAGAGATTGAAGCTAAATATGACGAGCTTATCTGGTACACCCCTATGTTTATTTCTGAGGATACCCCAGTCGGCAAAGATGACTCTGAGAATGTCGAGCTACGCAGGTGGTCGCCTGAGGGAGGAGAAGGTGGAGATCCCGCTAAGCCAAGTTTTGAGCAGAGAGATCATATTCAACTTGGTGAAGAGCTAAATCTGCTCGACTTGGAGCGAGGAGTGAAAACTGGTGGTTTTAGAGGCTACTATCTGAAGAATGAGGGTGCATTAATGCACATGGGCTTGATGATGTATGGCTTGAAGCTTATGCAATCGAAAGGCTTTGAGACATTTGTGCCGCCGACGATTGTAAAGCAGGATGCACTGTACGGCAGCGGTCATATGCCATTTGATTTGGCTAACATCTATGTAGTCGATAGTTTGGGTCACGTGAAAGAGGAAGAAGGAAGAGAGGATAAGGATAAGAAGTATCTAATTGGTACTGCTGAGCCGTCACTGCTTAATTACCACCGCGATGAGGTATTGAGCGAAGATCAGCTCCCAGTGAAATATGCAGGCTTCTCGCAGTGCTATAGGAGTGAGATAGGAAGCTACGGTAAAGATACACGAGGAATATACCGAATTCATGAATTTATGAAGATTGAGCAGGTAGTAATCTGCAAGAACGACATAGAAGAATCAACCAAGATGCATGATATGATGGTGAGCTACTCGGAGGAGCTACTGCAGGCATTGAAGCTGCCTTATCGAGTGTTGCAGATCTGTACGGGTGATATGGGTGCTGGCAAATACAGAATGTTTGACCTCGAGACATGGATGCCATCGAGAAACGGATATGGCGAGACACATAGCGCTTCAAACCTGCTAGATTGGCAGACTCGTCGACTGAACCTACGAGTCAAAGGAAAAGATGGCAAGAACTACTATCCGTATGCACTAAACAACACAGTTGTCGCATCGCCTCGAATTTTGATCGCAATCTGGGAAAACTATCAGAATGAGGATGGATCGATCACAGTACCAGAGGTTCTGCGAGAGTATGTGGGGAAAGATAAGATTGAACCACGTGCATAGCTAATGAACTATTTTCTCGGGATCTTCCCGGATGAGATAGAGAAGGGGAGGATGGCTCAGATCCTCCCCCAATATGCTTCTATATTCGACTCGCAAGATATCCCCGTCTACTATCCAGAAGCAGCTAAATATCATCTAACTTTGCTTTACCTCGGCGAGCGGTTGAGTCCGTTGATGAGGGTGAAGGTTGGGCGCGCGTTGAAAGGCTTCAAATATAAGCCTTTCAACGCCCGCATCAACAGCGTACGGCTCGGATTTTCCCAGTCACGCAATCCCGGCTTGCTCCATTTCACAGTCACTGATGAGAACAATGAGCTGCGCAACATAGTGTCGCAATTAAGCAGCATAATAGGTACGAAGAGAGAGAAAGCTTTCATCCCACACATCACGATCGGTCGTGTTCGTAATGAGATCTCGGCTGTCGAGTACCGAAATCTCTCAGATGCAGTTACTGCTCTGAACCAAAGTGTATTTGCTGGGAAAGAGATCTCGTTCACCCCAGGTGCGATCTCGCTAGTGAAATCAACAGGCTCGCAATACAAAATCCTGAAAAAGTACCCGATCAATTAGCCCGACCACCCGACCACTTGCCCGACTCACTTGCGAAGCAGGTAGTCGGGCTCAACGACTCGGATAGCCTCTTCCGAATTCTTTATCTTTACCGCATCTGTATGCCTTCTAAACCAGGTCCGCTGCCTTTTCGCATACTGGCGAGTGTGAAGATTTATATCTGCCTCAACCTCTTCGAGGGTTTTCTCTCCTTCAAAGTAGCCTGCAAACTCTTTATATCCGATTGTATTCAGCCCACGAGTTTTCTCATACTGATAGCCACTCTCAATTAGCTTCTTATTCTCTTCGACTAAGCCATTTTCGATCATCAACCTCGTGCGTTCCTTAATATTTTCAGCGATTACTTCCTTGTCTCGATCCACTACCAGATAGATATGAGCTCTCGCATCGTTCGCGCTTGGAGCATCCCTGCCCTCGAGTATTCTGATAAGCCTACGCTTATTGCCTCTATCGCTCTCATTTAATTGCGCGACTGCTTCCTCTCCAGCTAGCTCGCATAGCTGCTCGACATTCATCCTATCCCATTCTTGTCGCCTAGCTTCATCGACGCTTTCTTCATGGATGTCATAGTTGTAAATAAAGCTGTCAATATACAGCCCAGAGCCACCAACTAGCACTGGCACATGCGTTGGATCCATATTCGATATAACTCGCTCAGCTTCATCTCGAAACAGCGCTATGTTATACCCCACCGCAGGGTCTAAAAAATTGTATAGATGATGTGGAACTCCTTTCACCAAAAAACACTTATCACTTAGATGCTTTTCTGGAATTGGTGACGAGGTTCCAATTACCATGTCTTGATAAGCTTGGCGCGAGTCGGCATTGATAATTTCACCATTAATCGCACGTGCCACTTCTAGCGCTATCTCAGACTTGCCAGAAGCTGTCTGGCCGGCAATAACTACAATCGGGTGTTGTGCAATGCTAGAGTGGTCGCTCACGCAGAAGTGCTCTCACCATAAGATGATTGACTGCAAGGGTTGCAAGGATTGTCAGCAATGAGACAACCATAGTAACCTTCAGTGGAGATGGCAAGAAAATTGTTACAGCCATCACCATAATGAAAGTTACGGCCGCTGTATTTAGGCTTGATGCGAAATGGTCGCGGCTTACATGGTCGATATCAAATTTCTTGTCTCCAACCTCTTTGGCATATTTCGAAACCAGCACTGAGAGATTTAAGAGGTTCACAAACGATGCGAAGAGAAATCCTAGTCTAAGCGAGTCTTCTGCAGTGAGGTCAAACGCTCTGTCTATGATGTAAACAGATAGCACCGGCACAACAAGCAGCGGCACGATGCTCACGGCTACAATTAATAGAAGCCTTGCATCTCGGATTAGAAACCAGCCGTAGGCAGCCATAAATACCAGTGGAGTCACAATCAGCAGCAACGTGAGCAGCAGCTCATATACAGTAGTTATTCCAACAAGCTCTAATATTTCGTTCATTTCATTAAAAGATTTTTCATCTTATTAATATATGTGTCTAGCACCGGAACCATCAGCATCATGGCAAATGCGATCACTGTCATATGCATGCCATAGATACCAGTGTATCCACTTCCATAGAAAGATAGCAGTGCAAAGAACATTATCACTGGCAGGTCGATCAGCAGAACGCTTCTCGTCCTGTATGCCAGCACCTTCGCCAGTAATATTATACTCAATCCTTCGAGGAGCAGTATAGGTAGGTCGATCGGTAGCGATAAGATCTTCAACACCGCCACATAGAAAGCAAATGCTGCAACAGAAGTAAGCATAAATAGTAGGCTTCTTCCTTTATCACCGCGGTTGCGGAAATAGCTGTATGCCATTATTACAATTACAGACAGGATAAATGCTGCGCTGACTTCGATATAGTCGATCTCATATGTTTTAACCTCTGCATCTTCGTTGCTGATGATGGAATATTCAACTGGGATCACCCCTGAGTTGTACAGTATGTCTAATATCTGAGCTTCTGCAGGGTCTTGAGTAACGCCTGGTGCAAAGATAGGGTTCTGCTGCGGGTTCTTCAGATCTGGGTCAAACTCAATTGGAACGGGATAGGGTGTTACAAAGCCATCGATTGCAATACCGATTGTCTTTCCCGCGTTGTCTCCGAGGAAGTCTCTCCATGCGAGCGCATTATGCGGCCATGATTTGTAGATGGCGAAAAATGCATCTTCTCCTTCGGTTGTGGTTGAGAGCTGCTTAATCTCAATGTTCCTAAAGGAGCGACGTGTAAACTGTGTTCGGTCATAATTCTCCGGTAGGTAAGCGGCAAGCTGGTCCTCGCTGTTTAGTGCTGCAGGAGTGGTAGTCATGATCTTCAGGTAGTGTCTGCTTCCAATAAGCCTAGTTATACTGGCCTGGTCTCGGGAGCTTGTAGCAGAGACCTCGATATAAACCTTGATATCCTCTTCCGCCTTTTCATTATCGCCGCTATCCTCTGCTCCTTGGACATCTTCCTGCTCCTCTATCTGGTTTACAATATCTTCAACGGTCTCTTCTGCCGATGTTGGCTCGTAATCATGAAGCGTCTTGATCGAAACCTGCTCTACATCGTAGCGGTCAAGCCTTCTTTGAATAATCCCCTTGGTGACCTCAACCTTTTCTGTTGTATCACCTTCATCTTCTTTTTTCACAGTGAGCTCAAGTACAAACCGCTTGGCCCAATACTTATCATCTTTTACATTTAGGTCGAATCTATTATCAGGGGTAAACCGCTCAGTCTTTGGCATCGCAATTAAAGCCGCGCTGATGAGCATTGAGGTTACAAGAATTGTGAAAAGCAACCCGAATATAGTGGCGCTTAAGTTTCGTCGACTATTTGACGAAACATTTCTCTTTGCTTTTGAGACTCCGCCTTTTCCTTTTGTATTAGAGGTAGCTTTTTTCTTGCCCTTTGAAGGGAGAGATAGTTTAGGGATTTTCATAGTTTCGGTTGCTTTAGTATAAGTCTTTTTCTGATCCGATGAGCATAATTCTATCTTTCCTCAATACGTTAAGCAAGAAAGCATCTCGTTTTTTGTGCTGAAATTCCAGATCCTCCGGCGTAAACAGCGTCATCCTGAACTCTCGCTCAAGCTCTTTTTCCAGCTTCTTCATCTCTGTTGTAAATTTATCGACGCTGACTTTGCCAAGCACAAACAGGTCGATATCGTACTCAGCATCATGCGAGTTATTAATATAGTTCTCGGTTAAAAATGCTGCTTTGATACCTTCAATTGTGAGGAGTGCAGCTGCAACCTTCTGTACATCTGCTCGATCTTTATAGATTAGAGCTCTAAGATCGGCAACGATAATATTTTCGGGTGTTAGCTTATAGTAAAGTTTATTTCCTCTTCGCTGGGAGTGGAGGAGTTTGCATCTCTCAAGATTCTGAAGTTCCCTACGTACGGCGTTTATCTCTTCGTCGAGCAGCCTAACGAGGCCACGGACATGGTACTCTTCACTTGGATTACTTAAGAAATGGTCAAGCATTTTGATCCTGACCTTAGAGATAAACAGGTTCTCTATCATCTGATAGGGTGGATAATTTTATTGTGCTATTATATCAAAACCACCCCAGCCGTCAGGAATTGCCATGATCCAGATTAACCCTCTGTTAAGCTCCACCTCATTTCCCGCGTTGTCATAATATTTTGTTCTATCGGTCTCTTCATTTTTCCTCCATCGGACTGCCTGTGCTTTTCCATCTTGGAAGATCGTCGCATCTCCCTCACCTGTAGTATCGATAATCAGATGTCCTTTAGAATCGCCAGATTGTATGCCATCCACGGTTTGTACGATCACAACTTTGGCTGTCAATGGCTGATCTGTCTCTTGATCCTCATGAACCGAACCACCAGTCGATCTTACAAACAGATTTCTCTCTCTGTCGTAGTCCCATCTAGCATCGTACCTATAGCCATTATGTGCACCAAGCCTGTCTAGAAATGTCGCAGTAAATGCAGTCATATCCCCTCGTAATTCTAGACTCGAGTCTCGTTTAAATTTCCATGCGGGGATAGTTGTGGGAAATCCTCCCCATCCTAGCTCGTCAGCTCTTTCTACAGCCCCTTCGACAGATGTGTATTCATTGTGTGGGGCTACACGTCCTCCAGAGTTGTCTCGCCATGCTCCATATGTGGTCAATGTTTTGATTCTTTGTCTATACAGGTTGCCACAAGCATCGACTCGCAGATCGCCACCTAGATCGGCTGAAGCGCATCCATCGTGAAGGTATATGGCATCATATTCGCGCACCCAATCTATGAAGTATTGACGTGCGCTTCTTATTGGGCCTACTTTATCAGGTGTTTTGCTCCAGTAAAGCGGCATAAGTCGAGTAATTCCGCCTTCAGCTAATGTCTCATATACTATGTCTGCCTGCTGCAGGTTTGATTGCGGTCGCGCTTCTAAGTGGTTGTTGACCATAACCGCAACAGCCCGTCGCTCCATCATCTCTTCGAGCTCTTCTGTCGTGAGCAGCTTGCCGTTGAGAGGGCTTGTCTCGGTTCTCGGGACATCCGGGGCGTCGAGGGCAGGGAGGGTTGTAATTACTAACTCCTGGGCTGCTAAATACTGCTTTGTATGCTTAATTATCTGTGGTGGATCTTTCGGTAAGTAGCGGGTGATCTGGTAGATCGAGAATAACGATACCAGGATTAATACCGAGCTTATGGCAATGACTGTAAATAAAGGACGGTTTTCCTCGATGATTTTTGGTAGCTTGCTCTTTGACTTCGATTTTGGAGTGCTATCACGGTGCTCACTAACAGTTGCGGCACTGTACATTTCTGCGCTTTGCGTGCCTTTTGGAGTGTCATCATGTATGTCGCTTATGTTTATTTTCTTTGCTTTCATGATCCTTCTGTTTAGCAGTTTTATTGATTAGTTAAATATAGTTCTAATTATGATCTAAGTCTACCAAATAGATACGTCGAGCTATTTCTTAAATAACAGCGAGTCTCGCCTCTAGCTGTTGCATCGGACCGTTATATTTGTATACTATAAATGATAGATAAGATTTATAAATACCTAAATGTCAAACGCATTGAAGTGGATCATAATTATTTTGCTACTTGGTGGTGGCGCCTTCCTAGCCTACAGATATGTTATGCAAGAGCCTACAGAGGATACCACGACAGAAGAAGATGCTGATGATGATTCAGAAATAATTGTAGATATTGACAATGAAGATACAGAAGAAGATGTGACTGAAGAAGAGACAGTCGTAGAGGAACCAGATACAACTCCAGAAGAAGAGGCTCCGGTAGAGGAAGATGAAGATGTTGTAGTTGGCGACACTTTAGAAGGTGCAACAGCAGCCGAAAATGCATCAATCCAGTCATATACTTGTGGAACAGCAAGCGGGGTATTTACATTTGAGTGGACAACAAGCAGTAGCAGCGGTGAAACACCAGCAGCGTCAGCAGGTACATCTGGCACAGATATCGTGGTTACATTTGATAGTCTTGCTTCAGACCGCGTAGCCGTCTTAGCAAATGCAAGCAGCCTATGTGGTACACGTCCAGTGGTAAGTGCAACTCAAGATGGTCAGAAGAGCATGTACTACTTCAAGGAGTACTCATCTAAGCAGTTTGAATTAAGCTCGGATGCCGCCAATAATAAGGTGTACTTGAAAATCACTCTGTAATAAGTTACTTTAGAGTACGAAAGAGCCTCACGTAAAACTGCCCGGGGCTCTTTTTCTTTTTCAATTTGCATATGTCGCCAATTTGCCATGTTTTGTGGCATAATTCGATAGTGGTGTGTCCTCTCGGGGATTCGTACAGATGGCTAGTATGCACGGCTGGGGGTCGTGAGGTCGCCGGTTCGAGTCCGGCATCCCCGATTATGTCTATAGAGAGCTGTGAAGGGGAGTCGCGTCCGAATGCAGATGTAAAGTATATTTGACATTATGTCATCCATGGGCTACACTTAGCTAATAAGTTAAATTATTAGCTAAAAGCTATGTCATATCAGGAGATCAAAAACCTCGTAAGCATACTGGCAGGATTTATTATCTTAGCCGCTTACATACTCTATCTTAACTCACAATATAGCAGCGGAGCGGCATCAACCGACGATCTGCTTTTTGCAGCTCAGACAATGTTACGATTTATAGCTATTGGTGTAGGCGTCGCCATACTACTTCAGATACTCTTTCATATACTGTACTCGGTTGGGTTTGCCGCCAAGGAATATATCCAAGCAGAGGCTAAAGATACCAAGGTAGACGATAAGGCATTTGATCGCAAAATAAGCGGCGAGATGAAGGAGGATGAGCGAGACAGGCTTGTTGGACTAAGAGCCTCCAGTGTTAGCTATGTGCTTGTCGGCGTTGGTTTCTTAGCCGGTCTCTTGGTAATCGTTATGGACTACTCAGTCGTGGTTATGCTTAACATCTTTTTCTTAAGCTTCTTGATTGCTTCGATCGTTGAGGGTTTTGTGCAGATCTATCTTTATAGGAGAAATTAGGAAGTGCAAATCAAAGTCACAAATAAAATTCGCGAGCTGAGGTTCTTTGCTAATGAGATGACTCAGCTCGAGCTTGCCGAGAAGGCAGGTGTATCAAGGCAGACTATCAACGCTATCGAGGCTGGAAAATATCTGCCATCTCTGGAGCTTGCCTTCAAGATTGCGGCTGCACTGGAGAAGCCGATAAGCGAGGTCTTTATCTGTGAAATTCCGACGCCCGATGTATAATGAGTATGTAACTGCCAAGTAGTATGAAGCACGACTAACCTTCTAGCTATAGAAACTTGTCATCAACAACTGGCGTACCTGATAGAACAGAACAAGATAGATCACTCGAATTCGAGTCCCAGTTTGACGATTTCGAAATTCATTCCCCCTTGGAATTTCTCACCTGGCTTACAGATAATATCGAGGGCGCGCAATCGTGCATCCACCTCAATTTTATGGAGGTATGGCTGCATGAGGAGATACTCGATCCTTTCTATGATGCGCTTTATAGAAAGAAGAGCGAAAACCCACTGATACCGGTTACTATTGCGATATCAAGAGCCTCAGCAGCCAATCCAGTCGCAGCAGTTAGATTCCGAGAGCTCCAGAGTCTTGGAGTAAATGTCATATGGACAAATGAAGATCTGCTTACGAAATACCAAGGTAATAACCACCGAAAGCTGGTTGTAATTGACGATAAGTGTGCGATAGGTGGAGTAAATCTGCACGATGATTTACTGAATGCGTTAGATTATATGGTGGTATTTAATAATGCCCCAGCTCTAAGAGAAACTATTCTGAATAGCATTATGAATGCCTCAGCCTCCGATACAAGCTCTACACCATACGACATTTTCGATCTGTCGGACGAACACACAGACTTCAAGCTTATACTTGAAAATGGTCACGCTGACAGGAAATCTGAAATCATAGAGCAAGCGATCGGACTTATTAATGATGCTAAGGAAAGCGTACTGATCTGTGGACAGTGGCTTCCCGATGATCGAGTGCTATTTGCGGTTATAAATGCAGCAAAACGAGGAGTTAAGATTGAGCTCTTCGCCAATTCATATGTTACTGTCGGTGGGAAACTGTATAGCTTCGCGGCCTGGTTCAATCAATTTACTGTCAAGAGCTGGCTTCGTGGAGTAAATATTGATTTTACAGACCCAGATAGTCCGGTGAAAGTGACAATCCTCCCCAAAAGAATTCACTCAAAGCTATTAATCGTTGATGAGAGCAGCATGATATTAGGCTCAGATAACTTCGTGCGAAGTGGGGCGATGTTCCAGACAAGAGAATCATCTATTCTTGTAAGGTCGGCAAAGCTAGTGGGGGCAATCCTAAAACGATTCAGACTAGATATAGAAAGATCAACAGCTCCTTGATATAACTACTCCTTCAGCCCACTCTTTATTTTCTTCAACCCTCGGTAAATCGCTGAATATACCCCCTTCTCTGTTAAGCCAGTAACCTGAGCTATCTCGGAAACTGCAAAATTGTCAAAAAATCTACATTCAATAACTATTCGCTCATTCTCTGGCAGATTTCGGACAGCATCTCTCAACATAATATACTCTTCATCCATTAGCTCTCCGAGCTCCAAATCGATAGATCTGTCAGGGATCTCATGGTCAACAGCCATGAATCTCCTGAACTGCCATTTTCTTTTTCGATTCCAATCTGTCGATGTATTGCGTGTGATGTTAAAAATCCATGTTTTGAGCGTTGCTTTCTTTGGATCAAATTTCCTAAGATTCTTATAGACTTTGATGAATGTCTCTGAGACTACATCATCTACATTCGCCGGATCAAATATTGCATACACACTATACTTGTAGACGCTAGCGAAGTATTTGTCGTATATCAGGCGAAAATTTTCTCTGTTTCGTAGCGCCATCTCAACAAGCTGGGAGTCTGAATATTCCATTGTTATTCGATCACTTTCGATTCAATTAATAATACTCCATCTCGATCATAGGCTTGATAGGTCCCATCTGGATGCCAGATATGCATAACGCCATCATCGCTGTACTCTACGCGAGTATTTTTATACGATACCCCTGTTCTACAATCATGACCTTCTATCTCACTAAACTCTTTGTTTTGTATCTTCTCCTCAACTGCAAGATATTCCTGCTCCAGATACTCCATTGAGCTCTCTGCCTCAATGTTAGTCCATTGGTAGAGATCACCATCCGCTGTCCAAAGTTGATGGGAGCTCTGCAGCTCGTCAAAATATAGAGTATTCCCATTTTTCTCATATACTAAATCATATACTTTCCGTTCCTTGCTCCATGAACATACCATGTCTTCCTTTCCGACCCTTATGATCTCTTCTACGGTACCGTGAAGAAACTCAAGGATATCAGAATCACTTATATCTCTGCCTTCTTTGCCAAATGAGCCGACCTTAATATAGGTCCCATTAGCTGAGTAGAAGCCTACATCTGCGGTACAATAATTTCGAAAAGGGAAGCAATAAACAAAACCATCATACCTGTCGCCGGACTGCACTCCTGGTGCTGAAATAACTATCACCGCTGTGAGCAAGGTAAACATTAGCCCAAAGGTTATGAAAAGTGGTCTTTTCGTGGTAAACCCATCGAGGAAGTTTCTGCGACCAATAGTATTCTCTATCCTTTCCCTATAAATTTTGTCGGAGTCTCCCTTCCTCTTAGCGGTTGTACCAAGGGTTGTGATGTAACCGCTAAAGGCTTCGGACTGCTTTCCTTTTAATAGATCGTCGAATGACTTATCCATACAAATTTCTTACTAAGATTATCTACCCTTATATACGTATGGATAAGACAATCTTCCTTTAGCATTGTATGGATTCTTCTAGCTTACTCCAATTCCATCAGCTCCTCCGCTGGAATCCCCTCATCCCAATACTCCTCGAATGTCTCCTGATAATCTTTGATCGCCTCATCATTTGATGTGCTCAAAGAATACTCAGTCAACCCACTCTTGCCCCATGCACTGTAGTGCATATTTTGACTGCCGATTATCAACAATTCATCGTCGATAAGGGTAGACTTCGCATGCATCTTCCCACTATAAAATTTGATCTCCACATTGTCCTCAACACCTCGACGCTTCAGCTCATCGTAAAATGCTTTTAATCCAATCTTGTTCTCCATCCCGTTCATCGCACTCTTTTCGACTATTATTCTCACCTTCACATCTTCCTCATCAATGGACTCGACCAATGATTCCATCCATGGCAGGGCATTATCGAAATCACAGAAATCTTTTAGCACTATCCCAACGTCGCAGATAACCTCAAGGGAGAAATTTACATGGAAAATATCAACGCTCTCTTCAGCAGCACCTAATGCGGCAGCCACAGCATGGTCTGCCTCTTTATACTCTTTATTTCTGAATAGTGAGAAAGAGGTTTCATCATCTTCTGTTACAGCAAATCGCTTCACCTCCTCGATGTGTCTCACCTCCGCAGGAGCGAAGTCGCATGTGTACTCCCAATAGATAGGTAGCTCTTCTCTGTAATGCGGGCAATCGATCTGAGAGGAGCCGTCCCATAGGTCGTCATATACAACCATAGCATTTTGGGCAACCGGTCCGGTCATGTGGAGACCCATGTCTGCCATCCCTAGTCCTTTGAGTGATGGATGATTGATGGCTAGGTGCAGGTAGCTGTAGTTGAAGCCAGATGCGATCACCTCTTTGCCGTCGACTACGATAAACTTGGTGTGTCCGTGTGGCCAGGTACCATCAAAGTTGGCTACCTCAAGATTCCATCCGATCTCAGGATCGCTAAATGTGTACAGACCGGCATTATGCAGGTCTTCCAATACATTAAATATCTGTTGACCCCACTCCCGATTGTTTACTTCTGGATAGTTGCCGAGCAAGATCTTCACATCCATCCCTTTCGGGTACTGCTCAGGATTCTCTTTCACACTATTGTAAAGGTCGGCTATGGCAGCGGCATATACAGCTCCGGGGCTAAGCCCTTCATCGTCGGCTACCCATTCCATTGTTGTAAAGAGAACTTCATACTTTGCCTCTCTGGTTAATTTTGCCATCTCGTCATAGCTACCGTTGAGCGAGATCTGCTGCTTGCTATCTCGTGATACAGGGTTTGGGAGATAAACAATAGAATTGTAGCTGTTGCCACAGTACGGAATGAACGAGTCAATTGTATAGAAATTCTTTTCGGTGATGGCATTGTAAAGCACCTTATCAAGTCGCGAGAGATTTCCACTATCACAGGCATAGACAGGCTGGAAAGCCCATGAAGTGGTGCCTTCTTCAACCCAACTAAGCCAGAGCCCATCTGAGTATGTGAGTTTTAGCTCCGAGATCTCATCAGCCGCGTACACCACCATCTGGTCACTCCAGGTGCCGTTGAAGGTCGCTTCATAAATAATATCTGTCCCTTCTGTGAAATTGGTACCTTCTACATCTTGTGAAATCCAAACTATGTGAACTCCACCAGCCTCTTCATCGTACTGTGGTGTCGAAAGACAGCTTGAGTAATCGCTCTCTTCTCCATTGATAAATATAGCACCATCTATGCATTCAACATTCATCACTGTTGGTAAACCAGGCTCGCTTCTAGTCGCCAGCGGTTCGACATCAAATTGCCAAGCAGCAAATTTTGTATCAATCTGAAGAGTCTCAGATAGATGTGCATCCTTAATTATCAAGAATGTTGAGACTTTTGCCAGGTTTAGCACCGTGATAAGTAGCACAACAGTAATCAATACCCCAAGTGCTATCTTGCTATAGAGGGGGCGGATGATTGGTGTATTTTCTTTCTCAGAGACCATCGCGCCGCGTGAGAGAAAAATTCCACCTATTGTATAGAATACAAAAAGTGCTGCCGCGACCAAGGCTGCCTCTGCAAGTTGCATCGACTCTCGATATGCTGCCATGGTTGCCGCCCAGAGCAACACTCCAGCCAGTCCGCCCGCGAGCAGGAACCCACCGGTTGCATTCAAGAAGAAGCGCATCTTTTTCACCTGTCTTGAGTGGAATAGTATAAACAGGATCGAAAAAATCAGCCCATACACGCCACCCAGTAGAGCAAAGATAAAGCCCAATCGGATAGGGGTAAAGACCTCGTTGTAGTAGCCGAATGTAAGGAATAGTATTAGGAGTGGGAAAGCAGAAATTGCATTTGTGAGAGCCATAACGAGCCCAAGCTTCATTCCAGTATCCTGACCACGCAGCCTTTTATTCAGGTCGTTCAATGAATCGCCGCCAACTACTCCGATCACCAAGCCCATCGCTCCAAACGCAAGCAGTAAGAAGATTATCCCAAACAGAAGCTTCAGAAATAGCTGCTCATCTGGGATTAGGCCTCGCAACCCGGTGAATATTCGACCCTCGACCAAAACATAGAGCAATACAACCGCAAATATTGATGCGACGCCGAAACGAATGCCGGCATACAGATATGTAGGTATGGTTAAGGCTGGTTTGTTAATGGATTTCAAAATAGTGCTTTAGTTAGAAATAATTTACCCAATTATACTCCGAACGATCTTGCTATTGAACTAGTGGCATGGCTGTCAGCTACAAAACGGCGGGACTTTTGCGATGGGCTAAGCCTATAGATATAGCTCTTTTATGTGGTCACAAGCTGTTGTGATGTGTACTTTCGCTAGTTTGCTGCTATAATCAAGGTAATTTCAAATATTTATTTAACTTATCAAAACATAATCCAATGACCTTGTGGAGTATTTTTCTAGGCATTCTCCTCGTCTTCGGAGGGGTGTTTTATGCCTACTTCGGGATAAGAGTATTTAAGCTCTTTCTCCCTATACTTGCCCTTTTTGCCGGAATCCAGATGGGTATGTATCTGGGTGATGAAGCCGGATTCGGGTCGGTATTTCAGTTTATCTTGGCAGCTGTTCTAGGATTGGGGCTCGCGCTCGCCTGTTTCTTCATATGGAAGGCAGCAGTTGTAATCGCATTCCTGATCTTGGGCTACTCGATAGCTATATTCCTCCTTAGCTTGC